>NZ_QTLR01000004.1:0-182234 GCF_003602765.1 Veillonella sp. AF36-20BH
TTTACTGACCCCCAGTTTAACTGGGGGTTTAGTCATGCCTATTCGGCGTACAACGAAAAAAAGACCTACAGTAAACTGTAGGTCCTTATATTTTTGGTGCGGTTGGAGGGACTTGAACCCTCACGAGCGTACGCTCACCACCCCCTCAAGATGGCGTGTCTGCCATTCCACCACAACCGCATGGAATACAAATGGTGCCTCAGGACAGAATCGAACTGTCGACACACGGATTTTCAGTCCGTTGCTCTACCAACTGAGCTACCGAGGCATGATTTTTTGTAAAAAAAAATGGCGACCCCGATCAGATTTGAACTGACGATCTTCGCCGTGACAGGGCGACATGTTAACCGCTACACCACGGGGCCGCGTATCAACTCGCGTTGACTACTTGTACATAATATCATGGATTTAAGAGCAATGCAACTATTTTTTAAAAAAATATTATTACAAATCTATTAAAATAATTGATTATATTTGATAATCGTTATTTTATAGCTTTTATAAATGTATCTCTATAATATATTACAGGAATCCCCCTTATATCGTCATAATTCATCAGTTTTCACAATAGTACAATTTTCTCTACAAGCTTCACTAGGTATAGGCTTTACTAGAAATCATCCTATTCTTTACTCAATATGCTACAATATGTATATATTCAGTATGAAAATGACTCTATAGAAACATGAAAGGATTCGCTGTGAATAAGTTCAATTCCAAAGGTGTTATTATCGCTCTTATCATAGCCATTGTAGGAGCGATGGCCGCAGCATGGTACTTCTTGTGGTATCTGCCACATACACCGGCCTACACATTAAAAATCATTCACCAAGCAGTACAAGACAAAGATGCAGACGAAGCATTGCGTCACGTAGATATAAAATCCATTATAAAAAATATTGTAGAACGAGAAGGCAATAAATATGTCGATACATCTACCCCACTTGGTAAAGCTACAATAGCAGCTACCAAAACATTTGGACCAGCTCTTATCGAAGACGTAATACGGACCTATATCGAAGATCCTGACAGCTTTAAATCTGAATCACCTACTAATGATACAACTACAGCAAATGACGATAATAAGTCTATGGTAGATCGTCTTATTGAAGGTCGCCTATTTAAAGAACACGATGTAGAGGTTAAAAACCTAAAATCAGAAGATAATGATGATACGGCTACCGTAACTGTAACAATACAAAATAATAAAAAGAATATGACAAAAGATATAAGAGTTTTGATGCGTCATTTAGGAGATGGCACATGGGTAATTTACGATATTCCTGATATCGAAGACCTATATACTATCACTAGAAAATAAATATCTTTGTCTTTTCTAACACTTTAAATGGCAGAGTTTAGAAACCGTAAAAAAGAGTTAAGTCGTTTTCTAGATGAGCTATTTACATTGTAAAACCAACAAAGGACAGTATCTAATTTTCAATAGATACTGTCCTTTTATTATCATATTATCTTCTTAACTTAACGATCGTAAGTTCTCATATAGAGCGAAATTATACGTAACTTAATTAGCAAATATAACTAAATCCACTACAATGGGATTTTATCTATCAAAATCTACAATAGCCAAGGTTACAGTCACTTGTGAAATAAGGCGTTGTACATCATCTATCATATCAAAGCGCCATACGTGGGAGGTCTTGCCTTTCACTAGTAATGTTCCTAAGGCTGTTAACGTTCCTTCACATCTTACAGGACGTAGGTGATTAGCAGTTACAGACTGGCCTACGCCAAATTTATGAGAACCTACCAGCTCATTGCTCATCATGCCTGCAATAATTTCTGCAAAAGCTAAGGTAGCACCACCATTTAAATAGCCTTGCGGTTGTTTATGAAATTCATTTAAATTCATTTTTGCAATACATGTAGTGTCGCTCGTCATACGAGGTACATCGATTTGTAAGGATTCAATTAAATTCATAGTGTTCGTTTCTCCATACAATAGGCTTCTAGCCGGTCATCAAAGACTGTTACACCTAGTCCATCACCATCAGGGACCTGCATAATACCCGCTTTAAAGGTTAAATCTGGGAAAATAAGATCTTGTTCAAAATATCGATTTGAATCGGACAAATCCCCTGCCATATAGGAATCTCCTAATGCGGCAAGCTGGGCATGAAGCATTTTAGAAACCCCTGACTCTACCATGCTACCAATCCAATAGGGAATATGACGTTCTCTACATAGATTAATAGCCGCTTTTGTTGGAATAAGCCCCCCCATGCGCCCTACTTTTATATTAAGCACATCAATCAAACCATATTCGATAGCATAGGACAAATCATCATATCCTAAAATAGACTCATCCAAACAAATTGGCGTATAGATTTTCCAATCACCATGATTAAGATGCTCCCACTTCCAATCTTTATAAGATTGAAGGTTTGCTATCGCAAAGGGCTCTTCAATACAAGCTAGACCTAAATCATCATACTGACGGACCTTATCTATTTCTTGATATGAATAGCTTCGATTTGCATCAGCCGCTAAGACCAAATCCGGATAATGTTTGCGAACTAAAGCTACGCGTTCATAACCATCTATAGGATTTACCTTTAATTTAATCCGCTTACAACCATTTACTACATGATGCGCTACAACATCAAGTAATTGGTCTATTGGCACATCACCGACGACGATACCACTTTCAATTGTCTCTTGTAAAGGTTGATCCATAATGTAGGAAACAGAATTTACACCTATCCGTTCACAATGAAGATGAATAAGCGCATTTTCTAGAGCCGCAATAGCCATAGGCATATTGTCTCGATTGCGCCAAAATTGTAATTGTCGTACATAGGTCATCAGTGGCTTAGGCCGCATCAAGCGCAGATTAAAGATATAATCATCTACTAAGGTTTTCCAACAGGTTTCTACGGTCTCAAATGCATAGAATGGATCTGTGAAAGCTACGCATTCCCCATATCCTACATACCCTTGTTGGTCTTCAATGCGAACAACGATAGTCTCTCTTTCTTTCACCTCGCCCTTGGCAGTCTTAAAATTGAACTTCAGTGGCAATTTAAGGCGATATGTAGTTATACTTTTAAAGTTTAAAATATTATTCATAGGCGCCTCAATTTTATAATTTCAATTCATTACGCAATATTTTGCCAGTTCCATTTCGAGGCAATGCGGTTAATACTTTTACATATTTCGGAACCTTATATTTCGCTAAAGAGTTCGACATAAAAGCTAGAATATCCTCTGGTGGCAAACTTTTACCATCATGAAAGGCCACAAAGAGGGCTGGCACTTGTCCCCATTTAGCATCAGATACTGGTACAACCGCACATTCCTTCACCGATGGCAACGTATATACTAAATCCTCTAGTTCCTTAGGGTAAATATTTTCACCCCCAGAAATGATGAGATCCTCACGGCGATTCAAAATATAAACAAAGCCGTCCTCATCGATGTAACCAATATCATCTGTATTAAAGTCTCCATCGATAGGTTCCTTGTTGATATAACCAGTCATAACCATCGGGCCCGTCAAATGAATTTCGCCTACCCCATCTGTATCAGGATTATCGATACGAACCTGCATGCCAGGCAATGGCTTACCTACAGATTCTCGTTTATGAGAATACTCCAATACAGAGAAGGTCACGCTTTGACTAAAGGTTTCCGTCATGCCGTAGGTCTTATAGATAGGCAAAGATTTCTTTTCACAAGCTTCAATGAGAGCCATAGAAATGAATTCTCCACCGAGCAATATAACACGTAATGCATGGTGCGTAATATGTGGCTCTAATTGAGTCAAAATAGTGGGTACTAAGGACATCATATTGATTTGCTCAGATTCTATAAGTTTGAGAACTTGAGCTTCATCATATTTAGGCAAAATAGTGACAGCCGTCCCGTTATAAAGAGACCTCATCAAAATAGATAAACCACTTACATGAAACAGAGGTAGTACCATTAGCCAATTATCCTGCTCTGTTTTTCCTAGTACCTCTTGGGAGGCTTGTACATGAGCTTTAATTTGTCCCCATCTAAGCGGCACAGACTTAAATTGCCCCGTAGTAGCGCTCGTATTCATGATAGCAGCAATGTCTGCATCCGCAAATATCCAATCAAAGAAGTCCTCGACCGATAAATCCGATAGAATACTTTCTAGAGTTTCAAACTCAATTGCAACAACTGAATTAGAGGTCTTCGAATCAACGAAATGAGATAATTGATTTTCAACAGAATCTGATACTATAGGGTCAACTAAATTTGATACTTGAGATTCAACGGCATCAGGCAATTGATTACGTCGTTCTTTACTATGTAATACAGTGGTAACACCTAATTGATTCAATTGGTTCGCTATTTCGTTTGGTTTAAGATGTACATTAAGTAAAAGTACCTCTTTATGAACTAGCATAGCAGCCAACACATACATTGCCATGGTCACAGAGTTATCAGACAAGATAGCCACACGAGATGCGTCTAAAGGCACTAAATTACGAGCTACATGGAGTACACCACGGTATATATCGTTATAGGTATATTCATTTATACATTTACGATTAGGGTAGTGCTGTGCACCATAACGTAACCACTCCATCATCTCACCTCGTATCTAAACCTAATCACTAATAAGTAATCACTAATTACCAATAAATAGTAAATAATAAGTAAAAACTAAAAAAATAATAATTGAAATATGATAAATAAAGAAATATTACAAGAAAGGCGCCTCCTATAGAGGCGCACTTGTCGTTTTAACCGTTAATATAGTCCGTCATATAGGACTGTATCGACTCCCAATTAAGGGAATTTAGGGAATTGTTTGAAGTTAGGTTTCCGTTTTTCTTTGAACGCGTCACGACCTTCTTTCGCTTCATCAATTGTATAGTACATCAATGTAGCGTCCCCTGCGAATTGTTGTAAACCTGCAAGGCCATCTGTGTCGGCATTGAAAGCGCCTTTCAACATGCGCAAAGCCATTGGAGATAATTCAAGGATTTCGCTACACCATTGAACTGTTTCTTCTTCCAATTTGTCAAATGGTACAACCGTATTAACCATGCCCATTTCATACGCTTGAGCTGCTGTGTATTGACGGCACAAGAACCATACTTCGCGAGCGCGTTTGTGACCGATCATACGAGCCAAGTAACCTGCGCCATAACCAGCGTCGAAGGAGCCTACACGAGGACCAGTTTGACCGAACTTAGCATTTTCAGAAGCGATTGTAAGGTCACATACGATGTGTAACACATGACCGCCACCGATAGCATAACCATTAACCATTGCAATAACAGGTTTAGGGATGACGCGAATTAAGCGTTGTAAATCGAGAACGTTCAAGCGAGGCACATTGTCTTCACCTACATAACCACCGTGACCACGTACGCTTTGGTCACCACCAGAGCAAAACGCCTCTTTATCTTCGCCCTTACCGTGGTTAGCACCAGTCAATACGATTACGCCTACTTCGTTATCTTCACGAGCTACTGTGAAAGCATCAATTAACTCCATTACCGTTTTAGGACGAAACGCGTTGCGCACTTCTGGACGGTTAATAGTAATCTTTGCAATGCCATTATATGTTTCGTAAATTACATCTTCATAATTACGATCCAATACTTTCCAATCAAATTTGCTCATGGATTTAACCTTTCTTCTGTAAAAAATCCAATACCGCTTGTTCAAAAATCTGCGGTTTTTCTATATGTACATTATGCCCCGCCCCTTCAACGATGACATGATTAAAACTTGGCAACTTGCCAAATACATCTCTTCCTATTGTAGTATATTTTGTATCTAATGCGCCACTCACATATAAACCTTTAACAGAAAATTTTTCTAATTTATCCCCTACATAAGGCATTACGCCCTGCCCTGAGCCACGCAACGTACAAGCTAATGCGTACGTACTATTATTGGATCGACGTAGATAGATTAATTCCTCTACCCCTTCTGAAAGTTGTTTTTGACTTTCAAAAATAGGAACCTCCGCCCATCGTGTAGCAAACCAAGCACCATCATGTTCTTCGATATTAACTGCTAAGTCTTCATCCGCCTTGCGGCGTTTTGCTCGCTCAGCATCAGAAGCGATGCCTACCGAGCCACTTTCAAGAATGAGACCTTTGATTTCACGTTCATACTCCAACGCATAGGAAAGTGCAATACGAGCACCCATGGAATAGCCCATGAGGTAATAGCTTTCACCAACCATATGATAGATAACTGTATGCAAGTCCTCTATCATTTGAGGAATGGTATAGGCCTTATCCTCATCAGGAATATCTGAATCACCATGGCCGATCAAATCGATACGGACCACGCGATACCCCGGCAGATTAATAGCATCCCAAGTATAGCTCGATTCAGAGAAGCCGTGTAAACATACAATAGGTTCCCCTTCACCTACCACAGTCAAACCGTAGCGGTACTCGCCCAAGTCAAAATACATACGCTGAGCTGGATTACATAAAGCATTATCTACAATACTGCAAAAATACTGACTCATAGTAATGCCTCCATATCAACTGAAACTTTTGTATATTTCTTATGTAACTGTCGACTATATTCCCGGTCTGTAGGTATTTCAATGATATGAACGCCAGATTCCGTGCTAACTTTAGCTAATACACGACTCAATTCATCAGGATTAATAATCTTAGTATAACCACAGCCATATAATTTAGCTGCTCCACTATAATCTAAGCCTTGTGACGTAGAGAACAAATAATCAAAATGCTTTGTTCCCTTTTGCAGTAAATATTCAAAAATACCGCCTCCATCGTTATTATGCAAAATAATCGTCAAATTTAGATTTTGCGTTTTAGCGACCGCTAAGCCGTTTAGATCATGGAACAAAGACAAATCTCCCGTTACAAGATATGTAGACTTACCATTTGTGGCAAGACCTAGTGCAGTTGAAACGGTGCCATCGATACCATTAACACCACGATTACCGTAAAGAACGGCATCGGACTCACCAGAGAACCAGAAGTAATCAAAGTCGCGAATGGTCATACTATTTGCCACTAGCACTTGGCTATTATCAGGAATATGCTGTTGCAACTCGCGTATCGTGCGACCTTCAAAAGAACTTGGTTCTTCTATGGCTGTACTTAGTTGAGCTTTACCAGCTACTTCTAAACGTTGCCATCTATTAAGATATGCATTAGATTCGTTCTTTACAGCGAACAAATGCGTAAACATATCTATGCTTGCTTGCATATGCATGGTGGTTTTCCCCGTTGGATTCATAGAGTCCATTGTGGGATTTACCTCAATATACTCCACATTATCCCAACTTGCTACCATTTGCTGTACCCGTTTCGACACAACGATTTGGCCAAACTGAATCACACAATCCGGCTTTAGTACAGGCCATAATTCTTTATCCGCTAAAAATGCATCATATGTGGAAATCACAACATCAGAGACTTGTTTATCCTGAGTCATATTTGTATCATTACTACGATTGCTAGCAACTTCATGATTGTCATCAATAGCACCAGCCTTATGACAGCGTCTTACATTAGACAATGGGTCCGCCAAGATAGGAGCTTGTAAATTCTCCGCAAAGGAATGAATAGACTCAACTTCATCTACATTAATTTGTGGACCAGCTAAAATAAGGACTCTCTTATACTGTGCAAGCAATAGATTAAAGTTATTAGCGTTATTAGCGTTATTAGCACTATTATCAGTAGTATTTTTAGTATAACTTACGTCACTTACATTACTTACATTACTTGCATTACTTGCATTACTTGTATTACTTGCATTACTTGTATTATTACTTCTATTCTGGTAGCTGAATACATCACCGTAATTAGGTTTAAACACTTTGTAAGTACTACGTCCCACTTCAAAGTGCTTACGATCTAGTTCAGGCACTAATGGCTCAAAGAGCGGTACATTGATATGCACTGGCCCCTTTTTGATGTCCATAGCTTTCATATACGCCTTGCGAGCTACTTGGCGTGGATATGTGTAGTAATGGTCCTCTTGCGGCACCGCTAATTCTTCGTAATAGTTTACGGCTGTACCAAAAATCTTTTGTTGATCTACTGTCTGTGGAGCCCCTACATGCAACAAGGTATGAGGTCGATCAGCAGACAATACGATAAGAGGTACCCCACTATATTGAGCCTCTAAAATAGCGGGCAAATAATGAGCCACTGCGGAACCGGATGTACAAACTAACACAGTTGGTTCTTTATGAGCCTTTGCAATGCCAAGCGCCATAAAGCTAGCAGAGCGCTCATCTATATTCATATATGTTTCAAAGCCTTCATACTCCGTGAAAAGCATAGCCATCGTCGTAGAACGAGAACCAGGGCTAAACACAGCATGCCGGACGCCGAGTTGGTAAAACTCATCTACCAAGGCAGCAATATATTCGTTCATTATATTCCCTTTCAACAACTCCTAAGGGTTTGGAAATTTATTATAACGCATCCAAAATGGTGCGCATTTTATTATTAGTTTCTGCATATTCTTCATCCGCATCAGAATCGGCTACGACGCCACATCCTGCATAGACATAAAGAACATTATCCATAATGAGGGCAGATCGAATAGCAACGATGACAATGCCGTCCCCCATATCTTTCATAAAGCCAAAAGGTGCTGCATACATGCCGCGCTCATGAGCTTCGTACTTTTGTAGCAATGCCAACGCCTTTTCTCGTGGTTCACCACCGAGAGCCGGTGTAGGATGGAGCAACTTTGCCCATTCCACGAGGGATTTTGTGCTATCCTTTGCAGTAATAATGGTGCGCAAATGATAGAGATGCGCCAGCTCCATGATACCCGTTTCACCTATTATAACCTCCGGAGTAATAGATTTCATGATCTCCACAATACGGTCACGGACGATATTATGTTCAAAGAGATTTTTCTTATCCGTTAACAGTTGTTCCTTAGTCCACGCATTTGGTCCATGTTTAGGCGCTGTCCCCGCCAAGGCATAGCTGAGAATTTCACTACCTCGATGGCGAACTAGAATCTCTGGCGATGCACCCACAAAGGTGCGTCCATCCTTTTCGTAACCAAAGATAAAGCAATTTGGATTATTATCTACTAAATTTGCTAAAATACTTGCCACATTGTATGGTGTTTCGCTAGTGAACTGTACCTCTCGAGAAGAAACGACCTTCGTCATTTCACCGCTACTAATACCATCAGCGATAGCGTTCATCAAACTATCCCAAACCGCCTTATCATCACTGGTTTCCTTGTAGTTATGGCGAACTCGAGACACCTCGAAATCCGTAATAGGGACGCTTTCACCAACGTGCAAGTAGAAAGACTCCCCATTTTCTACGATGTAGTAATGGGTGAAAGCAATCATTTCATGACCCATGCCAGCCCATTTAGGGTCCTTAGAGTTCTCAAAAAAAGTATCTCCATAAAACACGTAAGCGTAATTATGGCGATCTTCATCATCTTTGACCGTCGCCAAACGTTTAGCGCCTACAACGATGCGGTCACTTTGACGATCCACCCAAAATACGCGTTCTTCGTTTGGAAAATTCAGCCAAAAGGCTACCGGACTATTCAGTTCTAACGGTTCTTTATTATATATCATAGTTGTATATCGCTATTAAGAAATAAAATAGACTATAGTAAAAACACCTAACGTGTAGAAGATTTACTTCTACACGTCAGGCGTCATCAATAAGTTTCCAAATTTTTGAGATGAGCCTAACGCCATCACACGTCGATGGGCCCTCTTTATATCTAATTTATTATATCATAGGTAACAGTTAAAAGGTAGAAAATAAAACCTCTACACCGCATGCGTCGTGCATGTATGTAGAGGTTTTCTTTATATTCAAAATGTTGTTACTTTATTTAAAAGCCTTAGCCCCAATATCTGTACGATATTGCATGCCTTCAAAGTCGATATGCTCTATACGTCCATAGGCTCTATCAAGTGCCGTTCTAAGGTCTTTGCCAAGTCCGACAACACCGAGCACACGACCGCCATTAGTGACATAATTTTCACCAACAAGCTTTGTACCAGAATGGAATACAATGGTTGTGTCATATTGTTTAATATCCCCACTGATGACATCGCCCTTAGATGAAGTTTCAGGATAGCCCTTAGAAGCAAGGATAACGCAGGCTGCTGAGGAATCTTTCCATTTCACCATATTAGAGGTTAATGTGCCCTTAGCACAGGCCATCATAATCTCACCTAGATCACTATCCAGTAGCGGCAATACAACTTGTGTTTCAGGATCACCAAAGCGCGCATTGAATTCTACCACCTTAGGACCTTCGTCAGTAATCATAAGCCCTGCGTAGAGGCAGCCTACATACGGCATGCCTTCTTTTTCCATAGCCGCTACCATAGGTTCTAAGATGTTTTTCATCGCTTCGTCCCGCAATGCATCTGTAAGAACAGGTGCCGGTGCATAGGTCCCCATGCCACCTGTATTAGGCCCTTTATCACCATCAAAAATGCGTTTATGATCTTGAGAGGCAATCATAGGAACTACGGTCTTTCCATCTACAAAGGCTAATAAACTAGCCTCTTCACCTTCCATAAACTCTTCGATAACAACGGTGCTGCCTGCATCACCGAATCGATTACCACTTAGCATATCTTCTACGGCTACATTCGCTTCATCGACAGTCATTGCCACTACAACACCCTTCCCTGCCGCCAAGCCGTCAGCTTTAACAACAATAGGAGCTCCTGTTTGAGCAATAAAAGCTTTTGCTTCATCTACCTTGTGGAATACACCATACGCAGCAGTGGGAATATTGTATTTTTTCATGAGGTCTTTAGCAAATACCTTTGAGCCCTCTAGTTGAGCGGCTGCTTTGGATGGACCAAAAACACGAATTCCCGCCTTATTAAGTACATCTGCTAAGCCCGCTACTAAAGGAGCCTCAGGCCCAACAACAACTAAATCAACTTGATTATCTTTCAAAAAGCTAATTAAATGATCGCTTTGTTGCCAATCGATGCCAACTAGCTCTGCACAATCTGACATAGCCGCGCTACCAGGAATAGCATATACCTTTGTTACGCTAGGGCTGATGGACAATCGCCACGCCAATGCATGTTCACGGCCGCCGCTACCGATTACACATACTTTCATAAGTCCTCCATCGGCGCCTAAACGCCATCAAATCCATAATAATATAAACACATAACGGGGCCACTCCAAACATCAATAATTGTTGACCATTCAATAGATATTTTGCCCTAATAGTGTTTAACAATCCGCTAAAAATTCTTAACTAGTTAATGTTTAAAGTGACGAATATTTGTAAATACCATGGCGATGCCCGCTTCGTCAGCCGCTTTGATGGACTCTTCGTCACGAATAGAGCCACCTGGTTGAATAATAGCTGCAATGCCATGCTTTGCCGCTGTTTCTACGGTATCGCCAAATGGGAAGAATGCATCGGATGCTAATACAGCGCCTTTAGCGGCTTTCCCGGCTTGTTCAAGAGCAATTTTTGCAGAACCTACGCGATTCATTTGACCGGCCCCAACTCCAAGAGTACGCTTTTCATTAGAAATCAAAATCGCATTGGATTTTACATGTTTTACAAGTTTCCATGCAAATTCAAGGGTTTTCCATTGTTCCTCTGTCGGTTGTACCTTCGTAACAACTTTATAGTTAGTACGATCTTCTAATAGATCGTCTTCTGTTTGCACTAATAAACCACCTGACACCTTTTTCACTGTCACTTGGCCAGATTCCGGCTTAGATAGCTCGATGAGGCGAATATTTTTCTTTGCTTCAAGGATTTTTAATGCTTCTTTTGTGAAAGCAGGTGCCATAATAACTTCTAAGAAGATTTTGCTCATTTCCTCCGCTGTACTTGCATCTACTTCACGATTCAAGGCTACAATACCACCAAAGGCAGATACGGAATCAGCTTCGTACGCATTTATATATGCATCATGTAATGTAGCTGCAGTAGCGGCACCACATGGGTTCGTATGCTTAATGATACATGCAGCTGGATTAGTAAACTCCCATACCATATTCCATGCCGCTTCCATGTCTACAATATTGTTATAGGAAAGTTCTTTGCCATGTAGTTGTTTCAAAGCCCCCATGCCATGAGCTGTACCAATTTCTTTGTAGAATGCTGCTTGTTGATGCGGATTTTCGCCATATCTAAGATTTGTTACCTTTTCATAAGCGCTCAAATACTCAGGAGGTGTAGGACCTTCATGCAAGATTCCACTCATATAATTAGCGATAGCCACATCGTAAGCCGCTGTATGAGCAAAGGCTTCTTTGGCAAGACCAAAGCGATATTCCTTAGTCAATTTTCCTTGGTCTTTGAGCATCTCCAAGATTTCATCGTAATGATTTGGATTTACTACGATGCCTACGTACGCATGATTTTTTGCTGCAGAACGAACCATCGTAGGACCACCAATATCGATATTTTCAATGGCCTCTTCTAGAGACACATTAGGTTTTGCAATGGTTTCACGGAACGGGTAAAGATTCACCACAACAAGGTCGATTGGTTCGATACCATGTTCTGCCATAGCTTGTTTATGCTCCGCATTATCACGGATAGCCAAAATACCACCATGCACCTTAGGATGTAATGTCTTTACGCGGCCATCCATCATTTCAGGAAAATCAGTCAAAGACTCTACTGATTTTGCCGGAATACCTGCTTCAGTTATGACTTTAAGGGTCCCACCTGTGGAATAAATGGTTACCCCTAAATCAACTAAACCTTTCGCAAAGTCTACAATACCTGTTTTATCAGAAACACTAAGTAATGCATTTTTAATCATCTAACGTCTTCCTTTGCTTACACATCAATCTTCAATATATACAACACGACCTTTTATAGTGAGCTTATCCTCACAAAATAGTCGTAACGCCTCTTTATATGTTTTATGTTCAATAGGCAATAATCTATCACTCAGGGTATCCTCTGTATCCTCCGGTAATAAAGGAACCGTATTCTGCATAATGATAGGCCCCGTATCCATTCCGGCATCAACAAAGTGTACCGTACAACCGGTTACCTTTACTCCCGCATCAATAGCTTGTTGATGTCCATGTAGTCCCGGAAAGGATGGCAACAAGGCAGGATGGATATTTAAAATTCTATGCTCATAGTACTCAATCAATTGAGCCCCTACAATGCGCATATATCCAGCCAAAACGATACCATCTATCTTATAGGGCTCTAACGCATCTAACTGGGCTTTTTCAAAGCTAGCTTTAGAATCATAGTCGCTACGCTCGATGACAATGAGTGGAATATTCCAAGGTTTAGAACGTTCAACAATCCCTGCATCACCGTGATCTGTAATGATAACTACAAACTCACCATTAATATACCCTTCTTGCATGGCTTTATAAAGGGCTTCCCCATTGGAGCCTCTACCGCTTGCGAATAGAGCTAGACGTTTTTTAGCTACGGAACTAGTCATTAAATACCGCCCCTTTTACAACAACTGGACCTTCGCCTTTAACGATATGACCAATTTCATAAACCGCTTCATTACGACTTTCAAGATTTGCCTTTACTCGATCCACATCCGCAGCGTCCACTATGAGGATCATGCCAATGCCCATGTTAAAAGTACGGTACATTTCATGCCAATCTACATTGCCCCATTCTTGTAGCTTTTCAAAAACTGGAAGGCGAGGCCATGTATCACAATCGATCTCTGCCGTTACTCCCGTAGGTAAGACGCGAGGAATATTTTCATAGAAACCGCCGCCCGTAATATGAACCATACCTTTAATTAAATCTTCTTTAATCAACGGTAATACAGCTTTAGGGTATAAGCGCGTTGGCGTTAATAATTCTTCTCCCAGTGTTTTGCCAAATTCAGGAATATCTTGACCAATGGAGAAACCCTTGTGATCAAATACAATTTTACGAACTAACGAGAAACCATTAGAATGAACCCCAGAAGATGGTAACCCAAGAATAACGTCCCCTGCCTTGATACTTTCACCAGTAATCAATTTAGGACGATCTACGATACCAACGGCAAAACCAGCTACATCATAATCCTCATCATCGTAGAAACCTGCCATCTCAGCAGTTTCACCGCCTAGTAAAGCGCAGCCTGATTCTTCGCACGCCTCAGCTACACCACGTACGATATCCGCCACTTTTACAGGCTCTAGTTTGCCAACCGCAATATAATCAAGGAAGAATAAAGGTGTAGCACCTTGTACGAGGATATCATTAACACTCATAGCTACACAGTCTTGACCGATAGTATCATGTTTATCCATCATGATAGCGAGACGTAATTTGGTGCCCACCCCATCTGTACCAGATACGAGCATAGGATCAGACATAGCATGACCAGATAAGGAATAGAGTCCCCCAAAACCACCTAAATCACCAACAACACCTGGTGTATACGTCCGTTTAACAGATTCTTTCATCAATTCTACGGCGCGATTACCTGCATCGATATCAACACCTGCATCGCGATAGGTTAAACTAGTTTTATTCGAGCACATATTTGACCCCTTCCTCTTGGTCCGCAGGAACCGCTACACTATAATCACCATTGAAACATGCAAAACATAAATCATCTGGCTTTATATCAGATACAGCACGACATAGGCCTTCACGAGACAAGTAATGTAATTTATCAGCCTTGATAAAATCTCTAATTTCATCCACTGTATGAGTAGCTGCTATAAGTTCTTTACGCACTGATGTATCAATGCCATAGTGACAGGAATACTCAATAGTTGGAGAGCTAATACACATATAAATCTCTTTAGCACCAGCCTCTTTTAGCATTTTTACAATGATACCACTCGTAGTACCGCGCACAATAGAATCATCAATAAGGACGATACGCTTACCTCCAACAATATGTGGCAATGCATTTAGCTTCATACGAACAGCTAATTCTCGTTCCTCTTGATTTGGTTTAATAAAGGTACGGCCGCTATAACGGTTCTTAACTAAACCTTCCGCAAAAGGGATACCCGATGCACGAGCATAACCTAATGCAGCCGTTGTACCGGAATCCGGAATGGACATTACGATGTCTGCATCATACTTAGTTTCGTTATATAGTTCGCGGCCCATATTTAGCCGAGATTGATATACGGATTGACCATCGATATGACTATCGCCACGTGCAAAATAGATGTATTCAAAGACGCAAAGTTTTTTGTCGATTTTTTCTGGTTCCGCATAGATAGTACTACGCACACCAGAGTCATCGATGATAACCATTTCACCAGGATCTATATGGCGAATAAACTCTGCCTTAATCGCATCAAAAGCACAGCTTTCACTAGAGAGCACATAACCATTTTCAGTTTTACCTAAACAAAGTGGTCTAAATCCTTGAGGGTCTCGTACACCTACTAAAGAGTCGTTCGTAGTAATGACTAAAGAGAACGCCCCTTCAATTTGACGCGCCGCATCGGCAATCCGTTCCGCTTGTGTTTCTGCTTTAGAACGGGCTATCAAGTTCACGATAACCTCAGAATCCATCGTCGTTTGAAAGATGGAACCATCGGCTTCGAGACGTTTTCGAATAGATAAGGCATTCGTTAAGTTTCCATTGTGAGCCACCGCAATTTGACCGCCTTGGTAGTGAATAACCAAAGGCTGGATATTACGCGGATTATTGGACCCAGTCGTAGAGTACCGCACATGACCAGTCCCCATATAGCTTGGCAAAGATGGTAATTCTTTGATAGCCTCGGTCAACAAGCCCATGCCTTTTTTCAGTTCAACATCATGACCATCGGTAACAGCAATGCCCGCACTTTCTTGACCACGATGTTGGAGAGCAAATAGCCCCCAATATACATAGCGTGCTACATCAACGGTCCTATCATAGATGCCGAACACACCACACTCTTCGTGCCATTTATCAAAAACAGAATCGTAATTCATCTTCCCCCCTATTAGGCACGCTCACCTGTAAGACGGAATAACATTTCCTTATATGCTTCTTCAATATTACCAAGATCTCGACGGAAACGGTCTTTGTCAAGTTTTTCACCAGTTGTAGCATCCCAGAAACGGCATGTATCAGGAGAAATTTCATCACCCAATAAAACTTCACCATTATGGGTACCAAATTCTACCTTGAAATCTACAAGGGTCACATTTTTAGTAGCCAAAAATTTCTTCAATATATCATTTACCTTTAAAGTAATTGTAGAAATTACATCAAGTTGTTCTTGAGTAGCCCAACCAAGTGCTGTGATTTGGGATTCATTGGCAAATGGATCGCCTAATTCATCATTTTTGTAGCAGAATTCAAGGATTGGATGTTTAAGTGGAGTTCCTTCTTCAATGCCAAAGCGTTTAGCCATAGAGCCAGCCGCAATATTACGAACAATAACTTCAAGAGGAACTATTTTCAATGCAAGTACTGTTTGGTTGCGATCATCTTCACGACGAACGAAATGAGTTGGTACGCCTTCTTTTTTCAACAATTCAAAGAAGAAAGAGGAAATTTTATTGTTCAAAACACCTTTTCCAAGAATGGTATCATGTTTCTCGCCATTAAATGCAGTGGCATCATCTTTGTAATGAACGATGTACTCATCTTTGTTATCTGTTGCATATACTTGTTTTGCTTTGCCTTCGTACAATAATGTTAATTTTTCCAAATCGATGTTAGCCATGATCTTTCTCCTTTATCATAAATTAATGATACAAACTAATTAATGATACAAACTATGTAATAGATATCTAAATAAACTGTTTTTCTTAACCAATATTTAATCGCCGATGATTTACATGATTAAATATGAATAGCACCTTGTAATTCTGCATTGTCTGCTAAGACTTTTTCAGCCATATCTTTACGATATTGTTGATATTGTTCTTTCAGGTCTTTATTGAAAGCTGCTCCAATTTGTACTGCAAAGAGCGCTGCATTTTTAGCACCATCTACAGCCATAGTTGCTACAGGCATACCAGATGGCATTTGAACGATAGCAAGCAGAGAATCAATGCCTTTTAAAGCCGTTGCATTAAGAGGAATGCCGATAACAGGTAATGTAGTGAAGCTCGCCACCACACCAGGTAAATGAGCCGCCGCGCCAGCACCAGCAATAAAAGCGATAGCCCCTTCATCTTCAAGTCGTGTGACAAAGTTCTTCACAGCCTCTGGGGTACGATGAGCTGAGGCAATAACCATTTCATAAGGGATTTTGAATTCATCAAGTACGGCAGATGCCTTTTTCATTGTGTCTAGGTCAGACTTGCTGCCCATGATAATACCGACCTTCATAGATCCTCCTAATAAAAAAGCCCAGCCAAAACAGACTGGGACAAATACGCGCAAATAGCCTCCGTAGACTTGCTTTGAGTTTGTTGATTTGCATAGTTCACGGTGCTACCTCCTTCTTGTACTCAAATTGTAACACCTAACATTTACAAAATCAATACTATTTTCGAATATTTTTTTATTAAATATTTTTATCATTCGTTATATTCCGAACTATTATAAAAATATAGATTGCATCATATAAAATAATTTTAAATAAATCTGTAAAATAAAATACTGCCTTTTCAATCTTATAATAACACAAACTTACTCTATCGATTAAAATATTTATATGTTTTTTCTTATCCATACAAAAAGAGGATAACCCATTTATAAACAGGTTATCCTCTTTTCATAATTCCGAACATTAGATCACTTAACTTGTATCTATTATTGATTAGTGAGTACCACTTTCAAAGGCAGCTTTCAATTCACCTACAGATTCAGGAATATAATCTACGATAGAAGACATCAACGCATACATCAATGCAGGCTCGAACGCATCATCACCACACATATATACGCAATCCAAGTATAGGCTAGAATCTTGTTCATCAATATATAGTTTATAATTTTTATATGTCGCATTGTCACGATTAATTAACGCATTCAAGGCATTCATATTTTGTGCTGTTACCTTTTCAGGTCCTAACACTAAACGAACTACACTATAAATACTGTTATCGAGAATGACGAATAAAGGCATATCCCATAAAGGAGACTTGATATAAGAACGATATACTACTGTACCGTCTTCATCATCAAAATCCTTCCGTTCAAAAGATATGATTTCTTCTTCTTTCAAAAACTTATCAAATAATAAGGATTTAGGATTCATAACAACCTCTATTAAGCTAAGCCAGCTACTTTAAGAATATCTTTATGTACAGCATCTAAATGCGGTTGAATAACTTCAAGCATAAGATTCACTACTACAGTAGGATCAAATTGTTCATTCAAACATGGTATAGACACATCCATATAAATGTTATTGTCTTCATTGCTCACATAATATTTAGATATCTTGTAATCTTGATTTAACGTGTTAAGTTCTTTCAATACCGCAGAAATAACTTTTTTATCAATAGATGTTGTTGTGATAGCGATGCGTACATAGGTGAACGCAGAATCGTCTACAACGATGAACACAGGCAAGCTATGCTCATGAACATCCAAACGACCATGATATACAACTGTATTAAGATCGTCTGTCATTTCTTCCTTTGTAAACCAAGTGTTACCGCCTTTGTTAAGGTCAGCAACGAGTAAGTCGAATTTTTCTGCTTTTTTATTCATAATTCCCTCTAACAATACTCAGAATAATTAGTCTTCGATAAACACACAACCATTATCTTTGAATTCTTTGATGCGAACTAAAGACTCTACACGGTAGCCCGCATTTTCCAAGCGTTCACGACCAGGTTGGAAGGACTTTTCGATAGCAATCGCCATGCCTACTACTTCATCACCTGCGTCTTGAACCAACTTAGCAAGGCCCATAGCCGCCTCACCAGACGCCAAGAAATCATCGATAATCAACACTTTTTCGCCAGCTGGTAAGAATTTTTTAGAAATAGTGATATCATAATTCTCTTCTTTTGTATAAGAGTACACAACACTATGATATACATCATCTACCATAAGGATGGATTTTTTCTTACGCGCAAATACCAATGGCACGTCTAGTTCAAGCGCGGCCATCAACGCCAACGCAATACCAGATGCTTCGATGGTAACAATACGTTGTACACCTGCATCACGGTAACGATCCGCGATTTCTTTACCAATCGCCTTAAACAATTGTGGATCGATTTGATGGTTTAAGAACCCATCTACTTTCAGCACTCGATTATTGAGGACAATCCCCTCTTCACGAATGCGTTCTTTTAATAATTCCATGTGCTCATACCTCCGCATAACTATCTTTAAATTTTAACGTAAACAACCCCTTAGGGTCAACCTATATCTAGTAAAAGTCTTATAATATAACCCATAAATATCATTGCAAATAAGACTTAAATATTTCATATATGAATTATATAACTCAACTGCTTTATAGGAGTATAATATAGCACGGTAAAACTCACACTAATATATAAAAAGACACACTTTAAGAAAGTTTCCTAAAGTATGTCTTTAAACATGTCTTTTTCTTATAAAACTTTATCTCGAGTACTTTCACGATTAACTAGCAAGGACGTAAATCTTGCAGCCCCTTCAGATTGAGGAACCAAGCGTGAACGCACAAGCACAATGTCGCGTGTTGGTACCGGAATATCTGTATCGATGCGCACAATCGTCCCTTCTTGCATTTTTTGTTGTACCACATGATTAGGCAACATGGAAATACCCATATTGATTTCTACAAGATCTAGTAATACATCGACGCTACCCAATTCAAAGCGAGGCTTACGACAAGCACCATGTGTTACATCGTCAAAGAATGTACGACTAGCAGAGCCTTTATGCAAGAGTAAAATAGGCTCGTTAAGAAGGCGCCCTTGATCAAAGAATCCTGCCCCTTTATAGTCAGGGCCCCCAACAAAGACGTCTTGAATGGTAGCTAACGTAGTTACCTCTAGCTGAGGATTATCTCTCAAGCCCTCATAATCATTAACCACGGCTAATTGCGCCTCTTTATTGAGTACTAATTCTACACAATCAGGAGACGGACGATTAATGATATGTAAGCCAATTTCACTTTCTTGTAATTGCCATTTGTGGAAATAAGGCAATAGGAAATGGCGACACAAAGTATCTGTGGCAGCCAAATTTAAACTTTCATAAGCTTGACTAACCCGTTCTTGTAATTGGGTAACACCATTATCAAGAATAGAGAAAGCTTTAGCTACCGTATCAAACAATTCTTTACCTTCTGGTGTGAACCCTACAGATTTTGTAGTACGCACGAAGAGAGGCATATTAAGTTCTCCTTCTAATTGTTTAATACTTTGACTGATGGCGGATTGAGACACGCCTAATTCTTTTGCGGCACGGGAAAAAGATAAATATAAGCCTACCCCTAGAAAGGTTCTATATAAATCTGCAGATACTGCCATTTTATTCACCTCTGTTATATACTAATAGTAACGTCTTACTTTTAAATACACATATCATTACCCTATTATAACTATAGACTCTCAATATATAATGAATATGTAGAAATCTTCATGAAAGTTAGGTCTTATGACCTTCATGAACTTTTCATATTTATTAGTATTTCTAATCTTTTCATTAGTAAGATTATCTTTACTTATAAGTCTAGACCGACTATACTTAATTTGTCAATATCCCACAGGGAATTATATACATTACAGGAGGCTACAATGGCTATACAACGATTATTCGTAACAAAACGAGAATCTTTCAACCTAGAAGCGCAACGCATGTTACAAACCTTACAACAGGAATTATCTATGCCTGCTACAGCTGTGACTATCTATGAGCGATACGACATCGAAAATTTAGATGCAAAAGATCTAGAGTCTGCTAAAAATTTAATTTTTTCTGAACCTCCTGTAGATACTGTATTAGAAGAAATTCCAAATGTACAAGGCTTTGTATTTGCTGTTGAATATGTGCCAGGTCAATACGATCAACGTGCTGATAGCGCAGAGCAATGTATTTCTATGCTCACACTTACATCCGGCCACATCGTGCGTTGTGCTCGCGTATATGCTATCGAAGGTACCTTTACAAAAGAACAAGAAAATACCATCAAGGCATACTACATTAACCCTGTTGATTCCCGCGAAGCGAGCCTTGACATACCAAATACATTGACTCTCGATTTAGAAGATCCAAAGCCGGTAGCAACAATCGATGGCTTTACTACGATGAGCGATGCTGATTTAGAAGCGCTCATCAAAAACTACGGTCTTGCTATGACATTAGCAGACCTTCAAATGATTAGACAACAATACGTAGAGGTGGAACACCGCAATCCTACGATTACAGAAATTCGCCTCTTCGATACATATTGGTCTGACCATTGCCGTCACACTACCTTTATGACCGAGTTAACAGATATTACCATTGAAGACAGCCGCTTCACCGGTTCTATAAAGGAAGCCTTCGAAGAATATATGGAAGGCCGTGCTGAGCTCTACACGACTAAGAAAAAAGCTCGCTCCCTCATGGACATGGCTACATTGGCTGTAAAAGAATTACGCCACGCTGGAGGACTTACAAATCTCGATGAATCTGATGAAATCAATGCATGTACAATCATCGTCTCTGTCGATGTAAATGGCAAGACTGAAGAATGGTTGTTACTATTCAAAAACGAAACCCATAACCACCCTACTGAAATCGAACCATTTGGTGGCGCAGCTACCTGCTTAGGTGGTTGTATTCGCGATCCATTGAGCGGTCGCGCCTACGTATACCAAGCTATGCGTATCACAGGCTCTGGCGATCCTCATACAAGACTTGAAGATACGTTAGAAGGCAAATTACCACAAAGAAAGATCACCCAAGAAGCAGCTCGTGGTTACTCCTCTTACGGCAACCAAATCGGCCTTGCTACAGGTGAAGTAAAAGAATATTACCATCCTGGCTACGTAGCAAAGCGCATGGAAATCGGCGCAGTTATCGGTGCTGCACCTCGCAACCAAGTTCGCCGTGAGGTACCAGTTGCAGGCGATGTGGTAGTATTGCTAGGTGGTAAAACTGGACGTGATGGCTGTGGTGGTGCTACAGGATCCTCTAAAGAACATACCGTTGACTCTCTATCCACATGCGGTGCAGAAGTACAAAAAGGCAATGCTCTTACAGAGCGTAAAATCCAACGTTTATTCCGTCGTGGCGAAGTAACGACACTTATCAAACGTTGTAATGACTTTGGTGCAGGCGGTGTATCTGTCGCTATCGGTGAACTAACTGATGGTGTATCAATCAATCTCGACTTAGTCCCTAAAAAATATGCTGGCCTCGATGGTACAGAGTTAGCCATCTCTGAATCCCAAGAGCGCATGGCCTGTGTTATCGCTGCTTCTGATGTAGAGGCATTCAAAGCATACTGCGACGAAGAAAACTTGGAGTGCACAGTTGTGGCAGAGGTAACTAATACAAATCGCCTTGTTATGAACTGGAATGGCGAAACAATTGTAGATATTAGCCGCGACTTTTTAAATACAAATGGTGCTAGTCAACAACAAGAAGCTATCGTAAAAGCTCCAGTAGATCGATCCTACTTCTTACGTGGTTCTGCTAGTGCAGATAACTTCAAGGAAAAATGGCTCGCAGCCGTATCCGATTTAAATGCAGCATCCCAACAAGGCTTAGCAGAACGCTTTGACAGCACTGTGGGTGCCAATACAGTCCTCATGCCATTCGGTGGCAAATTCCAAAAAACGCCTACCCAAGGCATGGTTGCTAAATTACCGGTTCTAAACGGTGAAACTACAACGGCGAGTATTATGACTCACGCTTTTGTGCCTGAGTTATCTGCATGGAGCCCTTATCATGGTGCGCAATATGCAGTGCTTTTATCTGTAGCAAAATTAGTAGCTCTTGGCGGTCGTCGTGAAGATGCATACTTAACATTACAAGAATATTTCGAACGCCTCAATTCTAAAGAATCTTGGGGTAAGCCAGTAGCAGCTTTACTTGGTGCTTATAAAGCACAAAAAGAACTTGAAATCGGCGCTATTGGTGGTAAAGATTCTATGAGCGGTACTTTTATGGACCTTACAGTTCCTCCTACCCTCGTATCCTTTGCGGTTGGTACAGCTCATGTAGATAATATTGTGAGCCAAGACCTTAAAGGTGTAGATCACCGCCTCGTATTCTTCGATGTACCTCGTACATACGATGACACCCCTGATTGGGATCGATTCAAAGAAAACTGCGATACACTACAAGAACAAATTGAAAAAGGTCGCGTTTACTCTGCCTATGTAGTTGATCAAGGCGGCATTCCTGAAGCAGTCACTAAAATGGCCCTTGGCAATAATATTGGTGTTAAATTCGATAAATACGCTGAACGTGGTATCTTCCAACCAGCCCTTGGTTCCTTCATCGTTGAAGTAGATATTACAGCTGTTAATTATCTTTTAGAGTTACCTGATGTGAAAGTTATCGGTGTAACCCAAGCCACACCTGTTATCGAATGGGAAGGACAATCTGTTTCTCTCAAAGAAATACAAGCTGCTTATGAAGCACCTCTAAACGATATTTTCCCAATGCATGCACCAAACGGCTTTGGTGAAGCAGTCGCTTACATTCATGATCAACACGCTAAACCTCGCAGCACCTCCCTAGGTGCCAAACCAAAAGTTCTTATTCCAGTATTCCCTGGTACAAACTGCGAATTTGACTCTGCTCGCGCCTTTGAACGGGCTGGTGCAGAAACAGATATCGTGCTTATCCGCAACCAAACTCCAGAACAATTAAAAGAATCTATCGACGTAATCAAAGCTAAATTAGCAGAGTCTCAAATTCTTATGTTTCCAGGAGGTTTCAGTGCCGGTGATGAGCCAGATGGTTCTGGTAAATTCATAGCCACCCTCTTCCGCAACCCATACCTTGCAGAAGGTTTAGAAAACCTCTTGTACAAACAAGATGGCCTTGTATTAGGTATTTGTAACGGCTTCCAAGCACTCATCAAGTTAGGCTTATTACCTGGTGGACATATTGAAACGTTAACTGCAGATCATCCTACATTGACATACAATACCATTGGTCGTCACTTATCTCGCATGGTTAATACGAAAGTTATTTCCACAAAATCCCCTTGGATGAGTGATGCTAAAGCTGGAGAAATTTACACAGTACCAATTTCTCACGGCGAAGGTCGCTTTATAGCGTCTCCTCAACAAGTGTTGGAGTTCAATAAAACTGGCCAAATTGCTACACAATATGTAGACTTTGATGGTATCGCCTCCATGGATAGTCGCTTCAATCCTAACCAATCTGTAGCTGCTATCGAAGGTATTTATAGCCCTGATGGTCGCGTATTCGGCAAAATGGCACACTCCGAACGCTGTGGCGCCGGTATTAGCAAAAATATTCCTGGCCAATTAGAAATGCCAATCTTTACATCTGGTGTAAAATACTTCAAATAATTGGTCACTATGAACTTTCATGTGAAAGCCTACTTCTTCAAGTAGGCTTTTTCAATATTGATTTTTTTCGAAAATATTAGTATTATAAATTGATACTATATTTACAGACATGAGTTCTCATGTAAAGCTATACATACCTAGTGTGGGTTAAGAAAGGATTTTATTATGCATTGTGCTCAGAAAATGACTCATAATATCTACTGGATTGGTAGTAATGACTGGACAACAGAACGTTTCGAAAACTTATTTCCTATTCCAAATGGTGTTAGCTATAACAGCTATTTCATCGACGATGAAAAAACTTGTGTGGTAGACTCTGTAGATGCTGAAATTCGTGAAGAGTACTTCGACAACTTGACTCACCTCTTAAATGGTCGTGAACTTGATTACATCGTCGTAAACCATATGGAGCCTGATCATTGCCAAACATTATTGGAAACATTGGAACGGTATCCAAATTGTAAAATGGTAGGTAATGCTACAACATTCCGCATGTTTGAGCAATTCTATAACACTCCAAAACCAGAACAATACCATCAAATTAAAGAAGGCGATGAAATCTGTTTAGGTAAACATACTTTGGTTTCTTACACTATGCCTATGGTTCACTGGCCTGAAGTAACTTGTACATACGAAAAATCTACAGGCACATTGTTCTCTGCAGATGCTTTTGGTACATTCGGTACAGTTAATGGTAATATCTTTGCTGATCAAACCGATTTCGTAGCTACATACGAAGAAGAAGCTCGCCGTTACTATACAAATATCGTTGGTAAATACGGACCACAAGTACAAAATGCGCTTCGCAAAATTTCTAGCCTTGATATCAAACGCATTGCTCCACTTCATGGTCCAATCTGGCGCACCCCTGAATCTATCCAATATATCACGCACAAATACTTACATTGGTCCAGCTATACAGCTGAGAAAAAAGGTGTTGTTATCGCTTTTGGTTCCATGTACGGCAATACTCGTGCTATTGCTCAACAATTGGCTAAACAACTATCCAAACGTGGCGTTACAGATATCAGAATTTACGATGTTTCCAAAACTAATGCTTCCTACATCATCTCCGATGCTTGGAAATATACTAACTTGGTAACTATCGCACCTACATATAACTTGAATCTATACCTTACTATGGAAAACTTTATCCATGAATTAAAAGCCCTTAACTTCCAAAACCATAAAGTATCCATCATTGGTAACCACTCTTGGGCTTCCGCTGCGATGAAAACAATGGTTTCCCATTTCGAAAATGACTTCAAAGACATTGAAATCGTTTCCGAACCACTAGATATCAAATCCTCTTTGAAAGAAGAAGATCTTCCATTAATTGAAAAAATGGCAGACGATATTAAAGCATCCATTGAAGCTGCTGAAATTAAAGACGTATTCTAATTCCTAATACAAGAGCCGCCTATTTAGGCGGCTTTTTCTGTTTATATGTCAAATTTACACAATCGAAATTAGGTTTTAACCTTCGATCATTCCCCATCATTGCAATCAAATATTGTATTTTAAAAGCCTTGTAAATATGCAATAATTCTACTATTTTTTTGCTTGACATAAATCTAACTTTTTCATATACTATACAAGTACCTGTTACACAGCAGAATACATGGAGAGGTGTCCGAGCGGCTGAAGGAGCATGATTGGAAATCATGTGTGCGGTTATCCCGTACCCAGGGTTCAAATCCCTGTCTCTCCGCCATAGTAAAAGCAGTGCTTTCGTACTGCTTTTTTATTTGCATATAAAGAAAAAGCTATTCGAATTATACTCGAATAGCTTTTTGTATATCACACTATATTAGTTGTGAATTTTCTTTGCAATATCACCGATAATTTCAGGTGTTGTTCTACAACAGCCACCAATGATTTCAGCTCCAGCTTTTCGCCATACCTCAACGTAGTCTACAAATGATGCAGCATCGCCATACCAAGTTTTAGTTTTACTATCATAGCTTTCACCAAGATTAGGATATACAGCAATCGGTTTATCTGTAACAGTACGAATATCTTTTATCAAGGATTCTACATATTCCGGTTTAGTACAATTAATGCCAATCCCCGTAATAGGATGTACCTTATCGATCATTTGTGCACATTTAATAATGGTTTCGCCACTAGAAACATGATGCCCATCCTTACAGGAAAAAGAAATCCACCCGGGAATACCTTTTGATGTAAACGGATCAGACATAGCTCTCGCAATAGCAATCGCTTCAGCATAAGACGGTATAGTTTCAAAGGATAATATGTCTGGATGTTCTTCGCAGAATAATGCTAGCCGTGGAATATGGAATATCTCTAGATATTCTGTTTGCACATCAGGATAACCACGGTATTCAGAGCCATCAGCCAAGAAAGCGCCATAAGGTCCTACAGAGGCTGCCACCAACGGTTTAGGTAAAGCACCTTCAGAAAAATATCTAACCCCCTCAGGAGTCTCTTCGCCAAGTTTAATACCACGCAATGTAAGCGCCCCACTCGCCTTTGCTTCTAAAAACTCATTACGAGCTTGCACGGCTAAACGAACAGATAGTTTAACGAGCTCTATCGCTTCTTCCGTTCCATAACCTAAACCTTTAAAGCCTGCTACTGTCGCTTGATAGCCAGAGCTTTGAATGATATCGGCACCCGCAGCTAAATAAGAAATATGTATTTTCTTGATGATATCTGGCTGATCCATGAGAACCTTAGCAGACCACAACTTATGTTGAATATCACAGCCATAACGCTCTAATTCGGTCCCTAAAGCCCCATCTAAGACGAGGGCGCCCTTTTCCTTAATAATATCTAAAAATGCACTTCGTTTAGCCATCATACCACCCATTCTATACATACCTCTTATAACACGAGGCTTACCTAGCATATTATATCAAATAATACATTCTGGTACTATCTACAAACTATTTTAATACCTCTGCTGGAGGCTCCTTACCAAACCATTTCTTATAAATTTCTGCGTATTTACCGTTTGCTTTGATCTTTGCCAAACCATCATTGATTTTGTTAAGCAACTCTGTATTGCCTTTTTTCACAGCAATACCTAGTGGTGCCGCATCATAGTCCTCTCCAGTAACCTTTGCGATACCTTTGCCCTTACCATTAACATAATATTCGTTTACTGGTGTATCATTGATAACTACATCGACTCCTTTATTTTGCAATTCTAAGAACGCATCGACAATGATATTAAACTGACGTACATCGGCATTGGGAATCTTGCTAGCAATCTCTGCACCAGTAGAGCCGATGGATACACCAATGCGTTTACCTTCTAGATCCTTAAAGCTATTAATATTGGTGTTATCAATGTTCACAACGAGACCATTACCTGCAATATAGTACGGTTTACTAAAATCAACGGATTTTGCACGTTCTTCAGAAATAGTCATATCCGAAATAGCGATGTCGATGGTGTTACTTTGTAATGCTGGTAAAAGCGCATCAAAGTTTAGATTTTGAATATCTGCTTCTATGCCCTCTTCGTTTGCAATCGCATTGATAATATCAATATCAAATCCAGCTAATTTACCACTATCTTTGTCTTTAAAACCAAATGGTGCATAGGTCGCATCAGTACCTACGCGCCATGCCTTCTGACTATTCCCCTCCTGACCACAGCCTGCGATTAATAAACTACTAGCAATGGTGAAAGCCCCTAATAGAGCTGCTATTTTCTTAAATTTCATATTATTACCCTTACTTCTCTCCGTTCTATCTAGAAACAGAGTTCTTCTTAATTAACTAATATATTTATACTTACACTTATGAGCATAATAAAAATAATACCTCTAAAGGTATTATAGTTTTATGATAACATTCGATATAGTACGGGTCAATAAATCCAACTATACCAATAGGTATTGAATTGATATAGTTTTTAGCTATATCGAAAATAACATTCCTAAGTATATAAAAAGACCGCCTTTACCAAGCATAGATGAAACTTGATAAAGGCGGTCATCTCCAAAATGGAGGATTCCTGGTTATTTATAGAATAAATAAGCTATTCAATTCATTTAGGATATATAGTATGTAATTTATTTAGCATGTTTAGCTTTTATATACATAGCTACCTTGTACAAGAACGTACAGAGTAATAAATACATTACGATACTGAGGTATGTCGCTTCAGGTGTTTCTACCCAAGCTTGAGCAAATACATCAACACCTGCAATGCGAAGCACCGCACTGAACAAGGAGCCAATAGCACCACCAGCTACGAGACCAGAGGCAATTGTACTACCTTTGGAGAAGCGAAGATCTGCCAATTCTTTGTCTTTTGTACTATTTTGTACAAGATACGCAATCAAACCTCCGATAAGTAATGGTGTGTTGATTTCCATTGGCAAATATGTGCCCAAAGCAAATGCCAATGGTGGAACTCTTACCATCCACAAGATAATTGCAAATAATGCGCCAGCCATGTATAGAGGCCATTGAGCACTACCACCAGTCATCATTGGCTCAATGATGGCAGCCATAGCGTTCGCTTGAGGTGCATTTAATGCATGATCTCCTACAAATCCATAAGCATCGTTCAAAAGAATCATAACACCTACAGAAAGTACGGCACAAAGAATAGTACCAACGATTTGCCATTGTTCCATTTTCTTAGGTGTAGCACCTGTCATATGTGCCACCTTAAGTTCAGACATGAAGTTACCAGCCATCCCAATAGTAGTACCGATAAAAGATGCCATCATGAGGACTGCAATCATGCCGACCTTACCAGTCATACCTGCTGCGGTTAAGCATACAGCGGAGATGATAATCATAAAGATTGTCATACCTGAAACTGGTTCTGTACCTGTATAAGCGATGGAGCTAATCCCCACTACAGACAATAGGAAGGACATAATAAGAACGATTAAGAACGCTACAATTGTTTGTCCGAAGCTTTCAGCATACATAAAATGGAAATATGCTGCAAATAAAACTGTACATAACAAGATGCCAGCACCAATCCAAGATGTAGGTACATCACGTTGTGTACGAAGCAAATTAACATCTACAGTT
Organism: Veillonella sp. AF36-20BH; assembly: GCF_003602765.1. NCBI lineage: Bacteria > Bacillati > Bacillota > Negativicutes > Veillonellales > Veillonellaceae > Veillonella > Veillonella sp. AF36-20BH. Next base: position 29,359 of record NZ_QTLR01000004.1, read on the forward strand.
TTAGAACTAAAGATGTCAAGCACTGCATTTTTAACAACATTTGCTACCACTTTAGACATTGTAATTAGACCGATGATGCCTGCCATAGCGAGCATGCCGATACCAATATGACGAACATAATCAAGGAATACCTTACGAATTGGGGCCTCCCCTAATGGAACTGCATGGCCGCCAATTTGCATGATATGTTCAGGCGCTAAATAGTACACAATCGGAATACATACAAACCAAGAGAAGAAGGAACCGGCTGCAATGATAGCCGCATAGCGAAGGCCCGTGAAATAACCAAGGCCAAGCAATGCTGCATCAGTATCTACCGCTGCGGTTAGCTTAGTTTGATCTGCAAGGGCTGCCCCCCACTTAAAGGTAGCAGTGCGAATAACCTCTTGCCACCACCCTAAACTATTAAGAATAAAGTCATACACGAGAGCAATTAAACCAGAGCCAAGCATAAGTTTTGCTTTGCTACCTTCATTACTCATCAATACTTCCGCTGCAGCACGACCACTTGGGAACGGATACACATAGTGCATTTCCTCAACGAAATAGCGACGGAACATAACGCATAATAAAACACCTAAAACGCCGCCAAGAATGATAGGAATCGCCATTTGTACAAAGGATACATCTGTTACATTCCAGATATAAAGAGCTGGCAAGAAGAACATAGCCCCTGCTAATGTGTTCGTACTAGAACTAGCGATAGCTTGAATGTGTACCGTTTCGGCAAAAGCATTTTGCCGCTTTAAAATAACTGCTGTACCCATAGCAAGTACAGATACTGGTGCAAAGGCATCTACTGTTTGACCGATTTTCAAACATAAATAGCCAACAGCCAATGTGAAAACTGCCGCATAGAACAAGCCCCAGAAGACTACATATGAGTTAATCTCTACGTAATCTTTCTTAGGATCTAACACCGGTTCTATGGGCGGAATGGAACGAACCTCGTCCGACATAATAAAACCTCCTAACAGAAAAAGTACAAACGTATAACTATTCACCTTTATACTAACACGGTACTACACATGGTTCAATGGTTTTCTATGCACTATGCGAATAAAACAACACACCCCCTATAAATAATTATTTTGCATTTTTGGCGTCCCTGTTCTACAATGAAAGTATATTAAGAATCTCTATTATTATGTAACGGTATCGTATACTGCCCTGTATAACACGTATGTTTACTTACGAGGAGGCTCATTATGGAATCAATGGTCGAACGTTTTGTACGCTATACGAGCATAAATACACGGTCTAATGAGGAAAGTACAACCATTCCTAGTACTCAAACTCAAGTAGACTTTGCTACGAATGTGCTCGTTCCCGATTTAAAGGCAATAGGTTTAGATGAGGTTATTTATAATCGTGAAAATGGTTTTGTCATCGGCACATTACATGCTAACACTGATGAGAAAGCTCCTTCCATCGGCTTCATTGCCCATATGGATACAGCTGATTATAATGCAGAAAATATTAAACCTCGTATCGTAGAAAACTATGATGGTAGTGATATTTGCCTCAACGAAGAACACCAAATCTTCACCCGACGTGCCGACTTTCCAAATCTAAAAAATTACATTGGCAAATCTTTAGTCGTAACTGACGGTTTAACACTCCTCGGTGGTGACGACAAGGCCGGAATCTGTGAAATCATGGAAGCTCTCGCCTACCTCGTAGCTCATCCAGAAATCAAACACGGTAAAATCATGTGTGCTTTCGGTCCAGACGAAGAAATCGGTACTGGCGCAGACCACTTCGATGTTAAACAATTCCCTGTAGACTATGCTTACACTATCGATGGTGAAAGTCTAGGCCAACTTGAATACGAAACCTTTAATGCCGCAGGCGGTACCGTTACCCTGAAAGGTGTTTCTGTTCACACAGGCACAGCCAAGGGCATTATGATCAACTGTGCTAAACTAGCTATGCAATTTGACGCTTTATTGCCAGGAGCAGCTGTTCCTGAGCACACCTGTGGTCGCCAAGGTTTCTTTATGCTCATGAGCATGGAAACACAAGTAGATAGCGGTAAAATGAACTACATTATCCGCGACCATGATAAGGAATTGTTTGAAGCAAAAAAAACATTCTTCTTACAAGCAGGTCAAACATTGAACGAAATATATGGTCGTGAAGTATGTGAAGTATCTGTAAAAGACCAATACTACAACATGTACGATATCATCAAAGACAATATGGAATGTGTAAATGTAGCCAAAGCAGCAATGGAAAAAGCTGGGATTACACCTATTTGTGATCCTATTCGCGGTGGCACAGATGGATCTAAAATCTCCTTCATGGGCATTCCTACACCCAATATTTTTACAGGCGTAGAAAACCTACATGGTCGTCATGAATTTGCATGTATCGATGATATGAAAAAAGCTGTTGAAGTTATCGTTAATATTGTAAATATTGAAAAATAATAGCATTAGCAAAGCAGTAGTAGATAACAAAAAGGACTATACGAGCCTAGGCTCGTATAGTCCTTTTAATTTACATATTACGCAAGCTTATTATTACGCTTACGATTTCTAATTTCTTCCTCTTCAGCGCGAGCTTTTAAAGAAAGATCTCTTTCAGTCCCCACATAACGACCATATAATAAATAATAAGCAACTAGTGCAAGGAGCGCCACAACAACGGTTACATGGAACATACTAGTATAACCTACAACCTCTTTAACAGCGCCTAAAATATAGGGGCCAAAGCCTAGCCCCATGTCCAAGGCAATGAAGTATGTGGATGTGGCAACACCAATACGATGAACAGGTACTATTTTAACAGTAACAGCTTGTCCGTTGGACATAAATGTACCATATCCAAGGCCAACAAACACAGCCGATAAAAGCACAAGCCATGTGGAGTGAGCGATGGATAATAAGAAAATACCAAGTGCTAAGGATACAAAACAAGGATAAAGAACAAAGTTTTCCCCTTTCATATCAAACACAATGCCAAGCAATGGTCTTGTTATAGTAATAACTACAGCATATACAACAAAGAAGAAGGTACCTGCCATAATAAGATCTAGGTCTTTTGTGTAGGCTGCCATAAAGCCAATAACACCAGAGTAGGCAAAACCGACTAGAATGGAAACAAGACTGATTGAATTCATCCGTGGTTCAATGTAGTCCGAGATTCTAATGCCCTTATGTGCTTCAGATTCGATACCAAGTTTAGGTTCATTAAATTTCATGATTACTGAGCCAATACCACAGAGGATGATAAGTGCAACACAGAATGCGATGATGAAATCATAACCAAGACTATGAAGCATCAAGATACCTAAGAATGGCCCTACTGCAGCTGCTAGAGAGGTAGATAAACCATAATAGTTAATCCCTTCCCCACGGCGTGACGTAGGAATAATAGCAGCTATGATAGTACTTGTAGCAGTAGATGTAATACCATAAGCAAAACCATTTAAGAAACGAACACTATCAAGCATTAGTAAATTAGGTGTGTAGAAATACATAGCCGTTGAAATCAAGTAAATCAATAACCCTAAATAGAGCATCTTGCGACACCCTAGGATACTGATAAACCGCCCTGCCAACAAACGGGCTACAACGGTGCCAATAATATATATACCAACAGCAAGTCCCGCTTGACTAGCCGTAGCATGAAGATTATCTTTTGCTACAACCGCAATAATAACGATTAATAAATAATAAATTAAAAATACTAAGAAATTAATCAAAGTATCAAGGACAAAGGATTTTGTCCACAAGGCCTCCTTAGCCTTATCCATATTATCAACTCCATTTTTTAAATTATTGTCAACCAGTTTGCGACAACGGTTAATTATAAACCTCTCATTATAAAAAACAAGAATTAAAATATTATATATCTCATCAATTTTATTTATAACAAACTACATATTCACAATAAATATGCATTAATTTCCATTTTAATACCTCATATATTTTTACGATATAAAAGCACCTTCAATAGCGACAGATGAGACCAAAAGACTCAAAGCCAACTATTAAAGGTGCTACTTTAAATATTTATTTTGTTTTTAGACCACAAGCTTTGAAGAAATTCTTGTACGCTTCAGCCTTTTTCGGTAGACTCAACGGATAGGCACGTGATGTAGATGGCAAACGTGTCAATGTCAATTCCCGACCATTAAATACAAAAGGAATTGTTTCACCAGTTTTAGGTAATTTAACCTTTTCTGGTAAAAGGCTCAATAAAATCTCCGTAGCCTTGCCGCCTGTTGTACCAATATGCTTACAGTCAGGGATTTGCTCCAGTACGTCTGCAAGTGGAACTGGTTCAACGACCTTAAGAAATGCATCAGATGCATTCCCTTTTTCGCGAATAGCTTTCAAAACAGTAGGACAAGATGCAATTCCAGCTTCAGACAAAAAGGCTTTGATCTTCTCAGGATCCATCGCTTTTTCCTCACCATTTCTAAAATGATCTTTTTCATCAAAGAATACGAGGCCAAATACACGCCACATATCATTTTGGAAATTTGGATAATGGAATTCCATAGCCCGTTTTGATTGTTCTGGAGGAAATGTGCCCATCATCATGACTGTTGCCTTCTTTGGTAAGAATGGAGGGAATGGTCTTGTTTCAATTGTTTCTGCCATATAGCATCAACTCCTTTCACATTCTAATATGAACTTAATTTTCAATACAATATATGAGATACATCACACATTATAATCCAATTGGCTCCTATGTAAAAGCAACTAAAGAACTTATTAAAATATATCAACAGACTTACATTATCTATCATTATTGACCAATTGGTTGAGAAACCAAGGTATTAATATGATCAAAACCAACTGGTGTCGGAGATACGAGGTACAAGCAAATTACAGCAGCCACGGCAAAACCGATTGCCAAATAAGAGAAACTGCCATTTCGAGGGAATTCATACATACCAAAGAGGCGTATCCCTATAGCAGCACCGATGGCCGTAATTAAAGACGGTATAGAAAAAATGTTATAAAAGCCGAATACTACCATAAGGCCTGCATAGCCACCTACTACAGTAACCATAGGCAACATGCGATCCATTGGATTTGGAATAGATCGCGTAAGTGCAGCTGGATAATATGAAGCCTCTATGCCAAACATGCCTAAGAATATATTAAAACCAGCCCAAATGCTATCCCATACGTTTCTAAAAGCATCTCTATGCTTGCCGGCATACCATGCAAAGTCCGTAACGATTAAAATGGCTACGCCTACACAGACAAAGTAGAATTCACTAGGAATTTTAGGACCTATATAAGCACCTACAGCTGTTGCAACAGCACTCAAAATCGATGCTACTATTACGCGCTGTAAACGAGGTCGTTTATTTTCAGGAATGCGTTTATACACAGTAGCCAATAACTCTAAAACAAAGCAAGCCATAAAAACAGCAATGCCTGCAGCAGGAACAAAGAAAGCGCTCACCAAACTCAAAATAAAGGGAATGCACAAGCGCCATTTAGGGAATAAGACAAGATCTTTATAATCTAAACGAATATCTTGTGTTTCCATAGTGAAGTTGTTGTACACCACAAAGAGCAACATAAAGGCGATTACGTCAACCGCAGTGGCACCCCAAATCAATAAAGTTGGTACTACAACCATAGATAAGGCTACCCCAGAAAGGCGAGATAAACCAGCAGCCACTAAGCCCAGTAATAAAAACGGTGTTAAAGCAGATATAATTTCGAGCATAATATTCCTCCCATCATTGTATAAATTTAAGTATATAGTATCTACCACACTACATCAAGGAGAGATATATTTTTTCATAGCTAGACGCTTTCGCACAGCAGAGGTAGAGCAACCCATCGCCTGTGCAATCTTTGCAACTCCATAACCTTGAGCACGGAGTTTTTTAATCTTATTTTCGTCTAGATCAAGAGTATTTGCCCTTATTTCTATACCTTGCTCTCGCAAATAAATTGCCACTGTAGAACCACGTATCCCATAAGCTAGGCCAATGTCATCTGTACTCATGTGATGATGAATATATAAATAAGCCATCTCCTCTACGCGCATAGGCTTTCGAACTTTAGGAAGTAAGCAATTCCCCATATGCCGCAATACATGGTGAACTTTCCATCGCGATATACCATACATACGAGCAATGGCATCTGTACTATTTCCACTTTTATAAGCCCTACATATACGTACTACATCTATAGAGACGTTTTTATTTGATTGCTGACAAGCCAATCCATATTCTTTCAAGCGATTCGCTATCGTCGTAATAGACACATCATAACGCTTTGCTAATGAATGGAGCGACCACTTACCGGTCTCATACAAAGCTTGTACATGGACCATATTGATTTCTTTCTTCAGAGGCCTCCGTTCGATATCGTACGCTTTCATACGGCGCATGATGGTATCAACACTACATTGAAAATAATCCGCCACATCGCGAACGCTCCATTGCTTCTCTATATATAATTGGTACAACAACTGTTTTGGTATAACACGCACATTTCGATACATAATTTTACCTTTCCTTATAAACGAACTCCTTCCCCTATTATTGTGAAAGTTTCACTAGGAAAAAACAATAAAAAAGAGGTTCCTAATAGTCACATAGGTGACCAATAGGAACCTCTTTCAATATGTAATTATATGCCCCACATTATGATATGTGACAGTATGGTTGCTATACCACATCAGTGCACAATCCATTATTATTTATATTCCAATAAAACCATAATTGGTTTATACACTTATAAATAGATTACTTCATTAACGGTATCTACGTTCAAGAGCTTTAGGTTTACTTAAAATGATGAACCATTTCATGCCCTCTTTTAAAGCATGATTAGATTTACGACCGCGAGTTGAAGTCGCAGCTAGAGCAGTAGGCGCAGTTGTAATGCCTACATTTTCAATAAGAACTTGCCCCTCTTTAGCTACTTTATCTCGTTTAAACTCAGCTAGTCTTTCACTTAAGGTCGGCCCCGTAACAGCTTCTCTATCTAAGCGAGTCTTACTGGTAGTATAACTTGGAGTGCTACTGGAACTTTTCATTGATAAGGCTTCAATATCTCGTTGAGCTGCTGCAGCCTCTTCATTGAAATGTATGTCCTCCATAGTTTTCGATGGTGCTTCTGGTTGCTGATTTACAATCGGTTTATCTTCATAAGAGTCCCGATAAAAGTCATCAACCTTAGACAAATCATCCATAGACGGTTCATCTACCTTGCGTTCTATGGAGATGCCATATTCGCGCTCCATATCTTCCCAAGTTCCGCCACTAGAGCTTTCATACTCATCATACTCTTCAGACTCTTCAGTATTCTTATTTTTTATAATGGAAAAAGCAATGTACGCTATGATACCTAAAACAAAGATTGGATTATGCGAAAAGATGGATAGCACTGAAGACAAAATAGAGTCCATAGCTACTCCTATTCACCATCTGCTAAGTTTTCACGCATTTTAGTGTCTGCAATAATATTGTTCATATTGTAGTAATCCATAACGCCAAGATTACCATTTCTGAAAGCTTCTGCCAATGCTTTAGGGACTTCAGCTTGTGCTTCCACAACCTTAGCTTGCATGTCTTGTGTTTTAGCACGCATTTCTTGTTCTGTAGCAACAGCCATTGCACGACGTTCTTCCGCACGAGCTTGAGCGATTTTCTTATCCGCTTCCGCTTGGTCAGTTTGCAATTGAGCGCCAATGTTACGTCCCACGTCTACGTCAGCGATATCGATGGACAAGATTTCGAATGCAGTACCCGCATCAAGGCCTTTACCCAATACAGTACGGGAAATGTGATCTGGATTTTCCAATACATCTGTATGTTCTTCAGAGGAACCTACGGTCGTAACGATACCTTCACCTACGCGGGCAATAATTGTAGCCTCACCAGCACCACCAACGAGGCGATCGATATTAGCACGTACAGTTACACGAGCACGAACTTTCAATTCGATACCATTTTTTGCTACTGCAGAGATAATTGGAGTTTCAATAACCTTAGGATTAACGGACATTTGAACCGCTTCCAATACATCACGACCTGCGAGGTCGATAGCTGCGGAACGTTCAAAGGTCAATGGAATAGATGCCCGTTCAGCGGCAATCAAAGCGTCTACAACGCGGTCAACGTCACCACCAGCTAGGTAATGCGCTTCCAACTGATTTACATTCACATCAAGACCAGCTTTATTAGCTTTAATCAAAGGCATTACGATTTGAGACGGATTTACACGACGTAAGCGCATACCTACAAGTGTAAAGATACCTACGTTAACGCCCGCTGCTAGAGCAGATACCCAAAGCCCTAATGGCACAACATATAAGAATACCATAATACCAATCAGCAAAATGGGAATCAAAATTAAAATACCTACATCCATAATAACCTCCATTATTTACAACGATGTTGCGAAAGCTTAATCACGCTTTCTAACAATATTGCGGCCACCTACAACGCGAAGTACCACAATAGGTGAACCGGCATCGATGAAGTCACCTTCGGTCACAACATCTACCAAATTACCATTAATTTTAGCAATACCTGCAGGGCGTAGTGTTGTATGAGCTACGCCTTCCTTGCCAGCCAAATCTTCTAATACATCATTAGATATATAACCAGCTTTTGTCGTAGATCGTTGCCCTAAAGTAAACAATTTGCCTATCCAAGTCTTTTCAAAGTGATTAAAGAACACGATGATAATGACAATTAACAAGGCTGTTAATCCTAGTACGGCATACAATGCTACCGTACCTTCCCCAAGAGCTACATAAACGCCCCAAAGGAATGCGCAATAACCGATAAGACCTAAAATACCGCCTGGTACTACGAGTTCTACAGCCATCAAGGAAACACCGATAGCCATCCATATTAAAAACTCCATAGGCCCTCCTCTCTATAATTAATTTTATGCAACTTATATGTTCATTATACAATATTGAGGATAAATTATAAAGACACTAAATAAAAACGACTACTTTCACAGATACAATCTGATTCAGTAGTCGTTTATTATATTGAATACAAGTCAATTTACTTTAATCTCAAGGTTCTATGCCAAGAGCTCGAAGTCGTATAAGGTTATACTTCTGTTTTTTTCAATTGGTCGTTGCCAACGCCTGTTTTTTGAAGGATCAATAAGCAAATGCTCATCGCCATACCTACTACAGTAGCAAGCCCCATCCCTTTTAACACTACAGGTCCAACAGCAAGTTCTGCGCCGCTAAGACCTACTACAAGGATAACGGATGTAAGAATCATATTAACAGGGTTTGTATAATCCACCTTACGTTCTACAAGCATACGCAAGCCAGATGCTGCGATAATGCCGAACAAGAGAATAGAAACCCCGCCCATAACAGGTACTGGGATAGCATGAATAAGTGCTGCCACTTTACCAACAAAGGATATAATCATCGCAAGAACTGCAGCACCACCAATTACCCATACGCTAAAACAACGAGTAATGGCAAGTACGCCGATGTTTTCACCATATGTCGTATTTGGTGTAGCACCAAAGAAACCAGAAAGAATATTTGCAAGGCCATCACCAAGCAAGGATCTTTGTAGACCAGGCTCTTTCATCAAGTCTTTAGCGACGATATTACTAGTAACAACTAAATGACCAACATGCTCTGCAAATACTACGAAGAGCGCCGGCATAATCATGATAATCGCATTGATATCAAACACAGGCATGCCGTAGAACTGAGGCAATGAAAGCCAAGGAGCAGCTTCTACTCCAGAGAAGTCAACAACTCCCATCACAGCAGACAATACATAACCGGATACAACACCAATAAGAACAGGAATAACAGCTAAGAAACCACGGAACACAACAGTTCCTAGTAAGGTAACAACTAAGGAAAACATAGAGATAATAACAGCTTGACTATGGCTCATGCCTAAATCTTGATTACCGATAAGGCCAGACATACTCATCGCTACTGGCGCTAATTCTAAGCCGATAATCGCTACGATAGCACCCATAGCAGCTGGCGGAAATAATTTATCAATCCAACGCGTACCAATATAACGGACGAGAACAGATAAAATAACAAAAGATAGACCAAATATAACGAAGGCGCCCTTTGCTGCTTCATAGCCAAGACCAGCAGATAATACACCTGCTACAGGCGCAATAAAAGCAAAGCTGGAACCAAGATATGCAGGAATCTTACCCTTACACACGAATAAGTATAATAATGTACCAATACCATTCATAAACAATGCTGTTGCAGGGTCTACTTTTAATAAATACGGTACCAATACGGTAGAGCCAAACATGGCAAATAAATGTTGAAAACTAAGTGGTAACATTCGGCCCCATGATGGGCGTTCTTGAATATCAATATAATCTTTCATCATTTCTCCTCACACACAATATAACGATGCTAAGTTCATATAGTACAGTCCTTAAATATACTCTATGAATTTACACAAACAGATTTATCTTATGATACATACGTTAGATATTAACGTTCAAATTTAGTCTATCTACGAGTCGACTTTTTAGAAGGCCGTGGTTTAAACGGTCCAGGCATATTTGTCTTATTAGTACGCGTCGTAGCAGCAGGCTTAAAACGACTTTGTGTTTCTTCACGCAAAGATGGTAATGGTTCAGCTGTACCAACTTGTTTTACCCCTTCTACATTACGACGACCAATGCTTGCCAACAACCCAATAGCCATGAAATTCATCAATAATGAAGAGCCCCCATAACTAACAAACGGTAATGGTACCCCTGTTACAGGCATGATACCGCATACCATGGCGATGTTAAACAAAGCCTGACCACTGATAAGCAATGTTATGCCCATTGCTAACCATTTCCCGAATTCATCACGAGCCTTATTAGAAATGCGGAACCCAAAATAGGTAAAAGCCGCAATCAGAACGACAACAAACACTGCACCAATGAAACCCATTTCTTGGGCCCATACAGCAAAGGCAAAGTCCGTATGTGCTTCTGGTAAGTAAAAATACTTTGATGTACCTTGCATAAAGCCTTCGCCTAAAATACCGCCAGAACCTACGGCCAACAGCCCTTGAACTGTTTGATACCCCATATCCTGCGCATGAGGCCAAGGATCAAACCAAGATTGAATACGTTCCCAGCGATATGGTGACATGCGAGCTGCAATAAAGCCAAGAAATCCAGCTATCGCAAACGCTCCGCCAAAGAATTTTCCATCAAAGCCCGCTAAGTAAATGAGCACAAAGGAAAAGCCAAAAATCAGTACGGTCGTGCCCATATCTGGTTGCAAGATTGTTAAGCCTGCAAATATAATTGGCCATATTAACATGGGCAACATATAACTTATACGTTCACTAAAATAACCTTGTAAATTAATGAGAGGGTTAGTATGCTTTGGTTTTCCCCATTTCCGCATGGTACTCAATTTAGCCGACGTCCATATCAAGGCAGCCAATTTCGCAAATTCTGAAGGTTGAATCGATACAGGCCCAATAACAATCCAACGACGCGCACCATTAATGACTGCACCAATCACAAGAACCAAAATCATACCAATGAGTGTAGCAATCATAATTCTTTGCAACATGTGAGGCTTCTGTAACTTACGGTAATCGTAACGATACAATATAACACCAGCCGCCATAGACAAAAACAAGAATGTCATATGTTTTAAAAAGTATCCTAGTAATCCCGTATTTTCATAGATAGAGCTGATATACGTAGCACTAAAGATATTTACACTGCCTATAATTGTAATGAGAAGAATAGGTAAGAGCATACCTTGTAAATCATTTTTAAAGAGTGAGCCCCACCGACTATCCCCCTTATTCGGTGTTTGCATGTTAAGCCTCCTTTTGAACTTTTGGCTTAATTGCTTCTAAGCGAAAAATAGGTTGTCCTTTTTTACTAAATTTCTCTTCATACTCAGTTTTTACATTTGGAAGGTCTGTGCTATGTAAATCATACGTTACATTTTTAAGCTCCCAACCACACGCTTTAAACTCTTCAAGAGAGAACATGAACAACCCTTCATTATCTGTCTTAAAGTGAACTTCTCCACCATCTTTCAAAAGGCGGGCATAACGATCAAGGAATGTGTGATATGTAAGGCGGCGTTTTGCATGTTTAGCCTTAGGCCAAGGATCACAGAAGTTAATATAGAAACGATCAACTTCTCCAGGTGCCACTATCTCTTCGATACCTGCAATATCAAATAGAGAGACCTTTGCATTGTTTCGCTCTCCTTCAAAGATTTTTTGTGCTGCATAATAGATAACACCCATTTGTACTTCAAAACCTACGAAGTTAGCATTTGGATACGCTTCAGACATCCCCGCAATAAAGCGACCTTTCCCCGTCCCTAGTTCCATATATAATGGGTACTCAGGATGTTCAAATAATTCACGCCACTTGCCTTTAAACTCTTCTTGTCCAGACAAAATGATGTGAGAGTCATATTCGTGGATAGCTTCATCAATCCATGGTTTTCTACGAAGGCGCATACTTTCTCCTTACATCTATTTTAATAATATATTTATATTTGTTTATATTTATTATTACAGGTCATATACCTATCTTATTAATTATAGAAAAGGGGACCTTAAACGTCAATTACATTCTATGGATTTAACCCTAATCATTAAAACTGTGAAAGTAGAAGCAAAAAAAAAAGACCTACTTCCGAAAGAAGTAGGTCTACATTTTATTGGAAAATCATAGCTTCTAAATTTTCAATTTGATATTGACTTAGGCCAAGTTCAGATAAACTCTTTTCAGCTGCAGTGAAAAGATTATTTTTACCAACTCGAGTACCTAGTGCTGCCGCAGCGACCAATTCACGGTCCAATTTACCTAAACGTGAACGATTACGATTTTGAGGTTTTGGTTTTTTCATACGGAACGTATTATATTGAACCCCTTCTTTTGTTTCCTCAGCTTTTGGCTTTGTTAAAGGCGCCCCATTAGTGCCATTCCCCAATAAAGCACTAAGTCCTGTTTGCTTTGGAACCAATTTTTCGTACTCATCGCCAAACTCAGGGCGTTCATCACGTAATTGATCAAATGTAGCTAAAGCAGCATTCATTTGTTTCAAGCCCGCAGCAGAGTAAAGCTGACGAATGGCAATACTCACCTCTTGCGGCGTCAACGTGCCTCGCTCAATAGCAGATGCAATTACACTCTTTAATGCACCTTGATCACCAGACGCAGTATAGCGGCCGATTTCAACCAAGTCTTTCTGACGTGCATTAAGCTCTTTTGGCGTATATATATTTATCTCAGATATAGATGGTGCCTGTTTAGAAGGTTGTTCTCCCGCCCCATTAGCCTCAAACATATAGCCACCGGCAACGATGGCCACGGCTAATGTTAAGGTTAATACTCTTTTCAAAGTCTTACAATCTCCCTTATCATTAATACTAATTGTATAATACTGCAATAGTAGCGTATATTATCAATGGATTTATTTTACTGTTCTACTGTAATACATACTGTAGATATTATTATATAATACTTCATCTAATTTTTATAGTCCTATTCGAAAAAAATCTATAATCTTTTAATAAATTATATATATTTATCTATAAAAATTATATATTTATAAACTACACTTAATTATAGAATGAAATTGAACAAATAAAAAAATAACACAGTAGAAATCTGCCAATTCCAGATTTCTACTGTATTTACAAAGAATTATTTATTTAATATTTTATCAAACTAAACAGATAAAACTTGTTTTGCATCAGTCACAATTTGTTCTAAAGAAACGCCATTTTCTCGTAACAATTCAGTTGCATCATAACGATCGTGAAATTCTTTAGCAATACCATAGTTCTTAACACGCATGTTAGATGGTCCATAAAAACTAGCTACACGCTGGCCCCAACCGCCTTCAACTACATCATCTTCTAACGTAAATACTACAGAATGATTTGCTTTCAATTCTTCTAGTAGTTCTTCATCAAGGCCAGACGCAAATTTAGGATTTACTACAGTTGCATGAATACCCTCTTTAGCCAATTCATCGGCCACTTGATTAGCCAAATGGTAAAAATTACCAAGACCTAATAAAGCAATCCCTTCACCACGGCGAGTCACTTCAGATTTATTCAAGATGCTATAATCCGTTGTATCCGCTACACCTGTAGTTGTGAATTCACCTACAGGAACACGAATTGCTACAGGATGCTCGTGTTGATGCACAGCATATTCAGTCATAGCCAATAGCTCTTCATTATTAGTAGGTACTAAGTATACTAAATTAGGAATGCTAGTAAGCATAGGAATATCAAAGAAACCTAAATGCGTTACATCATTCATTCCATATACAGATGCCATATGATTGATAATGACCGCACTATTATTATTCACACAAAGATCTTGCACCAATTGGTCATAAGTGCGTTGTAAGAATGTACTATATACATTAAATACTGGTTTACCACCATTTTTAGCAATACCAGAACTCATTGCGATGGCATGTTCTTCTGCAATACCTACATCGATATATTGTTTGCCTGCTACCTTACGCCATTCTGGAGTAAAACCAAAGCCACCTGGTGTGCCCGCATTAATAGCTACCACAGTTGGATCTACTTTGATTTGCTCCATCAAGTAATTAGCGATGGTACCAGCATACGTTGGACCATTCTCCTCTTCTTTTGGTTTGCCTGTTTCTAAATCAAAGGGCATTGTCCAATGGAAGGCTTCTTTATTTTGCTCTGCAATGGCATAGCCCTTACCTTTTTGAGTAACTATATGTAACACGATTGGATGATCAATGTCTTTTACATCCTTAAATACATCAATCAAGGTTTCCAAATCATTACCATCTGCTACAAAACGATAATCTAGACCAAGAGCCTTAAAGATATTGTTAGAACTTTCACCATTAGACTCGCGCAATTCACGAAGGCCACGATACAAACCACCATGGTTTTCTGCAATGGATTGGTCATTGTCATTGACGATAATAATCATATTACTGTTTAATGTTGCGGCATAATCAAGGCCTTCAAAGGCTTCCCCACCAGATAAAGAACCATCACCAATGATAGCGATAATATTTTCAGAATCTCCCTTTAAATTTCGAGCAGTAGCTAAGCCAGATGCCAAGGAGATAGATGTGGACGTATGACCAATATTAAAGAAATCGTGCTCGCTTTCAGTAGGATCTGTATAGCCCGTTACATCATCATAATGGTCGTGATCTAGAAATGCTAAGGCCCGTCCTGTAACCATTTTATGTACATACGATTGATGGGATACATCATATACGATTTTATCTATAGGAGAATTAAATACATAGTGCAAGGCCATAATCATTTCTGCTGCACCCATAGGTGGACCAAAATGGCCGCCGTGCTCAGAAACCTTTGTCATGAGAGCTTGACGAGCTTGTGCTGTCAAATCTGTTAATTCAGCAATGGATAAGCCTTTTAAATCGGCTGGGGATTTTATATCAATTAAGTTCATGGTAATCCTTTCAATACAAATTATAATTACTTCAACTACAATCACTATACATCAAATAGTATAAAGATTATAAAGATTGTCACTAAAAATAACTAGTGTTATACTTCAAGTATGCACCAAGTATAAAACTTAAAGTTAGGTTTAAGTCAATACGCCCTACATTTACAATTTTTATATCCATCTATAAATGATATATATTAGGAGGCTCAATGACATATACTGTTGGCGAAATCGCAAAAAAACTAAACATAGCCCCCTCTGCTTTGCGTTATTACGACAAGGAGGGCTTATTGCCCTTCGTAGAACGTTCTAGTGGAGGTATCCGTATATTTCGCGAAGAAGATATGGATTGGCTAGAATTAATCGAATGTATGAAACGTACGGGTATGCCTATAAAAGAAATCAAACATTTTATCGACTGCTGCGTTGAAGGCGATAGCCGCATCAACGATCGATTATCTATTATTAGAAATCAACGAGATCGTGTGCTAGCAGAAATTGAGCACCTACAAGCCCGCTTATCCATGCTAGAGTTTAAAACCTGGTTCTATGAAGAAGCACGACGTCGAGGTACTTGTAGTTTTTACGAAACAGCTACACCTGATGATATTCCCATAGAGTATCATAAGTATTTCGAACGCAAATGGCGCGCCGATAAAGAAGCCGCTGAAAAGGGTGAATCACCTAAAAAATATAGAGCTGTATAACAAAGAGGAGCTATCCAACGAATAGCTCCTTTTTTTGTATAGCAAAAAGGCGGCACAACCAAATGGTTGTACCGCCTTGATTCATCAATTATTCAGCAGTGAATGGCAATAAAGCAATTGCACGTGCACGTTTGATAGATGTAGTCAATTTGCGTTGATGTTTTGCGCAAGTACCGGAAATACGACGAGGTAAGATTTTGCCGCGTTCAGTCGTAAAACGACGAAGTTTAGCAACATCTTTATAGTCGATTTGATCGATATGGTCTGCACAGAAAACGCATACTTTTCTTCTTGGCTTTCTGCCTCTATCTCTTCTCATTGCGAATCCTCCTTTTCGAATTAGTAGGAGTCCCTGACACTAGAACGGGATGTTTTCGTCATCGCCGCCTGTACTGAAACTATCAAAATTGGACCCACCTTCGAAAGAATTAGTATTCATATCAAGGGATTGGCCCACAAAGTTCGCTACTACTTCAGTAACGTACCGTTTTTGACCGTCCTGAGTCTCGTAAGAACGAGTTTGCAAACGACCTTCTACAAAGCAACGACTGCCTTTACGAAGATTGCCTGCCGCTTCACCAAGTTTACCCCAAGCAACGCAGTTGATGAAAGCAGTTTGTTCTTTCGTCTCATTTGTTGTGGAATCAATATAGGTGTTTGTGGCAGCCACTGTAAAAGTTGCTACCGCACGACCAGTTTTGGTATAGCGTACTTCAGGATCACGAGCTAAATTACCTAGAATTTGTACAGAGTTCATGTTTTCCTCCAGGCTTTAATTATGCTTCGTGTTTAACAATTAGATGTCTTAGGACTTCATCGTTGATTTTCAATACACGATCGATTTCTTTGATTTCAGCAGGTGCTGCTTCAAAGTTAATCAATACATAGAAACCGTCAGTGAATTTCTTCACCGCGTAAGCAAGACGACGCTTGCCCCAACGATCTACCTTTTCTACTGTGCCGCCTACACGAGCAATTAAAGCTTCTACTTTTTCAATAACAGCGTTAGTTGCTTCCTCTTCAGCTGGTTTCACAATAAACATGACTTCGTATTTGTTCATACAAAATCACCTCCTCTTTCGGACTAATGCCCCTATCGACACATAGGGGTAGGAAGTGCTTACCATCAATAAGCCTTACTATTATAACCTAAAAAAATAATGAAAGCAAGGATTCAAATTAAAACCCTTGCTTTTACCAATATTATATACGATTATATTTTTCATCCTCAGGAAAGGCAATCATAGCACAGATAATTACAAATATGGCTATTACACCCATCATAGGATAGGCCGTATCATTTGGTAAGAAGGTAAGTATCAACGATGACACAATACCACTACCATATTGCATGGCACCTAATAGTGCCGCCCCAGATCCAGCCATTCTACCTGCTCTATCTAAAGCTAATGCATTAGTTACAGCGGCAATGATACCATTCATGGAGAAGAATAAAAAACAGCCAATAACGATTAACCACAATGAATGGTAACCTAAGAACATCAAGCCCATAACAACGGATACACAAACAGCAGCAAATAGTGTGGCATATTTCAATAGTCTATCAAGGCGTATAGCACTAACAATACGACGATTAATGGCACTTAACAACATAACACCAATAATATTAACAGAAAAGAGATAACCAAAATATTCTTTGGGCACTTCATACACATCTATATATACATAAGGCGATCCCGTTAAGAACGCATAAATGGCAATATAAAAGGAACTCACACATAGGGTATATTTCATAAAGCCCTTATTGCGCAATAAAATCCAATAGTTATTGTAGGTATGACCTATGGACTTTTTGCTCCTCTTCTCTACGGGATGTGTTTCCGGAAGCACTAATACGGCAACGAGCATTAAAAGCCCTATACCAACAAGCAACCAGAATATAGAATGCCATGTATACCATACAAGTAAATGTCCGGCTAACATTGGGCCTGCTATAGGCGCTATGGCCATAACAATGGCCAATGTAGACAACATTTTAGCCGCCTCAGTCCGACCATATAAATCCCGAATCATAGCCCGCGATAGCATCGGTCCTACACAGGCACCAAAGGCCTGAAACACACGCCAAGCCAATAACTCCATCATAGAGGAACTCAAGGCACAACCTACAGAACCAATAATAAATAAAACTATCCCTATAATCAGTGGCTTCTTACGACCAATTTTATCGCTAACGGCGCCCCAAAAAAGCTGGGCTAGCGCAAAGCCAATTAAGAACCCGGTCAACGTAAGCTCCGCATCACCATTAAGGTCACGCCCCATCTCAGGCATAGCAGGCAAATAAATATCCGTTGATAACGATGTAAACGCCATCAAAGCACTTAATATAGAAGTAAAAAGCCATCCCTTATTGCTAATCGTCAGCATAAAGACACCACTTTCATATAAAATCGCACTATAATATGTATTTATTTAGATTATATCAAAAACAAAGTTAATCCTATATAGTTTTGATATTTTTCAACAAAAAAGCGTAGTAAAATACTACGCAAAAATTGGTCTATAGCAATATCACTCTTTGCACTATTCAAATAGTGTAAAGACAAAAGCCTAACGCAACAGAGTATTCAAAATACTCGCACGCTAGGCAATCCTCTTAAAACTGTTTATAAGATGAGCCTAACGCTACCACACGTTGATGGCTCTCTTTTTACTTATTATACAACATAAATAGAATTTCTTAAAGGAATTATATGATAAATGGCTCTTTATCATTAACGACATAAACATTTCTATTAGGTAGTATTCTCTTTAGTTTTTCAGGGATATCAGTATGAACCGGAATAACAATATCAGGATCAACCATTTCTATGAACTGAACTAAATCGTCCTTTGAGACATGACCACTGGCATGACATATATAAGATGTATATATATCTAACAATTCTTTCAATGCTAAATTCTCCTCAATATATCCTGTCCACATGGAATATATAATACGTACATCATCTTTAGGGAACTCTTTAATTTTAGAAATAAAATTTTCTGTCCCTCTTACTAAAGATACAAATCCATGTTCCATATAGTATTTAGGATACCTTCCTTTATCAATAACTAATGGGCTATCATGTCTACGATACAAAGAACTTTCATAATATACATTATTAATCACAGTATCTAATATTCTTTTCTGATAAGCATCACAAATGAGTACTTTATCAGTTGGCATATTCTGCCAAATCCCCATAATACGGTCAATATTCGTAGAAGAACACATAACAAAAACATATTTTCCGTCTTGAATATAAGAAGAAATATCATCTAATACAGCTACTTCAGCTATAGGGTCATTGGCATCTCTAGATAATGAAGTTCCTTCTGTAATTAATACATCAACCTCACCTATATAGGTCTTAACTAACTTCTCTAATACATGTTGACGCAGCCCATGCATCCGGAAATCACCTGTATATAAAATGTGTTTACCTTCAGCCTCAATAACAAACATATAACTATCAGCGGCACTATGGTCAATAACCAAAGGCCTAATCCGTATATCACCAATAGTGAAAGCCTCTCCCCCACGAAATGTATTAGCACCTAATAAGCGCAAGTATAAACCTCTATCTTGATACTCAGCACCTATTAGCGCGATTTCCTTACTTAATTCACCCATATATAATGGAATTTCTGATAGTGCAGAGGTTAGTTGGCCTAAGTGATCCATATGATAATGAGAAATCACAATACCGTCACAATCCAACTTTCCTTTTGTAACGCCTTCTATATCAAGATTTATAGGTGTGTACTTTTCATCTAAACTTAATTCATTACCAAAATCTAACATAATGCGAGTAGATGCTGTACTAATTTCTATAGCACTACCACCAATCTGATGTGTGCCACGATGAACAACAATATTCATATTCAACCTTTACTTAGAAATGGTAAGCAATGTTTCTGCTCGATATAAACGATCCAAATTTTCTGACCAATTATCTACTTTATTTTTATAAGGCGATTTACTTACTTTTTGAGCTTGTAATACAACAAATCGAATTTGTTTCAATTTAGACTCTTGTTTTAATATAGCCTCACATAAAGCTCGTAATTCTTTTCTTTTACTTGGATTAATTAATTCCTGGCACTCTTTATACTGTTCTGACACAACAGTTTTAGATGGATAGTTAGGTTCATTTGGTTCATTTGAAACGATACGAAGCATCAAATTTGTTTTATCCCCACCATCTTCTTTTATACAAGACTTTTCGTCAAACAAAACAACTAACTCGGCTTCATTTGTATGTTTATATTCAGATAATTTCTTTAAGTTATTTATACCCTCGTGAGCAACATCAGCCTTAATCTGTTTTAAATCAAGCAACTTATAATATGTATAAGCTTCTAAAATACAGCGTAGTAAAGTTTCCTCACTACCAGATGGACGATATTTTAATTCAATTACAGAATAACATTCGTCATCAGTGTTATAGCCTAATAAATCTATTTTTCCATAAGAATCATTTTGTGTTTCCTTTAATGGTGTTTGATAATCAAAAATATAACCTAATCCATCAACCTTACGTTGATAAAACAACAATTTCGCTAAAATTTCTTCTTTACGATTTGTGCCTTGCAGCTTTTTCATATCTACTATTTCAGAAGGAGAATGCTTTGTATCAAAATGATTAGATCGTACAGGCGTTAAGTCTGTCCATGTCTTTAAAAGATTTTTTGATAAAAGAGTACTGGCAATAGCTTCACTATAGCGGTTTTTGTCCGTTTGCGACGCGCCTTGTGCATAGCCTTTATAATTTACAATAGATGCCTTATAAAAATTTGCTGCAAATCTTTTTATATCCCCATCGTTATCTTTTGGCTTTACTTTTTTTATATTAACAGTATCTTCTATTGTATCGTTCTTAGGTTGCCCAAAAAGGGTTTCAAACTCATCAATTTTATCTTTTCGATTAATACCTTTGCAAATAAATTCATATACTTCTTTAGACTTTAACATTATAAATGCCTCCCTTAATAGCAATTTACCTCACTGCACATAACTACTAAAATTACCCCATATCATACACAATAGATCAATGTATTATTATAAATTCATTATATCAGTGGACTTTTTATGAGTAAATAATGAAGAAATAAAATTCTATGCGAATATTATCTTCCTATATTTTTACTTTAATACAATCAACGAGTAATAATTTCCTCATATTATAGTCTTTTATATTAAAAATATTTACACTCTTTAGATTAAGCAAAAATTCTATAGAAAATCCTTGCGTCATTATTCTATATAATTTACTATATATAGAGAAATCTGATTATAAAAAGGAGTCATCATGGCTAATATTAATGAAAACTATTTAAACCTACAAGGTTCTTATTTATTTGCGAATATCGCTAAAAAGGTTGCAGATTATCAAGCAGCTCATCCAGATGCAGACATCATTCGTCTTGGTATCGGCGATGTTACATTACCTCTTGCTCCAGCAATTATCGACGCTATGAGTAAAGCTGTTCAAGAAATGGGAAAAGCAGAAACATTCCGAGGTTATGGCCCCGAACAAGGATATGATTTCTTGCGTCAGGCTATTATTGATGGCGATTACAAACCATTGGGTGTAGATATCGCTATTGACGAAGTGTTCGTTTCCGATGGTGCAAAATCTGACGTTGGTAATATCCAAGAGTTATTCAGCGAAGATAATATCATTGCCATCACTGATCCAGTGTACCCAGTATACCTTGACTCCAACGTTATGGGTGGTCGTACTGGTGAAGCTGTAGATGGCATTTTCCAAAAGGTTGTATACCTTCCTACTTACGCAGAAAATAACTTCTCTCCAGAATTCCCGTCTGAACGTGTAGACATCGTATATCTTTGCTCGCCTAACAATCCCACTGGTACTGTTTTAAGCCGTGCTCGTTTGGCAGAATGGATCAAATGGTGTAAAGATAATGATGCGATTTTGATGTTTGACTCCGCTTACGAAGCTTTCATCAGCACAGAAGATACTGTAAAATCCATCTACGAAATCGAAGGTGCTCGAGAAGTGGCTATCGAGTTCCGTTCCTTCTCTAAAACTGCAGGATTCACTGGTACACGTTGTGCTTATGCAATAGTACCTAAAGAGGTCACTGGCAAAACTAAATCTGGTGAACGCCAACCGCTAAATCCTATGTGGAACCGTCGTCAATGCACTAAATTCAATGGTGTTCCTTACATCATCCAACGCGGTGCTGAAGCAGTATACACAAAAGAAGGCCGCGAACAAACTCGTGCTAACATTGCATACTACAAAGAAAATGCCCGCATCATCAAAGAAGGTCTTGAATCTATCGGCCTTACTGTATATGGCGGTGTGGACGCTCCATATATTTGGCTAAAAACACCTGGCAACATGACTAGCTGGGAATTATTCGACATCTTGCTCGAACAAGTTCAAATCGTATCTACACCAGGCTCTGGCTTTGGCCCTCATGGTGAAGGTTACCTTCGTTTAACAGCATTCGGCAGTCGTGAAAATACAATTCGCGCCGTTGAAAGAATCAAAACATTACAATTCTAATATGATTATGTCTATATTTAGGTTTAGATTTATATCTTGATTTATATTTAGATTACATTAAATCTGGATTATGTGATTTAAAATAGTTTATATCTATAAAACCAAAAGACCGATTACAATCCTTCAATAGGAATGTAGTCGGTCTTTTTTTATATACCCTTACATATATGAATATTTAATTCAAGTATTCCTTAACTCCATAGTACTAACAAATAACATCCCCATATTATTTGTGTCCGCTATATTTACTATTAATTAGAAGTTATGACGAATCCCTGCGTCAATGCGATAGGAATTGTCTACGATAGCACCAAAGTTTTTAGTGAAAGTCCCATAAATATATGTATTAGGACGTACGCTCCATGAACCACCTAACTCAACATCTAGCCATGTATCCTTAAGATTCACTTCACTGCCTGTAGTTGGCTCACCGGTCATGCTATAAGTAGCTTTCATTTTACCAGAGAATTCATGCGCTAATGCTGCTTTGAGGAAAAGGTTGC
Organism: Veillonella sp. AF36-20BH; assembly: GCF_003602765.1. Taxonomy (NCBI): domain Bacteria; kingdom Bacillati; phylum Bacillota; class Negativicutes; order Veillonellales; family Veillonellaceae; genus Veillonella; species Veillonella sp. AF36-20BH. Next base: position 52,545 of record NZ_QTLR01000004.1, read on the forward strand.
TATTCTTACTTTCCTTGCCAATGCCTACACCAATACGACCAATAACGGAGTTTACCGCATCAGAGTTAATATGCACTGTGCTACCTGTATTTGTACGAGCATCAAAGTTTACACTAGACAATCGACTAAGCGTCAATTCTGCGTTAGGATCGATGTAGAAACCATTGTCTTTCTTGATTCGTTTACCATATTCAACGCTCAAAGAGGTACCTGTATTGCGGTAATCTCCGCTCAAGCTTGTACCCAAGCTATTGCGTACAGTGAAATCATTTTTCAAACGACTTACTTTACCAATCACATCTAAATAACGACCATCATTATATTGTTTTGCACCGTATAATGCTAAACCCGCAGTTTTACCAGAGCCAGAACCTAGTGCGTAATCACTACTGCTTGTACCGTATAGTAAGGCACCACCTATAGTCCAATCGCCACGCAATGTGTCATAGCCTACTTGCGCAATGTTATAGGTTTGGTTTACATAGGCGCTGTCTGTAATTTTAGATTTACCACCGATGTATTTCCCCCATACACCATGCTTATTGGAGTTGAGTCGCACATCACCAAGGCGACGTTGTAAATCATTCGTATCGGCTCTCATTTGCATCACAGAGGAGGCTAACGCACTCTTAGCACCAGAAACAACTTCGCTTTCACGAGCTGTCACAACCGCTTGGTCAGTAATACTAGGTTTCCCATCAACAGTAAAGCTATCTGTACCAAGCTTAGTAGCAAATGCAGGACTAATAAGGCCTGAATCGACTTGAACATTTACATCTAAATTACGCTCACCCTTAGTAAAGCCAGCATATGTTAATTTATTAGCCAACTGCTGCAAAGTGCCTCGTGGGTTGTCTATATTTGCATACCCTTTAAGTGCATCTGCCGAACTGCGCATAGTCACAGAAGAACCCTTATCAGCATGATTGATAACGACTTCACCCTTACCTTGTGCCACTGCAGGGGCTCCCTTTTCATAGTCGATAGCTGCATGACCAGCATAGTTGTTAATAGTAATAGGTCTTGAGTCTACGGCTTGAATAATACCTTGACTATTTATATCTTTACCACCAATAAAATGTTCTACACGACTACCAGTATATAAATAGTTTGCATTATTAGGACGACCTTGTGTAGGATATACGCGCTCAGCTCCTAGCCATTCATTGCGCCAAGTCGCACCATTTTGTAAGTACAATCGCAAACCACCATGGTACGGATTGTTGTTGCTTTCATCAAATTCATTCAGCACACCACCTACCAATTTAGAATTTGGTGTTGTTAAACCTAAAGAAATTTCAGATCCATGGTTATGTGGATTCTTGTCGATACCATAGTTTTTATCTAAAAATCCTATATTACCATACATCTTCACATCATTCGTTCCCGGATGTAAGCCATCCATACCCGTATTTACATAAACAAAACCTTCTTCAGATAATGCAGAATAGGTATCAGAGGTATCTAAAGGATATGTTTTTATATCAGCCCCACCTAGTATGCGAATATATCCATCTTTATTAGCTTGCAAACCAACGCCAACAGCATCGACTTTAGCATTACCCTTTACGGTAATTCGAGTATCATCGTTATTTCCATCATTAGTAAGTCCACCATAACCAGCATAGATACCGCTCATGTAATAATGTGCCAAATCAGGTCTACGTTTCGCGCCACTTTCTGCTGGTGCTGGATTTTTAACTGTTACAGTTACATTTTTATCGATAGCAACTTGTGTCCCATCAAGGGCATAAATACCTGTAACATTATTATGATATTTTGTTCCATTTACACCTAAACCTGATACATTAACAGTTAAGTCATCTGTATAATGTCTCTTTTCCCCCCACAAATTAAGGCCAATGGATTTTCCGTCTGTATGACTTTCCACAGTTGTGGCTGATACCATGGTAAAAGCATTAGCACCTGTTACGATTAATGCAGCAATAACAGCAGCTTTTACATTTCTTCTCATGTTATACCTCCTTAACACTTCAACTATGAACATAACTAACTAACATAACCAATTTAATTGTATCTAGATTCAGGGTATATGTGTCAATTTCTACTCATATGATTTTTTATTTGTCCCCTATAACAACACGCTATGTATCGATATAATTGTGCACAAATTACTTGTTTAAATTAGATATTAATTATTTTCTATACCATCTAATAAATTCTATAGAAAAATATTAAAAGCTATTAATTTTATGCTATAATAAATATGTTAATTATTAAATTTCAACTTATATAGGAGGCTAATATGAATATTCGTATTGGTATCGTTGGTTACGGCAACTTAGCTCGTGGCGTAGAAGCATCTGTTCAGTTACAACCTGATATGGAGCTCATCGGCGTATTTTCTCGCCGTCAAGGTATTGAAACTGTATCTGGTGTACCTACTTACACGATGGAAGATATTCCTAACTTTAAAGGCAAAATCGATGTAATGGTTCTTTGCGGTGGTTCTGCAACAGATCTTATCGAACAAACACCAATGGTAACAAAATACTTTAACTGTATCGATTCCTTCGATACACATGCACGTATCCCTGAACACTTCGCTAATGTAGACAAAGTAGCTAAAGAAGCCAAAACGGCTACATTAATTTCTTGTGGTTGGGATCCAGGCATGTTCTCTTTGCAACGCGTTTACGCGGAAGCAATCTTACCAAAAGGTAAATCCTACACATTCTGGGGTCGTGGTGTATCCCAAGGTCATTCCGATGCCATCCGTCGTATCGATGGTGTTCTTGACGCTCGTCAATACACTGTTCCTAAAGAACAATACCTAGAAGCTATCCGTAACGGCGAAACTCCAGATGTTGATGGCTATAAAGGCCACCTTCGTGAATGCTATGTAGTAGCTGCTCCTGATGCGGACAAAGCTAAAATCGAAAATGAAATCAAAACTATGAAAAACTACTTCGTAGGCTATGAAACTGTAGTCAACTTCATTTCCCAAGAAGAACTTGATCGCGACCACAAAGGCATTCCACATGGTGGCTTCGTTCTTCGCTCTGGTGAAAGTACAGAAGGCACACGTCACGTTATTGAGTACTCCTTGAAACTTGACTCTAACCCTGAATTCACAGGCTCTGCACTTGTTGCTTACGCTCGTGGTCTCTACCGACTTGCTAAACACGGCGGCACAGGTTGCTATACAGTATTCGACATTCCACCAGCTTGGATTTCCACACAATCTGCTGAAGAATTAAGAGCACATTCTCTATAATAGAGTGAGGCCCTCATCGACTTAATAGATGAGAGCCTTTTTCATACACATTAAAAGAGACCACCCCAAGATGGTCTCTTTTTTGTCCTATAAACCTTATTTTACGCTTACTTAATACCAACGTGTTAACGGCAGCTCGTTCGTAACACCTTTTGTCATCAAAATTTGATGCAAGTCCATATTACCGATGTAGAAACCTGCCGCACATCCACAAAGATACAAATCCCACATGCGTACGAATTCACTGCCTCGTTTCGCCTCTACTTGCTCACGGACGCCTTGGAAATTGTTATACCAATGCATTAAAGTCTTATAATAGTGATACCGTAAACTTTCAACATCGATGACATTCATATCATAGTCATAAGCGAGGCTGACCATTTCGCGAAGGGACGGCAAACATCCACCCGGAAAGATATATTTACGAATCCAGGCACTTGTTTCCTTTTCAGAGGGATCACTGATGTAGTGAAGCAGGAACAAACCTCCGTCTTTAAGCATATCCGATGCGTCCTCCATATACAGAGGAAAATTAGGCCGACCTACATGTTCAAGCATGCCGATGCTGACAATACGGTCAAAGGTACGCCCGGAAGCTGCTACGTCGCGATAATCTATAAGTTCAATCTCAACCTGTCCTTCAAGGCCATATTCTTTAATGCGTTCCTGTCCTTTTTTCCATTGTTCTTCGGAAAGAGTACACCCATAGCCCTTAACCCCATATTTACGAGCCGCTTCAATGAGAAGGAATCCCCATCCGCAACCGATATCAAGTAAAGTCATTCCCTCTTTTAAGTACAATTTATCGAGAATATGATGAACCTTTTGATATTGCGCATCTTTGAGACTATCATTCTCATGCTTAAAATACGCACAAGAATAGCTCATGGTTTCATCGAGCCACAATTTATAGAATTCATTACCTAAATCATAATGGGAAGATACTTGTTGTTTTTGATCTTTCTTTTTAAGACCCGCATTAAAGAGCGAGCTAAGTACCTTACGATTGATAGAGTCCTTACCTACATGACCAAGGACTACACAAAGGGCTTTAAACAAATCCCCTTCAATTTCGATATCTTTACGCATATACGCTTCACCGAGGGCGAGTTCTGCGGATATTAACAAATCTTTCTTGGGAATATCGTGATTAACGATGACGGTAAACTCGGACTCTCCGTCACCGATTGTATATTCATTATCTCCAATTTTTACGGTAAAACAATGATCATTGAAGCGTTCTAAATAATGGACTAAGAAACTATCAAATAGCTTGGAAAACATACTAAACTTCCTTTCCTATTAGCTTTCACTATATAGGTTTAAAAATATATACATTAACATGATTGGATACATTCCATACCCTATTAATATATATACCTATAAATTATATCAATATAGTTACGGCGAATAAAAATCTATATTAATCCTATATTTTAATATGAACTTATCACATTATTTAAGTAATATATTTAACTCTATTTATATTATAGCACTTTGAAATAATCTATTTTATATTTATAGAGTAACTCCATCCTATTAGTATGGTATAATATTTATTTGATAAGGTTTATAACAAACTATTGCTATAAACTTTCACAAAGAACGAAATCAATTTATTAATAAAAGGTGGTACCATGAGCACAAATTTAGAAGTAGGCATCGTAGGCCTTCCAAATGTTGGTAAAAGTACATTATTCAACGCTATCACAAAAGCGGGCGCTGAAGCTGCCAATTATCCATTCTGTACAATTGAACCTAACGTAGGTGTCGTTGACGTTCCAGATAATCGTTTAGCTGTATTGGCTGAAATGTTTGGTTCCAAACGCATCCTTCCTGCTGCTATGCGCTTCGTAGATATTGCTGGCCTCGTAGAAGGTGCATCCAAGGGCGAAGGTTTGGGTAATAAATTCCTTAGCCATATCCGCCAAGTAGATGCGATTGCACAAGTTATTCGTTGTTTCGATGACCCTAACATCACTCACGTTTCTGGCTCTATTGATCCAATTCGCGACATCGAAATCATTAATACTGAGCTCTGCCTTGCAGACCTTGAGTCCGTAGAAAAACGCAAACAACGTATTGAAAAAATTGCTAAATCTGGCGACAAAGATGCGCGTGCTGAATTACCATTGTTAGAACGCATCATCGAAGGTCTTGGCGAAGCGAAACCTGTTCGTGCACAAGGTCTTGAAGAAGAAGAATTGGAAATGATTAAAGAGTTAACATTGCTTACAGCAAAACCATCTCTTTATGTAGCCAATATTTCTGAAGATGAAGTATCTGATTACTCTTCCAACGAATATGTAAAACGTGTAGAGGAATATGCGAAAAACGAAGGCGCTGGCATCGTTGTTGTGTCCGCTCGTATCGAATCTGAAATTGCAGAGTTATCCGATGAAGAGTCCGCTGCATTCCTTGAAGATCTTGGTCTTGAAGAATCTGGCTTAACAAAACTTATCAAAGCAAGTTATGCCCTCTTAGGTCTTATCAATTACTTCACAGCTGGTGAAATGGAAGCTCGTGCTTGGACAATTGTAAACGGCACAAAAGCGCCTCAAGCGGCTGGTAAAATTCACTCGGATATTGAAAAAGGCTTTATCCGCGCTGAAATTGTCTCCTTCGATGATCTACAAGCTTGCGGCAGCCAAAATGCGGCTAAAGAAAAAGGCCTTGTACGCCTTGAAGGTAAAGACTACGTTATGAAAGATGGAGACGTAACCCACTTCCGCTTTAACGTATAAACAAACTTATATAACAAAAACCAGTAAATCTCAGGATTTACTGGTTTTTTTATTACTAATTATAGCCTTTGTATAATATTATTTATCGTCTTTATGAAGAACATTTTTGACGCCACTAATCGCACCATCTACAGCATCTTTAACATCTTCAGCTGCTTTTTTGAGATCTTCAGCAACATCATGTGCAGCGTCTTTAACTTTTGCAGCTGTATTTTCTACAGCACCTTCTGCTTCCAATTTTTTGTCCCCAGTCAATTTACCTGCATTTTCTTTTAATGCACCTTTAGCTTGGTTTAATTTATCTTCTAATGCCATAATTATGATCCTTTCATGTAAAATCCTTTTAGCTATTTAGCTATATTTTTACAAATAAATTGCAATCATTTCTTCCCGAAGAAAAACGAAACAACAGCAACAACAATTACAGCACCAAGAACAGAAGGAATTAATGCCATGCCAGCTAAGCTAGGACCCCATGTGCCAAATATTGCTTGACCCACAGACGAACCAACTAAACCAGCAACAACATTGGCAATAACGCCCATTGCTCCACCTTTGTTAGTGATGGCTCCTGCCAGAAAACCGATAAAACCACCAACAATAATTGACCATAACATACGATCACTCCTTCCTATTTAATCAATATATTTATAATATCCTACCAAATTATACGGGCTTTATAAATATTATAAATAATCTGTATATTTATAATATAACATTCATTTCTAAAGATTAAATGAAGAAATTCGATATAGTTATAAAAGTCGCAATCGATTAAACTACTGTAACAATTTCATCCATTGTGCGACGTGTTTTATTGCGATGCGGTTCTTCATCGCGATAACCAAAAGCAGCCATAACGGCAATACCAAAATGTTTTGTATCAAAGAGCCCTAGTTCATCACCTAAAAAAGCTGTCATCTTATCTTGATTAAAGCCTTCCAATGCACAGGAATCAAGGCCTTCATAAGCAGCCATAGTCATCATATTAGCCATTACAATATACGCTTGCTTAGAAGACCAATCAAAGGCAGCACGATCAGACTCAAATGTTTTATAGTCTTCAGTTGTGAACTGAGCATATTTTTCTTTATAAATAGCATCGACTTCAGCAGGTAATTGTTTCACCTCTTCTTGAATGTAGCGTACATAAGGGGAATCAAATTCCAAATCCACCTTTTTACGTGTTAAGAACACTACGAAATGACTCGCTTCAAGACCAGCTTGAATACCCCAACCATAAGCTTTCATCTTTTCACGGATTTCAGGATTTTGAATAACTAATAATTGGTAAGCTTCAAAACCTAAAGAGGTGGGAGACAAGCGCGCCGCTGTTAAGATACCTTGCCAATCTTCATCAGAAATTTTTTTAGCGCTATCAAATTTCTTACATGCGTAACGATATGTCATAGCATATTCTAAATCTTTACGATCAAATTTAGGGGCTGTTAATTTTACATTTTCTATTTCATATTTACTCATATATACCTCCATAATTAATATCTGTAATTGATAAAATATATCATGTTTCTATAGTACCACACTCATCGTTCAAGTTATATGAAGATGGACACTAAAGTAAAAAAAGCCTAGACAACGTCTAGACTTTATACGGTACGGCTAGCTCTCCTTTTTCATACCAAAAGAAGCCAGACATACTAATTTTATGTTCTTTTAAAATGGTCTTTACTTGATCCACTATACTTGAGTCTATTGCAATAGATAAACCGCACATATCGTAAAGTTCTGGGGGTGTGGCCATCAACTGATGAGGCACATCTAACTCGGTTAATACTTTATCCGCTTTATCACCAAAATAATAGGATGTAAAAACGACAAGTAATTTTTTATTTTCCAATGCCTCACCTCCTACCAAAGTAGATACGATTAAATGTCTTTCATCTCAATGATTCATTCTAGAAATAAGAAATCTACTTTAAATCAGTAGCTCTAAATCGATATATCAAAATAAAATACTAATATTATAGCTTAACAATATTATCTCCAAGGATTGCATCTGTAATAGCGTACATATTAGTAATACTGCCTACGCCCAGCTTATCTTTTACACCGAAATAATCAAGACAAATGCCACAGGCTGCAATTTCTACACCAAGCTCAGCTAATTTCTTGATATTTTCCAAATGAACCGAATCATTGACTACCATCTTAACACTGCTATTGATGAAATAAATCTTAGAAGGCTTTACGTCAGCTTCAAGCATACATACCCAGAAGGTTTTCATCAAATTTCGGCCAAGCTCTTCACTACCTTCACCAAGATAATCCTTCGTCATCAAAATGACGCGATTTCCATAGTTCATAGGTTCACAACTTACTTCCGTTACCGAATTTGCATTTGGTGTCATAGTAAGATAAAAATCCTTGCCATCTTGGCGAATACCTACACCATAACCACGAGACTTACCAAACTTCTCTACATTATCGCGGCTCACTTCATTATCTACAATTGTAATAATAACAGCATTTGGATTCGCATCACTTACCTTCTTAGTTTCAATAACAGGTTTTGGACACAAGCTACCGCGCACATCTACCGTTAATTCCTTTGTATTGCTCATCATACACCTCTATATACATTATATAATTTGTGAAAGTATCAGCTATCAGCTATCAGCTAATAATAATTTAATTAAATATCTATCCTCAATAGTATAGACCTGATTTTTATAATTTTATTCTGTAACGCGTACCGCTAAACCACTGAAGCTTTCAACAGTACCCACAATAGCAGCACAGTCAATACCCGCCTTATGAAAGGCCTGAACAAGCGGCTCACCTTCGCTAGCAGGAACAGAGAATAGTAACCCACCAGAGGTTTGAGGATCAAATACAATATCCGACCATATAGGATCCAAGTCCTCATCAACTTGTACTTCAGTTATAGCCTTGCGATTACCATAAGATGCAGCCGGAATTAACCCCATTTGAGCCGCCTCGATGACATCATCAAAAAGAGGGATGTCGTAAACTTTAATATGAATCGTCACATTAGAAGCACTCGCCATTTCTACGGAGTGTCCCATGAGGCTAAAGCCTGTAACATCTGTACAAGCATGAACTGTAAAGTTATGCGCCACCTCAGCCGCTACACGATTTAAAGTACTCATACTAGTGACGGCCTGTTCCGTGCCTACAGGGAATAAATCTGCTTTCAACGCATTATTCATAATACCTGTACCAATGCGTTTTGTTAGCACCAACACGTCCCCTACTTGAGCACCTTTATTTTTCCAAATCTGATGGGGATTTACTTGACCAGTCACAGACATCCCAAAGATAGGTTCCTTATTTTCAATGCTGTGTCCACCTACGATGGCTGCACCAGCCTCGGCTACAATCGAACCAGCCCCATTTAACACATCCGTCAAAACACCTTGCTCGACGAGAGGAACCGGAAAGCCTACGATATTCATCGCTGTTAAAGGAGTTCCACCCATAGCATACACATCGCTTAGCGCATTAGCAGCTGCAATTTTACCGAATAAACCAGGATCATTAACCATAGGTGTAAAGAAATCTAAGGTTTGCACCAATGCAAAGGTATCCGAGATTTGATATACACCTGCATCATCGGCACCAGTCATATCTGCGAGAACATGTTCGTTAGTAACGGGTGTTACAGCTTTCAGCACACGGTTTAATATATGAGGCCCAATCTTACACGCGCAGCCTCCACTTGTCACATAATCAGTAAGTCGTACCATAATCCCTCCTTACTCATTTTCCGGCAATCGAGAGATGATTTTCTTAACAGCCTTTTCAAATTTAGGGCGCGGCATCAAGAGTTGATGACCACATCCATTACATACGATGAGAAAGTCTGTACCAATTCGCTTAACTTCCCACTCATCACTGCCGCAAGGATGTGATTTTTTCATCTTCACTACATCGCCTACGTAATATCTAACAAATGCCATAGCGCCTCCTTTAACTTCTGTCAATATTTATATATTTATTATACATAAAATAGTTGATTCTATAAATATATCCTGATTCTATAGTTCAATCGTCTATTACATAACCATAAAATTTTCGCCCTAAATATATAATGTACAGATTTGATATGTCTGCTGTTCTTATAATTAAAACCATAACACAAGAAAAATAGTATTATATAATCACCAAAAGATCACAAAAATGTTTATCTTAATCATTATATTTTATAGGGAAATATTAGTGCATCTAAAGAAATCAACATTAATAACTAAACAATAATGATTTTTCATTTAGTTATCATTCTCAATATCAAAATAAAGATTTTTTATAAATCCCATACTATTCAATCTTTATAAACCCACATTTTTACTACATTGATAATATTTATCATTTAGAAAATTTTCGAAATAAATTTTACAAAAAGACTTGCATTTCTCATTTAATATGTTACAATATAGTCAACAATGATTATTCGTTAAGTATACGGATAACACATTGTATATAAAACTGTTAAGACGGCAAGTGCCGAAACACACAAATAAGTAAGTACTATTTTAAGAGTTAAGCAAGTGTCTATTTAATCTAAGAATAAGTTTTCTTACTAAGGCGAAGTCGCCCTCGAAATTGATAGAATAAGTATTCTATTCCATTGCATTCACAACCAAGTGGTTATGAATATATACGTTAAGTAACAATTTTGAAAATTATCGTAAGTACAAAGGAGTATTAAAATGGCAGAATTAAAAGGTTCTAACACTGAAAAAAATCTTCAAGCAGCATTTGCTGGCGAATCCCAAGCATTCCAAAAATATACATTCTACGCTAGTGCAGCTCGTAAAGCTGGCATGAACGAAATCGCTGACTATTTCGAAGAAACAGCTCACAACGAATCTGCACATGCTAAATTGTGGTTCAAAGCTCTTCATGGTGGCGATATTTCCGCTGATATCGAAGCTAACCTTCGCGATGCAGCAGCTGGTGAAAACTACGAACATACTACAATGTACAAAGAATTCGCTGACGAAGCTGAAAAAGAAGGCTTTGCTAAAATCGCTTTCCAAATGCGCGAAGTTGGTAAAATCGAAGCTCGTCATGAAGCTCGTTACCTTGCATTAGCAGCTCAAGTATCCGGTAACAAAGTATTCCACAATGACGAACCAGTAGCTTGGATCTGTGCTAACTGCGGTTACGTACACGTTGGTGAAGAAGCTCCAAAAGTTTGCCCTGTATGTGCACACCCACAAGCTTTCTTCCACCGTTTCGTTGAATCCATCTAATCTATAAGTACGACACTAACTAGATTAATAACCTGTAAGTACAGATTTTAATAAAACTATACCTGTAAGTACAATCTAAACTTACAGTAAGTACTGACAACTTCCTTAACAAAAAGACGATGACATTTGTCATCGTCTTTTTTTGCATTCTTTTGCTAGATTTTTATTTTATCTACTAAATTTTTAAATTCTTCTGCTGCTTCATATGGATCATCTGCATGAGCAATAGCAGATATTACGGCTACTCCACTGGCACCAGCTTGCAAAACAGGCGTTGCGTTAGCTAACGTAATCCCACCTATACCAACACAAGGTAATGTTAAGCCTTCTGCTCGTAACTCAGTAATACAATCTGGTCCGCATGGCTCTTGTGCATCAGGTTTGCTACTTGTAGCATACATAGGACCTACACCGACACAATCTGCATACACTACATCAGTCTTATGAAGTTCCTCCACAGAATGAATGGATATACCAACAACCTTATTTCCTACAAGATTACGAACGTCTTCTAAACGCATATCCTCTTGTCCTACGTGAACACCATCAGCATTAACAGCCACTGCTAAGTCTACATCGTCATTAATAATATAAAGCACATTATACATAGCACAAATTTCTTTTAACTGCTGAGCTAATTCTAGTTTCTGTTGTCCTTCTAATGTTCCTATGCCCTTCTCTCTAAACTGAAAGCATGTAACGCCACCCCGACAAGCAGCTTCAACAGTGTCCAATAAATGTCTTTCATTAAATCCTACATCCTGTGTACCACTAATAAAATATACCTTTAATTGATCAGGTACAACTACGGGGCGTATTCGATTTTTAGATAAAAGCATCGCATCATCGAATTCATATAAGGCATCCATAAATGCCACACTAAAGATGCCAGGTTTTACACCGCTCACCTTAACCGCACTTTCACCAGCAAGTCCATAGTAAGCCAGTGCATACGCAAGAAACTCACCGATAGACAGGTTATCCATAAATGGATAATAGGAACTAAAGAATGCAGCTAAGACAGCTCCTAATAAACAGCCGGTCCCTGTTACCGCTGTCATGATTGAGTGACCATGAGGAACTGCAAATACGCGAGTTCCATCAGAAACGTAGTCCTCTTCCCCCGTTGCGACGACAGGACAGTTAATTTGGCGTGCAAGACGATACGTTATAATTGCGCTATCCTCAACTTGTTCTCCATCTACACCCTTACCCGAAAGAGAACTATCAATCTTATGATTTGTATTAAGAGCATCATAGATGGCTTTAATTTCACTTTGGTTCCCTCGTAGCAACGAAATAGCACCAGTTTTAATCAAGTCTAAAACAACAGATAATCGATAAGCCCCGGCGTGACAACCCACAGGGTCTAGTATAATGGGTACCTCATGAGCCTTCGCTAATTTAACAGCCTCTTTGTAATAAGTAACCTTATCTGGTGTAACGGTCCCAATATTGATGAGCAGTGCAGAAGCATGAACGATAAGGTCTTTTAAGTCTTCGCTACACTCACTCATCACGGGTGATGCACCGATGGCTAGCAAACCGTTAGCTGTAAAGGTCCGCACCACATCATTGGTAATACAAATAACAAGAGGATTTTTTTTGCGTAGAGACTCTAATATATTCAGTTCGGACCAATTTGAACCATTTATATTTGGATTGTTGTAGGTCATATAACTATCTCCTCTAGTCATTTTTCAAAAGTTCATCCATCGTTTGAGGGCCATTTACCAATAACCCATAAGCCATATGATTAACAGGTCCACAGCCATTTCCAAGTGCTGGATTATGCTTAATCGCAAGGGAAATATAGTTCTTTGCAATGCCAATTGCATCCATTACATCACGCCCTTTGGCGAGCTCTGCCGTAATAACCGCCGAGAAGGTGCAACCCGTACCGTGAGTATGAACAGTATCATATTTAGGACTTGTCCACGTACGCACATCTCCATCTTTGGTGAAAGCATAATCCGTAGCATCATCTCCAATATGGCCGCCTTTTATAATAACCACTCGAGGTCCTAATTCATGTAAAATACGCTTAGCTGCTGTTGTAATGTCACTTTCACAAGAGATAGACATATCCGCTAACACCTCTGCCTCGCTACGATTAGGTGTAATAACTGTAGCGACCGGAATGAGTTTAGATTTTAAGAAATCGACGGCCTCATCCGATACAAGTCGATCACCGCTGGTGGCAATCATAACTGGATCCATCACATAAGGGATGTTCTTACTCACATAAGGATAGATGAGATCCATCATCTCCGGTAAAGCAATCATACCTGTCTTAACGGCTTGAGGAAGAATATCTGAATATACATCGTGTAACTGTTTTTCTATGCTTTCTAGCGATAGGTGTTCTACGTGGTGAACCCCTGTTGTATTTTGGGCTACTACGGAGGTAACCACTGCCATACCATATACATGGCGGCTTTGGAATGATTTTAGATCGGCCATAATGCCAGCGCCACCACTAGGGTCGGTACCGGCAATTGTTAATGCTGTATGTAGTTTCATTATGCCTCCTTATGTAACAAATTACGTCGAGATAAGATTTGTAATACCACGAAGCCAATACAAGCTCCGCTAATAGAACTCATGGAGAAAGAGGTAATCAAGGTCAACAAGGCCAATGGTTTGCCTAGTAGAAAGTTAGCAATTGGATAGCTAATAAAAGCCCCGAGAATACCTGTACCTATGATTTCTCCTAGAGCCGCCGCCCATATGGAATTGTATTTCTTATATAAATAAGCAGATAACCAAGCCCCAATCATGCTACCAGGAAAGGCTAGCGGAGAGCCTAGTGCTAGTACATTACGTAAGCAAGAGGTACTAAAGGCGGCGCCTACGGAGAATCTCGCCCCAACTATAACGGCTAAGATCACATTTATCATATGTTGAAATGGAAAAATTCGGGCCGGGCCAATGGGAATCGACGTAGTCGATAAGACGACACCTAAGGCTACACATATACTAGCAATAATCAGTTTTTTCATAATACCTCCAACTAAATAAAAAATGAGACCACCTCAAATGGAATGGTCTCGTAATAGTTTGGTATTATGTTTCATTCCACTTCCCTACGCCAGTATTATCTGGATCAGGTCTAGGGTTTTGAATGATCAATCTCAGCAAAAGCACCCCTAGTGGCCATATATTTTTATACTCTAGTTATAACATCATTATACAATCTATGCAACAAAAGAATTGACGGTTCTCCCACCACCTCGTATAATGAAGCCATAACGGGGTGCTCACACGAGTGGGCTGAGAGTAAGCTAATGCTTTAACCCATAACCTGATTTGGATAATGCCAACGTAGGGAACATAGAGGATTAAAAGCCGAGTTCCCATGAGCTCGGCTTTTTCTATGACTTCCTGGCAAGGAGGACGTATGAAAGATACACACATTACACAACCACAGTTCGCCATGATATGGTTTGGTGCCGCCCTATCTATAGCGGAGATTATGACCGGCACCTATCTGGCACCCTTAGGCCTCACTCAAGGACTATATGCCATCATCTTAGGCCATATCATCGGCGGTATTCTGCTCTTTGGAGCAGGACTCATCGGTGGCCGTTTGCGGCAAGGCAGTATGAACACGACAGCCTTTAGCTTTGGTCCCTTAGGGGCAAAGGGCTTTGCCTTTTTAAATATGATCCAACTAATCGGTTGGACTAGTATCATGATTTACGATGCTATGCTTGCCTTACAAGAGCTGGCGCCCCTATCTCCTATGATTTGGACTATTGCTATTGGGGCGCTCGTCATTTTATGGCTCTTCATCGGTCTCCACAATACAGGCTATATTCAAGCTATCGTATCTGTTTTATTACTAGGCCTCACACTCTACATGGGAGTTCACATGATTTCTCAATGGCCTAGTGACAGTAGCTTCATGACTAATGGCAATATGAGCTTTATAGCAGCCCTTGAGCTATCAATCGCTATGCCACTGTCTTGGCTACCTCTCATCAGTGATTATACTCGTGAAAGCAAAAGCCCTTTCTCCGCATCACTAACAAGTGCTACCATCTACACCGTAACGAGTGTCGCCATGTACACCTTGGGCCTTAGCGCGGCGATCTTCGGCGGTGGGGACTCTATCATTACTATTATGATGAACGCAGGCCTTGGTCTTGCAGGACTCATCGTCATTATCTTCTCCACTGTAACTACGACCTTCATGGACGCTTACTCAGCTGGCGTATCTAGTACGACTATCTATAATGGAGCATCTAGTAAAGGCGTAGCTGTTATCGTAACCATTGTCGGCGCCATTGCAGCCATCCTATATCCGATGGACGATATTACAGAATTCCTATATCTCATCGGATCCGTCTTTGCTCCAATGATTGCCATCTTGTTGGCAGACTATTTTGTCAATCGCCAACAAGTGCAAACGCTATCGGCTTATCTAGTTCGCGGGTTGATTTGGGCTATAGCCGTAGGTTTATACCATTATATGTTGCATAGTGAAAGCTCCATAGGTGCAACACTACCAGCCTTTACAATAGCATTTATCGTAACATCCATCGTTGGATTCATAAGTAAAACTGCTAACACCTTACTATAAGCCCATCTTCACAGGTCCAGTGCCGATTTCCAACCATTTCGGCTTCGCTTTCATCATGGGTAACCCATACACATGGCACATCCCATTCGCGAATAATGGAAACAAGATCCTCTCGAACATGCTTACGTAAATTCCAGTCTAGTGCAGATAATGGTTCATCAAGAAGCAAGATGGTTGGTTTAGAGTAAAGAGCACGCCCCAATGCAACGCGTTGCTGCTCACCACCAGACAAGCTACCTGCTTTCGTTTTACGATATTTCTCAAGGCCTAAGCGTTTTAATAAGCTGTCACACATCTCTGACGTGCCTCGTTTACTATAGGTAATATTATGTTCCACCGATAAATGTGGAAATACGATATTACCTTGTGGCATATAGCCAACTTGACGTTCTTGAGCAGGTACCCAGATTTTTTTGTCGCGATCAACCCATATAGTTTCATCATATTGAATGCTACCTGTAGTCGGTTTCACAAGACCTGCAATGCACTTAATAAATGTACTTTTACCACTGCCAGATTGGCCTGTTAACACGGTAATACCAGAAGAAAGTACACCATCGGCTTTCACAGTCACAGAAGGTCTAGCTACGGTAAAGGAAAATGTAATCATCGGACCTCCTAATTATTATCAATGTGCCGGAACAAGGACCCCTTTGTGATGAGGTGAATCGCGCTCAACAACGCCAATGTGAGCACACAAATATAGATAACTAATTCAAAGGCATCCATGTACTGCCCTGCCTCTACGTAAGAGTAGATAGCAAGTGGCATGGTGCGCGTTACCTTTGGAATATTACCGGCAATCAAGATTGTGGCACCGAACTCGCCCATAGCTCGACAAAATGCTAAAATACTTCCCGTCAAAATGCCTTTCCAAGCGAGTGGTACAGAAATAGTAAAAAAGATACGTAACTCTGAAGCACCCAATGTGCGCGCTACGTCCTCCATATTATGATCGACAGATTGTAATGCAGAACGCACCGTCTGATAAAATAATGGAAACGCAATAACTGAAGATGCTACTACCGCCCCAGATGCGGCAAACACAACGCTCATACCATGCGTCTCGAGCCATGCACCAAAGGCATAGCCTGGCGTAAACACCATGAGAAGAGCAAAGCCAACAACAACTGGTGGCAATACAAGCGGCAAGGTAATAAGTGCATCAATAATAGCCATGCCACTCCATTTACAGCGATTCATCCAATAACATGCGGCTAAACCACTTAAAATAACTATAATAAGAGCTATACTTGCTACCCATAGTGATAGCCATAATGGACTCATGTCACGCCCCCTTTCTATACAGAATAACTCTACAATATGTGCTATATCCATTAGTCCCAAAATATTTTTAAGCAAATTATATGCCTAAAATCATATCATATGCTAGATTATTTAACAGTCATCACTACAAATGAGCTAGAAATTTCATACAGTTAAAAATAGCATACCCTTAGAAATAATGTTATTAGTAATCCCAATAATGTCTCTATTGTATCATAAGAAAACGCTAGCCCTGAAAGCTAGCGTTTTACTCTTATTTAGAAGTAGAGAAACCGTATTTTTCTAATACTTTTTGGCCTTCTGGGCTCATTACGTATTGGTAGAAGTCTTTTGCCAATGCGTTGTCATATTTTTTGATAATACCAATTGGATAGATAACTGGATCATGTGAGTCAGCCGGTGTTACAGCAGAGATTTCAACTGCATCGCCCGCTGCAATAGCATCAGTTTTGTAGATGAAACCAACATCACCAGCACCTTGGCTAATGGAAGCAGTTACAGCTTTAACGTCTTTCGCATACACTACATTAGGTTCTACTTGTTCCCAAACGCCTAGTTTTGTTAATACCTGTTTACCATAATTACCAGCTGGTACTGTTTCAGGGTTACCTAATACGATACGTTTTACGGAAGCAATTTGATTCAATTCAACTTTAGGTTGGCCTTTTGGAACAACAAGAACAAGTTCGTTAGTCACAAATGGTTTTACATCAGTTACTAAGTCTTTCTCTTGTAACATTTTCATGTTTTTTTCGTCAGCAGAAATGAACAGACTAGCTGGCGCACCTTGTTCGATTTGTTGACGTAATGTACCAGAGCCAGCAAAGTTAATAGCAATTTGATCATCTGCTAAGTTATGGCTTTTTTTGTATGCATCTGCCAATTCGGTAAGAGCACCTTTAAGACTCGCTGCAGCTTGTACAGTAATCTTTTCAGATGTACTTGGTTTAGCCGACTCAGTTGGTTTACTTGCATCATTACCACAGCCAACTAAAAAGGCAAGCATGAAAACACTCATTAACACTAATAAAATTCGTTTCATAATTCCTCCTGTGTATCCCTTAAAACGCCACACTGTAAAAGCTATGGTAACACCTAGAGACACCTCGTGTACTAACAAATTAAAATATACAATATATTCATATTATACTATAAATCGATAGCTAAAGTCGTATATCCAAAAACACATATTGCATAGATATTTCTGATGATTATGATAAGTAATCATAATCAATAATTTTTTAAATCCCAAAAAATACATACTATGGTATGATAATATTATAAAGAATAAGCACATTTCGTAACGCTTATTCACTTTTAACTTATATAAAGTAACTGTATATTTGCTATATAGTTATACGATACATTAAAACTATGCCTTTATATTAATGAGAAACTCTAGGTGAGATGATGAATCTATTCGAATTAGTAGGCCATATCTTTATGAACTCTATGGTACCTATCCTAGTACTTATAGGGGTAGGATTTGTATTAGATAGAAAATTTAAACTCGATCTATATACGCTGAGTAAACTAAACTTTTATATACTGCTGCCTACCTTTATATTTCGAGCAATGTACGAAGCAAAACTTAACTCAGGTACCTTGGAAATTGTATTCTGTGCACTCTGTGTACTCATACTAAACTCAATTCTTTCAAATGTAGTAGGAAAGATACAAGGTTATGATGTGGCTAAGATTGCAACTCTGAAAAACTGCGTCATGTTCAATAATGTTGGGAACATGGGTGTCGCTCTTGCCATCTTTGTATTTACTAACATTCCCTACGTCATCAATGGTGCTACCCCCTATGCTAATCTAGGTTTAGTGAGTGTTGTATCTATCATGATCATCCAAACTATTAGCAGTAATACCTACGGTTTCTACCAAGCGGGAGCAGGACGATTAACCCCTAGGGATGCACTAAAAGTCGTATTTCACATGCCCATGGTATATGCCATTCCACTGGCACTACTTTGCCACCTACTCCCTTTTGATTTACACGGCCTCTTCTTCTTTGCACCGCTCAATATATTTGCCAATGCCTTCGTTGGCGTCGCTATGATTGCCTTGGGTGTTCAAATTAACAGAACACCGCTAAACTTCTTCAAGATGGATGTTATGCTTGCTACTACATTACGACTCATTGTAAGTCCACTCATAGCCGCCGGTATTACCATACTATTCATTATGTTCTACGGCCCTATGCATCCAATAGCGGCACAAACTATCATTATAACCTACAGCGTACCTACCGCTATCAATATGTCTCTTATTGCTATTGAAATGAAGAATAATCCAGAATATGCAACACAAATCGTAATGGGGACTACCATTTTATCCGCTATAACTATGCCACTGTTTATTACTATAGCCTATTATCTATTCCCATTATATTAAAATAAAAAATCATAGTTATAAAAAATCACTCATAGCCATATGACTATGAGTGATTTTTTATGCCTTAGCATTTAGCCTTGTTAAACAAGTTACACAAGCTGTAACAATTATAGCACCAATAATTTCATTCAAGGCTAAATTATGATTAAGAATAACTACATCTAAAGCTAAAGTAACTATTGGTCCCATTGCACTAATAACGGCTGCAAGAGATGCATTAATTCTTTTAAGACCAAAAGACATCAAGTATGAAGGAATGATAGAACAAAAAATGACCAAAAATACTAAATAAATCATAGTATGTGTTTGGAGTGTTGAAAATGTAGTAAAATTTTTGCTATCAATTATAAAGCCGAGAAGTAAAAGTACTGTAGTTATACACATATAAGTACTGGTAAAAATAGTAGGACTGATATTCGAAACAGCCCTCTTACTATAAATAATAAACAACGCCCAAAAAATGGCAGAAAGTAAAACTAGTGAAATACCTATTAAAGTATCTGTAAGGTGGTTATCAACGGTAGGATTAAACATAATTGCTAAGCCTAGCACAGTAGATACAATTAGAACTACTTTTGAAAATGTAATGCGTGATAAATCTGAAGATAACAGAAAAACGTAAATTGGAAATGTAAATAGAACGGCACGTTCTAATGAGGCAGATATATATAATAATCCTATAAAGTCAGCTATAGATGAAGATAAATAAAGAATAGCTCCAAAAAATGAGTATTTAAAAACCTTACTTTTATTCACGCTATTCCAATCAAAACGAATCATTGGTATAAGAAAAAAAGGTAATGATAAAACAGCCCTACACACAAGAACATTCAAGGGGCTCAGTGAATCTAAATAAATTAGTTTTGCCCATATAGATTTTGTTGATAGGAATACAGTAGCTAAAAATACCACTAATATTCCTATATTTTTCATTAACAGATTCACTTTATATACTTCTCCATAATCAAATACAACTCAAATAAAATATATAAAATATAAAAACACATTTCATCCTAAGTAGGACGAAATGTGTTCATTATAAAAAATTTAAATTATTGATGAGCTACGTGTTCCATCCCCATGCGAACTAAACATTCAACATGATCATCGTTTAGAGAATAATATGCTGTTTTCCCATCTTTACGATATGTAACAAGGCGCGCTTGGCGCAATACACGCAATTGATGAGAAATAGCAGATTGTCCCATCTCCATGGTTTCTGCAATGTGATTAACACACATTTCATTTTCTAGTAATAGCTCTACTATTTTAAGGCGTGTAGGATCACCCAAGATTTTAAACAGTTCTGCTAGCTTCAGCAATGATTCTTGTTTGTCGGTCATATAATCCCCCTTTTTTAATCCTATCCATTCTTTTTTGTAGCTCTTCTATGTCACTAATCGATACGTCTTAACGTATAACACCAATATGTATGGCATACATATAGACATTATATCATTTTTAACATAAAAAAGAGACTTTGAGAAACCAAAGTCTCTTTTTTTATCATATCTATATAAGATATAAGATATAAATTATTTAATGATCAATACAGGGCAAGTGGAGTGGCTAGTTACATAGCTACTTACGCTACCCATGAATAAGCCTTTCAAAGGGCCAAGACCACGGCTACCCATTACGATGAGATCAGCATTATATTTTTTTGCCACTGCAAGTAGTGCAGGTCCAGGGGAGCCAACTTCAAATACGCTTTTAACTTTTACGCCTGCAGGAATTTCTTTCACTACATCATTAAGAATTTCCTTACCAGTTTCTTCCATATCCTCAGCAATTTGCTCAGATACATATCCACCAGAAATTGGTGTTTGATCAAAATTGGAAATAGCAGACACAATATTTGCAACGTGAACAACAATCAATTCAGCTTGGTTGCGATCCGCTACAGCGAGAGCATGTTCCAACGCACGTTTAGCATTTTCAGAACCATCAGTAGGTACGACAATAGTTTTGTAGGTAACCATAATAACCCCTCCTATTCCTAATCCCTCAAAGGGGATATGATCAAATATCGTTTAGCCTATACTAATATATTCTAGACCATCAAGGAAAACTCCTCTTTTTTCTGAGGATTTATTACATTATAGCACAAATCGTACAGAATTATACAAATAAAAGAATATTATGCGTATATTAAAGAACCTGAGACGATTGATTTGTATTAAGTGTAGTAGTCAATTTAAAACCATCTAATATATCTATAAGTTCCTGAGTAGCAAGATTGCTAGTGGATGGACCAATCATTCGAGCTACTGCTACATTACCTTCATTGCCAAGAATAATTGTTGCACCAAAGGATACTGGTTCCGCTACAGATGTATCAGATGTATTTGGATTTTTCATATGGCCCGCCAAATAGAACATCACATTACCGTCAATGATATGCGTTTCATAACGAGTAATCGTGGCCTTGTTCACATCAACCAATTGTTTAAGATAATAATCACCAAGCATCTGCTTAGCCATCATAGTTGGCATACCGGAGCTGACAGCTTGTACAGGGATTGTAAAAGACTCAATATCAAGGCGTATATTATGTTTGGTAAAAGCAATCTTGCCCTTTTCATTAAGACGGGTGAAGCCTTTTGGATAAGCAAACTTGATGCCCTCAGCTACACTGATATCGCTTGTGCCGGTTAATATTTTTTTTACCCCTTTAATAGCATTAGAACCGCGCTTATTGATCAATTCAAAGGATGGAATTGTATGCTCCATCAAACCTAGCTCCATAAACTCTGCACGAACAGGTGCATACGTACTAGACAAATTGTACCGATGAGTTGGATCTTTCTCCATGATAAATTCTGCTTCAAATACAGACTGAACCGGCTCTGTAGATGTCATATCTGCATAAGATTTTGGTGTACTCTTATCCCAGCGTGCGGAAACTGCACCTTTCTTAGCAAAGAACCCACCAACAATATCATTATGCTCAAAGTTATTGCTATGTTGGCGCCAGATATTTAAATACTCCTCATTAGACATGCCCTTAATAGGTACACCATACCAAGTTGTATTCCATTCTTTTTGAGATATTCCTTCTTGTGGTGTATTATTGCGCTTAGTAAAAGATACTGTATAGGAATCCTCTTGCGTAGGGCCCGCTAAATTGAAGGAATACCCTTGAATATGTTCGCTTTCACTACGCACGTCCATATCTAACATAACGCCATCAGCTACACGCCAAGGAATCGAGAACATATAACCATTTTTGTAATCCTTCACCACCGTGTTCATCTTAGTAGCATAGGATTTGTATTGTTCTGGCAAAATAGATGCGGAATCCTTCTGAGATTCCACAATAGATAAAGGTATATCAGGCGTCTTCTGTAAACCTTCCGCCATAATAGAAGTCGTTCCCAAAGCCATGACAGCTAAGGTTGCCGCAAATAAACGTAACTTCATAGAACCTCCTATAACATATTATCCAAGAACGCTTTCGTTCTTTCGTTCTGCGGATGACTAAAAATTTGTTCTGGTGTTCCTTCTTCTTGAATAACACCATCAGCCATAAAGATAACACGATCCGATACTTCACGAGCAAAGTTCATTTCATGGGTTACGATAATCATCGTCATGTGATCGTCCGCCAATTGTTTAATCGTCTTAAGGACCTCACCAGTAAGCTCTGGATCGAGAGCAGATGTAGGTTCATCAAATAGCATGATTTCAGGATTCATCGCTAACGCACGAGCAATAGCTACACGCTGTTGCTGACCACCAGACAAGCGAGATGGATACATATTACGTTTTTCCCATAACCCTACTTTATTGAGTAGTTGCTCTGCAATCGGTGAGATTTCATCATCTTTCATACCTTTTACCATACGTGGAGCAATCATAATATTATCTAATACCGTCATATGTGGGAACAAGTTAAAAGATTGGAATACCATCCCCATACGAAGCAATAATTCATGCTGAGTTTGAGGAGAAGCATATTTTACAACCCCATTTTCAGTACTAGCAAGAACCGTACCATCAACGGTAATAGAGCCTCCATCAATTGTTTCTAACTGGCCCAAGCAGCGTAAAAATGTGGATTTACCTGAACCAGAAGGTCCAATAATAGAAACGATTTCTCCTCTATTCATTTTAAGCGACACATCGCGCAATACTGATTGATTATTAAAGCGTTTTTCAATACGCTCCATATTTACAAATGTCATAAGTACCTCTTACGTCGTCATATTAAGTATATAACCAGCACCTCAAGTAAAGATATCGCATCTATAGCATCAAATAAAAGTATCTCACCTATAAAACTAGCTATATCATTATATACGACAAACTATCATAGAATTAGATTAATCTTCGTATACAGCAAATCTTCGTTCTAAGTAGTTGAAGATATTCGTTAAAATAAAGGTAAAGATCAAGTAGAATAATGCTGCCACGAGGAATGCAGAAATATCAAAGTCACGTTGTACGATAGATTTTGTAATACGCAAAATATCATTCATCGCTAATACATATACAAGAGATGTATCTTTCAATAAGTTAATCGTCTCATTCGCAAGAGGAGGCAATACACGTTTAAACATTTGTGGCAAGATGATCTTACGCATAGTTTGTGCATAGGTAAAACCAAGCACTTTCGCCCCTTCGTACTGACCTCGAGAGATAGATTGAATGCCCCCACGGAAAATCTCACATAAATAAGCTGCATAGTTTAATACGAAGGTAAGAACTGCTGCCGTGGCATCATCCATTTGAATGGCACCGTCTGTGATGATTGGTAATGCATAATAGACGAATAAGATTTGTAGCATCAACGGTGTGCCCCGCATTAAATATACGAACGCATCGACAAACTTATCTACTAAAGGCAATTTAGATAGGCGTAACATAGCCATTAAAATGCCACCAGGAATAGATAAAATCCATACAATACAGAATAGCGATACGGTTACCTTTAAACCATCAGCGATAGTTGGGATAATCTGCAATAAATAATCTAACATGAAAGACTCCTTCAAAACACGACTAGAGAAGGGCCATCTGGCCGCTTCTCTAGTGTACATTTCGTTCTTTAATTATCAGTTGTACCTACTGACCATAGTACTATTAGTATATCACGAATTGTACTATTTAGCATCGCTCTTATCTAAGTCTGCGCCTGAGCCTAACCATTTTTCAGCGATTTTATCAGCAGTACCGTCTTTTTTCATTTCAGCTAAGATACCATTAATTTTGTCACGCAAAGCAGTATCATCTTTGCGGAAGCCAACAGCGAAATTATCAACACCGTAGTCAGTACCTTCTACGATTTTGTATTTACCAGGTTCTTTTGTCATGAGATAACGAGCGATTACACCATCAGCAATAACCGCATCAACACGACCAATACCAAGATCCATGAAGGCACTTACAAAATCCGCATAAGATTTTGTCTCTTTAACCGTCTTACCGCTTGGGTCGTTTTGCAATGCTGCTTCACCAGTACTAGCTTGTTGCACGCCTACTACCTTACCAGCTAAATCGGCTTTACCTTTAATGGAATCATCGTCATTACGAACAATGACATATTGTTTATCCTTCATATATGTATTGGAGAACAAAATATTTTTCTCCCGCTCAGGAGAAACTGTTAAGCCATTCCACAACGCATCAATTTTTTTTGATTTTAGTTCCGCTTCTTTACTAGACCAGTCGATAGCTTTGAACTCTACATCCATGCCAGCACGTTTAGCTGCTTCTTTAGCCATGTCGATATCAAAGCCAACGATTTCACCTTTTTCATCTTTAAAGCCCATTGGAGGGAAACTATCATCTAAACCGATAACAACTTTCTTAGGCAATTCTGTATTAGCTTTTTTAGTGTCACCGCCACAACCTGTTACAAATGCCATCATAGACACGGCTACAAGGCCAACGGCCATCATCTTTTTCCAATTCATAACTATCCTCCACGGCGATTATCGCCTATTTACTACTTAATGATATGTTCAATACAGATTTAGATTCCGTACTTAATGATTGTATTATACTTTAGTTCATTAAAGTTGTAAATAGTTAATTCGATGAATTTTATATTTTTTATTTTAGAGACTCTCCACATATATAGTTTATGATTCTAGATTCATTTGCTTTATGTTTCTGTAGTCCTATATTTATATTTCTGTATACCTATATTGTATGACGCTACGTACTTATACTTTATGACTGCGTATGTTTATGAATGGCCTCAATCATCGCCATTTTATCCTTGTACGCCACCTGATGCAGATCAAGTGGTATCACATAAATCCCACCATGACCATTCATTGCTTGCAACTCACGCCATTCCTCAGTGAATCCAATAATATGCTCATAATCAACAAAGACGAAATATTCATCCCCATAGAATAAACTGTGAAAGTATTCTTTCACAGAAAAAGGCCTACGTTTTAACACGAGGCCCTTTTCACAGATAAAAGCTTGACTTTCACCTAATCTATGAAGGGTCCATAATATCACGAGCAACAACAGATAATACCATACACGTTCCGCCCAGTCTGAGGGCATATATTTTACAATCAACGCACACACAACTAGACCGATGATGCGACCGGTCCACTGTATACCGCGATGTATTTCTAAGCTCTGTTGTACAGCACCTGATGAAAAGCGTTCCATCGCCTCTTGTTTCGTCATGGTTTACCTCACAAATTGAAAGTCTACTATATGATTTTATTTACGACACAAGCCCATAGCTTGTTCTACCTTACGGTACATTGCACTTGCTTTAGCATGCGCCTTAGCAGCCCCTTCATCGAGGATTACATCCAGTTCAGGGCTTGTAATCAATTCATTGTAACGTTGTTGAATTGGTTCAAGAGTTGCTACTAAAAGGTCGGCAATATCGGATTTAAATACACCGTAACCTTTACCAGCGTACATTTCTTCGATAGCTTCGTAGCTGTCTTTTGTAATAGCACGGTAAATTCCCATCAAGTTAGAGATGCCAGGTTTATTTTCTTTATCATAGCGAACCGCATTATCAGAATCAGTTTGAGCTCGTTTCAACTTTTTCACGATTAAATCTGGTGCATCCAAAAGACGGATTGTAGCATTTTGGTTATCATCAGATTTACTCATTTTCTTAGTTGGTTCTTGCAAGCTCATAACGCGAGCGCCACCTTCTCCTACCTTGATATCAGGTACTACGAAAGTTTCACCGAATCTACGGTTAAAACGCTCTGCTAAATTACGAGTCAACTCGAGATGTTGCTTTTGATCTTCCCCTACAGGAACATAATTCGTACCATATAGCAAAATATCTGCCGCCATCAACGGTGGATACGTAAGCAATGCAGTTGGAATAGAATCCCCTTGCTTTTGAGACTTATCCTTGTACTGAGTCATACGCTCTAATTCGCCAACATAGCTAATAGATTGCATAACCCAACCGAGCTTAACATGCTCAGGTACTTCAGATTGAACAAACAATGTTACCTTTTTAGGATCAAGGCCAACCGCAAGGTACAATGCAGCCAAATTACGAGTGTTTTGAAATAATTCTTTTGGATCTTGCGGTACCGTAATCGCATGTTGGTTAACGATACAATAGTAACATTCATCAGTATCTTGATAGTCTAAGAAATTACGTAAAGCCCCCAAATAGTTACCAAGTGTTAACTCCCCACTTGGTTGGATGCCGGAAAATATAACTGCCATAATAGTCTCCCTATATTGAAATAAACCAACAGTGCCAAAGCACTGTTGGTTATATATTATTCTACGGTTACAGATTTAGCCAAATTACGTGGTTTATCTACGTCTGCACCGCGTGTAATTGCTGCATAATACGCCAATAGTTGCAATGGTACAACTGCTAAGATTGGAGCGATAAATTTATTCGCACGAGGCACATAAATTGTGTGGTCTACGTGTTTAGATAATTCTTCGTCACCTTTCATGCCAATACCGATTACAATAGCTTCACGAGCTTTTACCTCTCGGATGTTGCTGATCATCTTATCGTAAACATCCTCTTGTGTAGCCAATGCGATAACAGGTACGCCCTCTTCGATAAGAGCCAATGTACCATGTTTCAATTCGCCACCAGCATATGCTTCAGCGTGGATGTAAGAAATTTCTTTCAACTTCAAAGCACCTTCCATCGCTACTGCATAGTCGATAGCACGGCCCAAGAAGAATGCATCAGATTTGAAGCCATAATGTTTAGCAAAGGCTTTCATATCTTCGTCTACTTCAAAGATTTCATGAATCAAGGATGGTAAGTTTTTAACGCCGCTAAGAATTTCTTCGGCTAAGGCTGGATTCAACTTGCCATTCAATTGACCAAGGTATACAGCGAACAATAAGCCCGCTACTAATTGAGTAGTGTACGCTTTTGTGGACGCTACAGAAATTTCAGGGCCAGCCCATGTGTAAACTTTGTTATCTGCTTCACGAGAAATGCTGGAACCAACAACATTGGTAATAGCCAATGATTTGGCACCAAGGCGTTTAGCTTCTTTCAAAGCCGCCAATGTATCGGATGTTTCACCAGATTGACTAATAACAATACATAATGTTTTATCATCAGTCAACGGGTTGCTGTAACGGTATTCAGATGCTATTTCCACATCAACTGGAATACGCGCCAAGTTTTCAATATATTGTTTTGTTACAAGACCTGCATGGTATGCTGTACCACATGCAACGATGAGAATTTTATTGAAAGCTGCCACATCTTCAGCAGTCCAATTCAACTCATTAAAGATTGCTGTCTTACCGTCTTCAGAAATATGTGTACCAAATGTATCGCGTACAGCTTTAGGTTGGTCATGAATTTCTTTCAACATGAAGTGTTCATAACCGCCTTTTTCCGCTGCTTCCGCATTCCAGTTAACATGGAATACCTCTTTATCAACAGGATTACCTTCACGGTCAAATACGGATACATTATCGCGAGTTACGATAGCTAATTCACCATCGCTCAAGATGTATGTATCACGTGTGTAGTTAATGATAGCTGGAATATCGGATGCTACAAAGTTTTCACCTTTGCCAAGACCGATAACCAATGGGTTTTCTTTTTTAGTACAGATAATTTTGTCTGGTTCATCAGAGCAGATGATTTCAAGAGCATACGCACCATCAACACGAGCTAGCATGCGACGTACTGTGCCCACGAAATCGCCATCGTACATATCTTCTAACAAATGAGCTACTACTTCTGTATCAGTTTCAGATTTGAAATGGTATCCCTTTGCAAGGAGCTCTTCTTTCAAAGGCATGTAGTTTTCAATAATGCCGTTGTGTACAACAGCAAATTTACCATCTTCAGATGCATGAGGGTGGGCGTTCATATCGGATGGACGACCATGTGTAGCCCAACGTGTATGACCAATGCCTACAGTTCCTTCATTAGGATCTGCTTTCACAACTGCCTCAAGATTAGCAAGACGGCCAACCTTCTTTTGAATTTTAATTACATTTTCAGGACCGATAACAGCAATACCTGCAGAGTCATAACCACGGTATTCTAACTTTGCCATACCGTCCAACAAGAAATCAGATGCTTGATTAAAGCCAATGTATCCTACGATACCGCACATACGTATATCCTCCTATAACTGGGGGTATTTCTAGCCCCAGCAAAAACTAAGGCTAACTAATTAATGTTCTAGATTAATATTCTATTTAATGTATTAAATATTAGTTCAATACAATCCATTCAGATATACTTTGTCCCCATCGTTACCGATGGGCTTTTTAATACCTGTTACGACATGAATATGCCGGAAGAGCATCCGCTGATGACTCGATCACCCTTCACCTCGTCTACCCTAACGACTGCCTTCGCGGGTACTTGCGCTATTCGCCTTTACGAATTTGGAATTCCTTTCTATGATATACGGCAGAATCAGTACAAAATAAAATATGTACTGACGTATATTATACTAAAAATATCGATAAAAAGTAAACCACCACAGATAATTCAAAAAAAATAGAAAAGATTGATTCTATGCTTCACGTCCTTTTCATTGTAAGAAATTATACTTCTATCATTCTAAATTTTACACAATTAGATTTTGTTGTATTTTCAAAATGTATGTATATAATTTGGGAGATGATAATCATGAATAAAACAACTATAAAGAAGCAACATAAAATTAAAAAGAACAGTTTGTCATATAGAAAATTGCGTCGTTGGGTATTACCTGCAGTCCTTGGTGCAGCTCTGTCGACATTAGCGGTTATCCCAACCTTAGCCGCAGAGACTCAAACTAGTACTAACGTAGCAGTTGTAACCACAACAGAACAAACCAAAACAGCACCATCCGCACAAGGAAGCACATCTCCAAACGGTGCTCCTAATGGTATGGAACCACAAGCCGAAGTAGATCCTAATACTTTCAAAGGCACAACTATCGTTACAGAAAACAAATCTATTGCTCATGAGTCGATGACAAACACAACAGCCGATCAGACTGCTTTTATCGGTAAAAATAAAGCAGTCGTAAACATCGAAAATAGCGTATTTGATAAAACTGGTAACACTACAAGCGATGATAACAGCAATTTTCGTGGTCAAAATGCAGTAGTCCTCAGCATTGACGGCAGTCAAATCAACATCAAGGGTAGCAATATTACATCTAACTCTAAAGGTTCTAATGCAGTCTTTGCCACTGGTGAAAACTCGGTTATCAACGTAGAAAATACTAATATTCACACAAAAAGCGATTCCTCTCGTGGTTTAGATGCTACTTACAAAGGTACTGTAAATGGCAAAAATCTAACTATCACCACTGAAGGGGCTCACTCCGCTACACTTGCTACAGATCGCGGAGAAGGCACTATCACCGCAGAAGCAGCAAAACTCACCACATCTGGCGAAGGCAGTCCTGTTATCTACTCCACGGGTAATATTATGGTAAACAATGTCAACGGCATAGCGAATAACAGTGAAATTGGCGTCGTAGAAGGTAAAAACTCCATAACCCTTACAAACTCCAATGTAACTGGCTACAAAGACAATGGTTTTATGCTATATCAAAGCTTCTCTGGTGATGCTGAAAGCGGTATTGCTCGTCTGAAAGCAGAGAATAACACACTCACAACTCACGCTACAGGTGCGTTCCTCTATGTACACAATACCACTGCTGAAGTAGACCTTTCTAACAATGCAATCTCTATGCCGAACACATCTACCCTAGTGAAAGCAGCTGCTGACTCCCGTTGGGGAAAAACTGGTGAGAACGGCGGTCACCTCACACTCCGCACATCTAATCAAGAACTAAGCGGTAATATTATGGCTGATTCAATCAGTACTATCGCTCTTGACATGACAAATGGATCTAGCCTTGTAGGTGCTGTAAACACAGACAATACGGCTAAAGAAGTAACTGTGAAACTCAGTAAAGACTCCAATTGGATACTCACAGGCGACAGCTATGTAAAATCCTTGAGCAACGAAGACACAACCGGCAGTAACATTCAATTGAATGGATATAAACTTGTTGTGGCTGATAAATAATATCAAAAGCACTACTCTGAATAATTGCAATTCAAAGTAGTGCTTTTAATTTGTTAAACTTACTTGTATATCAGTTTGAATATATAAATCGTCTTTAGATACATCTGCCAATAGTTAACGGATTAAAAATTATGATTTAAACAGTCTATTAAATAGCAACCATATATTGGCCATAGTTTTAGTTCAACTGTAGGTTTAAAGTTTTCATCTTTAATTTTATGTTCCAACAAATTTAGATTTTCTAAATCATCTTCCCAGCTTTTGATATATTCCTGCTTTTCTTCTTCATTATCAAAGTCTTCGTCCATTTTTGCATCTTCAATGCATGTCAATATTTCATTTCGCTGCTTGTCCACTTCACGATGGAACATATCATGTTGATTCATAATCCAAAGACCAAAGTAATAAGGGCCATCACTTAAATCACAGTGCTCTTTAGCCTTTTCACATTCGTCTAAGAATAGGCTGTACTCATCTAATATAAAATAGACGTCAATGATATCAAACTCAAAAACTTCATCGTTACTTAAATGATATGCTACATCACCTCCAAGCTTAATTTGCTTCAAACGATCGAGGGCTTGCTTTTTATTACCTAAATACACATCACAATAAACAATACAAACTAGTAATTTCATTCTATTGGGATAGCTTTTTAATAACTCTTCAAAAATGGCCTTTGCTTTCTCATATTTCTTAAGCTCAAACAAACACACTGCATAGCCAAAGTTCATTTCATAATCGTTGGATACTATTCTTCCCTTTTCAAAGGCACATAAACTTTTCTTCAACTCCTCTATTGAACCCTTATCTGCATAAGAGGAAAAATGATATAAAGCCAGCCCTCTGTAAGTCTCTATATATGGAGAATCTAACTTTACAGCTGCTGATAGATAGTCATATTCTTTTATACTCCCCTCATCGTTATAATAAAAAGCCAAATTAGTGTAAATTCTCGCTTTATCAGTATCACTAAGTTCATTAGTATAAGCTTCAAGGAACCCTTCCAATAGTTCTATTGAATTTTTCTCATCTCTCAACACCTGTTCAACAGTTGCTAAAGTACAGGCCACATCCACATCATTAGAATACTCACACATTAAAGTAATTAAATACGTTCTAAAACGCTCTGCGTATTGCTTTAGCACATCATAATCACTAAATATAGACGCATTATATGTAACTTCATATTCTACTTTAAGATTTTCCCAATACTCTTTTATAGCAAGCTTCATATTACACCTTTACTATCATCGAACATGTTTTAGACCATATGTTTATAATAACATAAGTTATTACTTATATACTTTTGTGCCTATAATAACGCCGCTCATATAAATTCAAACTATACAAAAAGATTTCCTTTAGCCTCTATCTAATTCTAATTGCATAAAAATAACCCTCTATTAAATATTCTAAAAATGAATAAAATATCTAATAGAGAGTTATGTTGCTTGAACAAAATAAAACCTAACTATATTATGCTCTATCAATAGAAATTAAAGCCGCATTTTTTGCATGTATCAATGTAGTATCAAATAAAGGTATATCCGTATCATCTTGTTTAATAAGTAGCCCAATTTCAGTACAGCCTAAGATAACACCTTGTACACCAGATTTTACCAAATCACCAATAATATCTAAATATTGTTGTTTAGATTCATTAGAAATAACACCTAAACACAATTCATTGTATATAATATCATTTACAAGTTCAACTTGATCTTCGTTAGGGATAACAACATGAATCCCCCGATTTTCCAAGATACATTTATAAAAATCTTGTTGCATCGTGTACTTGGTACCAAGTAGACCTACCTTTGTAATACCTGATTTTTCTAACTCTACTGCAGTCATTTCCGCAATATGAAGGAGAGGGATGTGAATATGTCTTTCTATTTCATCCGCTACTTTATGCATTGTATTCGTGCATATAACAATATAATCAGCACCAGCCTTTTCAAGAGATTGAGCCGCATCGGATAAAATTTCAGCGCTTCTATCCCAATCGCCATTTGCCTGGCACTTTTCTATTTCTTCAAAATCAACGCTATATAAAATACATTTTGCCGAATGTAAGCCACCCAAAACTTGCTTAATAGTTTCATTCAAAACTTGGTAATACGTAATCGTACTTTCCCAGCTCATTCCCCCAATTAAGCCTATTGTTTTCATAATATCACCCTCTAAGCTTAGAATAACCCAAAACAAAAAAGTTATTCATTATGATTATTCAATTTAAAATATCACTCATCTCTAAACCTCCTATATCTGTTCCTGTAGCGACTTTACGTAGGACGGAGCAAAGGGACATATATAGGAGGGTATACCTTTGATATAAAAACTGTAGAATGAATTCACAATTATTAAAATCCATAGGATTAATCTCAGTAAAGATGGTTCCTCGCTGTGGATTTTCCTTTCCGAAATCTTACGCTCGGAACAAAGTGATGTGTGGGCTTCATCGTCGCAAGCTCCTCTGCCGCCTCACACCCTACTTTTATTCCGCCAACCCTTGTTCTCTACCGATAATATCAGCGATTTCTTCACATAATGATTGTAATGTTTCTTGGTCTGGACCTTCTGCCATAACGCGAATGAGTGGTTCTGTCCCGGATGCACGTACTAAGACGCGACCTTCGTCACCGAGCTCTCCTTCAGCTGTTACGATAGCAGCTTTGATAAGGTCATTGTCTTCCCAGCCAGTTTTTGTAGCGACCCGAACATTTACAAGAACTTGTGGGTATTTTGTCATAATGCCAGCCAACTCAGAAAGAGGTTTCTTTTTCTCCTTCATAAGAGCCGCCACTTGAACAGCTGTTAACATACCGTCACCAGTGGTGTTGTGATCTAAGAAGATTACGTGACCAGATTGTTCACCACCAATAGAAAGATTATGTTCACGCATGTATTCCAATACATACCGATCACCAACAGCAGTGGAAACCGTTTTCATACCAAGTTCTTCTGCTGCTTTATGGAATCCGATATTACTCATAACGGTACCAACTATGGTATCACCTTTAAGTTTGCCTTCTTCTTTCAACTTAAGAGCGCATAACAACATAATTTGATCGCCATCGAGAACTTGACCTTTTTCATCAACCAATAAACAGCGGTCAGCATCGCCATCATTAGCAATACCAAGGTCTGCATTATGTTGTTGCACAGCTACTTGTAATCCTTCGATATGCGTAGAACCACAGTGATGATTGATGTTCAAGCCATCTGGATTCACATTAATATTGATGACTTTAGCCCCTAGTCCAGACAAAATTTCTGGACCTACACTAGACGCGGCACCATTGGCACCATCATAAACGATAGTCAACCCTTCAAGGGACGTATCAATTGTGTGACGTACAAAGTGAGCATATAAATGAGCCAAGTTACTATTAAACTCAATTTTACCTATACCATCCCCTGTAGGACGTGCTAATTCATTATCTGCACTTTGACGAACATATTTTTCCAATTCATCTTCCACTTCATCAGGTAATTTATAGCCATTGCTATCAAAGAATTTAATGCCATTATCTGGATATGGATTGTGAGATGCAGAAATAACAGCACCCGCATCAAACCCTTGTTGACGTACAAGGTACGCTACTGCTGGAGTTGGGATAACGCCTGCAATCACTACATTACCGCCAACAGAACAAATACCCGCTGCTAATGCACTTTCAAGCATAGAACCAGAAATTCGCGTATCGCGACCAATCAAGAACGTAGGGTGATCCTTTTTCTTACCAAAATGCGTTCCTGCCGCACGACCTAAATGATAGGCTAATTCCGGCGTTAAAAACTCATTAACAACACCACGTACACCATCTGTACCAAATAAACGAGCCATAATTATCCTCCTCTAAGGATTTGTGAAAGTTTCACAAGTCTATATATCTACCGTGTGTATCTTTTCAATAATTACTGTTGTGTATTATATCATAATATAGAAAGCATACCTACTATAAAGTCACATCTATATTACATAAATAGTATGAATCTATACTGTAATTCAATTCATCAGTATAATTCCCACTAATTAGGTTTTGCGTATTTTGCCATACATAAAATGGCCGTTTCCGCGCCATCAAGGGCAGCACTCATAATTCCCCCTGCATAGCCAGCCCCCTCACCCATAGGATAGAAACCTCCTACAGTAGGAGAAATGCGTTCTTCATTGCGTCCCATACGGAGCGGCGCAGAGGTACGTGTTTCAACGCCTGTCATACACACCGCAGGATCATCAAACCCTTGGATGCGACGTCCCCAGTATGGCAAGGCACGCTCTAATACGGATGTGACGAATGATGGCAAGCAATCATGTAAATCGCAATTTACAACACCTGGCTCGTAGCTATATATACTATTTTGTACGCTAGGTGCTTGTGAAAGTCCTAAAAACTGCCCTACAGTTTGTGCAGGCGCATGGAAGTTAGAACCGCCCAACTCATAGGCCTTGCGTTCCCATTCTCGTTGAAATGCGACGCCATCTAATGGATGAGTACCAAAGTCATCTGGACCTACGTTGACTACGATAGCACTATTAGCAACACCGCTATCCCGAGCGTATAAACTCATGCCATTTACGACAACGCCACCCACTTCAGAGGCAGATGCTACTACTTGACCTCCTGGGCACATACAGAAGCTATATGCAGTACGGCCTGATTCTTTATCGTGGTATACGAGAGAATATTCTGCTGCACCGAGACCCAAGCTAGATGGTTCTACACCATATTGGGACTCATCAATTACAGCCTGATCATGCTCAATACGAACACCGATAGCAAATGGTTTGGCCGTCATTTCCACATTGCGTTTATAAAGCATTTCATATGTGTCACGTGCACTATGGCCTACACCAGACAAAACAACAGTCGTATCAATACGCTCACTACCATTAACTTCAACGCCTACGATACGGTCATTTTCAATAAATAAATCTGTTACCTTAGAACCAAAGCGGACTTCACCGCCCCATTTGATGATGCGCTCACGCATGGCTTTTACCATGGTACGCAATTTATCAGTACCTACATGAGGTTTATGTTTATATAAGATTTCTTCAGGCGCACCAAACTCTACAAAGTATTTAGATATTTCATGTAAACGCGGATGAGTAATGCGAGTTGTCAACTTACCATCGGAAAAAGTTCCTGCGCCACCTTCCCCAAATTGTACGTTGGACTCAGGCTTAAATATGCCCTTTTTCCAAAATGTCTCTACATCATGACTACGTGTATCTACATCTTGACCGCGTTCAAGCACGATTGGGCGATAGCCTTCACGAGCTAAGTAAAAGGCTGCCAGCATCCCCGCAGGGCCAAAGCCCATAACAACAGGACGATGTGCTAAGGGTACAGACCCCAAAACGATAGGTTCTGGATCTTCTGCAGCAAATATAGATACATCCTTTTCTTTACCAAGTTTTTTCATGACTTGAGCTTCATTATGAACCTCAATGAATAGGGTATATACAAAAACAATGTTTGGCTTCTTACGGGCATCTACGGCACGTCGAACAACATGAATCGTTTCAATAGCGCCACGCAACGGGGGATATTTCTTTTCTACAATACTTTTGATATCCGACTTAACCGTAACAGCCACGCGGAGATTTATTATTCTAATCATAGCTTTCCTATTAAAGCCTCCCTTTTAGGTGAGCCTACTTCTTTAATCTTTGACCAAAATTCTTTACCACTTGACCAGTAAGAAAATAGTCATACATCTTTATTATACAACACTACTATAAAAGCTAATATATAAATCATAAAAAGGCCCTAATAGAGAAATATTCACTCTATTAGGGTCTTTGTTGCAAGATCTCAAAGCCTCACAAAAAACTAATCATCCATTAAGTACTTTCTTTTGTATTTCTACTTTCACCCGTACCGTTGTGGTATTGCTATTAACCCCATTCGGTAATACTAAATTATAGTTACCCTGTACAGTTTCAGTAGCACCCGATACATCGATAGGTTCCGTTTGTATTTCTGTAACGGAATTAATCATTTCTTCACGACCTGTAACTGTTAATTGCGTTGGTGTAGCAGACGTGGATTTAACTTCATAACCTTCTGCTACTGTACCAACAGTCGGAACAGTAATAGGAACCGCCTTTTCTTTACGTAATAAGTTGAGTTCGTATTGTGCTTGGCCTTGGTTTGGATTAATATGTACATCCAGTACATTACCTGCCGTATCCCAAGCTTCTAAAGTACTAACAGCGCTAAAGTTCTTCGTTTGACCAGCCACATTGACTTTCATCACAACCTTGCTCACTGCATTAACTTGTTGCTTACGACCAGAAACAGTTACCTCTTTCGGCACAATCGTTACCGATTTCAAAGCAATATCATCAGAGAACTTGCCGATTGGAACTATTTCAACAGGAATCGTTTTCTCTGCATATTCATCAACATTGATGGTGATGGTATCTGGTTTAACCTCCACAAGATTCATCCCTGCCGGAGGAGTAAAATTAATAGTTACATTATTTTGACCTGGTTTTACACCAGATGCATCAATATAAGCCCGTAAATTATCTGATTTCATAGACATAATGGTATCACGTGGACCAGCCAGAACAACACGGACCACATCTGGTGCATCTTCTATGATATAGCCAGAATTGAGATTTTGAACCTGTACAGGTATTGTATAGGTTACCTCCATCACAGGATTCTGATCGCGCATAATAAAGAACCACATGACGATAGCTGCTAACAAGGATAATAATTTAGCAGGCCAATTGCGTTTCAAATGAATCATCATTTATTTGCCCTCCATTTCCACATACTAGTAATGGTTTGACGAGGGCGTTCCATAAAGGTGCGCAATGCCTCTTTAATTTGATCCTCTGGTAAATGGCGATAAATATGACCGCCATATGTATAAGAAATGGTCCCTGTTTCCTCACTGACAACGACTACAACAGCGTCAGTTTGCTCAGATAAGCCAATAGCTGCACGGTGACGTGTACCTAGTTCAGTACTCAATGTGCGGTCCTCAGTCAACGGCAACAAACAGCCCGCTGCACGGATTCGCCCATCACGAATAATGAGAGCCCCATCATGAAGAGGTGTGCTGGGAACAAAGATATTTTTAATCAACTCGCGGCTCAATACAGCATCGATAAGAATACCAGTATCTACAAAATCATTGAGACCTACTTCACGTTCAAAAACGATAAGTGCCCCCGTATGTTCACGAGACATAACGCGAGCCGCGGCCATCACTTCATTAATAGCCATATCCATTTCTTCTTCGTTTACATTTTGTGCCTTGCTGAATATTCGTCCACGCCCCAATTGTTCTAGAGCACGACGCAATTCTGGTTGGAATACAACGGGTAACGCAAAGAGAAGAACGGTCATACTTTGTTGCAAAATCCAGTTGATAACGTATAGATTTAACAGATGACTCAATAAATTTAAAATTGCCAACATAACGAGACCTTTTAAAAGAGAAACGGCCCGTGTATCTTTAAGCAATTTATATAAATAGTAAATACCAATAGCAACGATTATGATATCAACGATATCAAGAAGCCTAAAGGTATGTATAAGTGCGTCAATATGCATAAAAATAGCTCCTTATACAAAATAATAAGGTACAATCAATTCTTTGACTGTACCTTATATTTTAACTCATTTTGAGAGTACTGTAAATTTATAAACAAACGCTGAATGAGATTTTTATTAGATGTTTTGTGTTTCAATCCAAACATCCATTTGGCCCCCACAAACCATGCCTTCTTTAACAGCTACGTCATCATCGAGATGAACATCGATACGACGGTGAGCTTCTTTTTTATTCAAAGAGTCCACCGCACTTAGGCGGATTTCATTTTCCGCACGTCCTCCACCGATAGTACCAAAAATAGATCCATCAGGAAATACAACCATAGATGTACCAGCTTTACGAGGTGTGGATCCACAGGTATATAAAATAGTGGCTACTGCTAAGGTTTCGTTTTTACGTTCACTAAGGTATTCAATAAACTCACGATTCATGGATCACTCTACCTTTCCGCAATGAGCCGCCTTTTTTTCCACGCACCACTGCCAAATATTCACTAACGATAGATAATGCAATTTCCTCAGGCGTTTGAGCTCCTAAATCTAGCCCAATAGGCGCATATACCATATCTAACTCATCTTGAGTCCATCCCTGCTCACGCAACACTTCAAAGGCGTGATGGATGCGTTTTTGGCTACCCATAACGCCCATATAGGTAGGCAAGTACCCTCGTAATTGTTCTAAGCATATATTATCGTACTCATGAGCACGTGTCACAATGATAAAACCAGTATATTCATCAAGAGGTAAATCGTTCTTGAAGTTTTCTAAAGGTAAGCATTTACGTATGACACGTTCATCAAAGAATTCAGGAACTACATATTCTGGACGGTCATCTACGACTGTAACACGACATCCAATAAACAACAGCAAATCTGTAATAGCTCGGCTAACATGACCTGCGCCTAATACGAGAACTGACGGATCATTTTCTACAGGTTGTACGAAACACTCCATTTCGCCTACCATGCATAGAGAATTTAGCTTTGCTTTATCTACAGTAAACCCTTCAATAGGAGTTCCGTATAGAACCCTTCCATCTTCAGCATAAATAGTCTTATCCCCTTGACGAGGACCGGATAGAACAGTAACCATCACAGTAGTTTCAGTAACCTGTAGACGATCTTTCATCACATCATAAATTGTTTCCATCTAGATTCCTTTCATAATCCCAAGCGGTAACAGCCTCTAATACACCTCCACCGACAGCAAGGGATTTATCTGAAATACTATAGCAATGAGACTCTTCACAACGAGCATCCACATCAGCCAACTTAAAATGATCTGATACGATGAGCCCACTTTTTAAAATGCCTCGTAGAATACCTGTAATTTTCGCTCTTACTGGTTCTTCATCAACATAACCAATTACTTCATTAGCTTGTACAGAATCCCCAATATGACGTTTTGCTGTAAATAGTCCAGCCTTTGGAGAATGAATAACACGCTCATGAGTGTAGCCACCTACATTTCCAGGGATACCCGTATTAGGTTGAGCTGGTCCATCATAGATACAGCGACCTAATGAATGACCACGCATCGTTTCAATGACTACATCTACATCTTCTCCAGCAATAAATCCAGGGCCCACACCGATAACGAGATCTGCATCATCCCGTTTTGTACCAAGATTCTTTTTACTCAAAATAGCATCGACTACAATCTCTGGTTTTAAAGTGTCCAATAATTCCTCATATGAGCTAGTGACAACGGGGATGATTTCCTGTGCCAATGTATCCTTCACTTCACTAAGAGACACATGACGAGCAACAAAACGTTCCAAAATCATTTCTCCACGATGAACCGCATTACCGTAACATACTTCGCGGCGAATCATGGTAGGAATCGCTATTTCACTAATTACAACGGGATAGCCCGCCCGTCTCAATCTATATACAGCGCCGGAAGCAATGTCTCCGCCTCCACGCATGAGTACCAATGGTTTCATAATGCCTCACTTTCACGATGTTTCAAACGCTCAAAATCATCGGGTGTATCGATATCGTCGCCAATATCATCACTAATCCATAATTTCACGACATGGGCTTTACCATCACCATGAATAATGGTCTTCCCCCCTTGATCCCCTTGAATCTGTTGTAAATAATCAAACCAATGAGAACCAAAGAGAACGGGATTTCCCGAGTGATAATTTGCCCCATAATGTGGAACGACGATAGTTTTCGGATGAAAGTTTTCATTAAACGCACGAATGACCTCGTGTACAACAGCACTCGTCAAAAGTGGTTGATCTCCTACTGAACAGAGAATACCGTCTAGCGGTATAGGCGCCGTATTCACCAAATGATGTACTCCCAACGCTATGGATACGCCTTGCCCCAGTTCAGGATGGTCATTTCGAAGGGCTTCAAAACCATAGCTTGTGACAATAGGTTCTAGTTTCTCATGATCATCACCAGTAACTGCCACAAAAGGTAGCTTACACGATACAGTAGAAG
Organism: Veillonella sp. AF36-20BH; assembly: GCF_003602765.1. Classification (NCBI taxonomy): domain Bacteria; kingdom Bacillati; phylum Bacillota; class Negativicutes; order Veillonellales; family Veillonellaceae; genus Veillonella; species Veillonella sp. AF36-20BH. The sequence continues at coordinate 93,570 of NZ_QTLR01000004.1, forward strand.
CTACCTGTCCACCCCATCCACCTTGAAGAGCCCCACAGACCGCATCTAGAACAGTCTTGCCACGCCAAGGTAAGAGCTGCTTATTACATCCCATACGCTTGGATTGCCCTCCCACAAGGAGGACAATGCCAATATGCAAAGGATGATGGTCTATGGGGTCTCTCATGGGACTAAAAGCGGTGTTACAATTTGCTTTCACATTAGTCATGAGTACCTACCGACATTGAATAATGCGACGGATTTCACAACTTGCTTTGTATCCATCAGCCAAAATGATAGCCGAAATATCGCTATCAACAATATGATCAATAAAATCATCGATAATGCGATGTTGCACTGTTTCATAACCAGTACAGAATAGTATTTTCTTACCTTTACTGTATTGGAATAAACCTTGCCTATGCAAAACAAGATCAGCCAACATACGAGGAGTTACAATAGCCCCCATATCGCGTTTTACAATATCTTGAACCAGCTCGATATTATGTACGTGTTCATCATCTAACGGGGCCCCTAGCATTTGTAGATTCACGAGGCCAATCGTAGTCTTTGTAAGAGATGGAATGACAGGTTCGGTCGTCTTAGGTGCCTTGAGCCATTTTTCCTTCGCCCCATCTGCTTCTACAACAATTTGCCAATTGGGATGTAACTTGGATAAACCATCGATAAGATCACAATCTAAGGAGTCTACTTTTGTTCCTGTAATTCCAGCGAACCACGCACCACAATAGCCATGTAAAAGTCGGTCAGTACAATACTCATCAGCTTCATTAATATTATGAGTATAAATCGGTTCATAATGAGCCACCTGAGACTCATAAAGTCGAGTCGTAGTCGTAACTACGATGGGCTGACCTTTCAGCCGTCCATATTCTACTAGTTTTGAAAGCACAGTCGTTTTACCGCCTGCCCCAACAAGGGCAACGATTCCCGGCTGAATCAATCGATTCCAATAGGATGTTTGTGATGTCATAGAACCAGGCCTCCTTAGAAAGTAAAAAGAACTAGAAATCTCTATACTTTATATTTCTCGTCCATAGCCATAAATACCTTCTCAGGTGTCATAGGTAATGTACGAATATCCGCACCAACTGCATTTTTAATGGCATGTTGAATAGCAGGGCACCCCGTATTGATGACAACCTCACCAATAGATTTTGCTCCGAAACCACCTGTAGGCTCGTAAGATTCTACAAAGTCTGTATGTAATTCACCAATATCCTGACGGGTTGGGATTTTATAAGTCATAAGATTGTTTGTTTCCAAACGACCATTGTTGGAATAGCGTACATCTTCATATAAAGCCATGCCGATAGCTTGTACCACACCACCCTCAACTTGAACGCGAGCCAATTTAGGGTTGATAACCGTACCACAATCAACACAAGAATAGAAATGAAGAGGAATAACCTTACCTGTTTGTTTATCTACCTTCACCTCAGCAATAGATGCCATAAATGGAGGTGGGGACGTATGACTGCCCCATGTAGCAAAACCAGACAATTGCTCCGCATTAACACCAACTAATAATTTTGGTGCCAATTGATGGATATCCATTGTTTTAGCACCATCTTTTGTGGTAGCTACAACGCCGTCAAAGTCAACGTTTTCAACGTCGGTTTCAAAGAATTGAGCGAATTTAGCAATAATCTTAGTGCGCAATTCTTCTGCTGCCATCTTAGCAGCAGTACCTGTTACATAGGTTGTACTAGATGCGTAGGACCCTGGATCGAATGGTACGATATCTGTATCTGATTCAATAACAGTCATATATTCCATAGAACAGCCGATTACTTCACAGGCCATTTGAGTCAATACGGTATTAGACCCCATGCCCATATCAGAAGACCCAGTATACAATGTATAATTACCATCGTCACCAAGGCGAATTTCAACAGACGCCACATCGATATTTGCGACACCAGAGCCTTGTAATGCTAAAGCCATGCCAAGTCCACCGCGATAGCGCTCATCGATATCCCAAGAATGAGGGCGTTCATCCCAACGAGCCATTTCTTTTACGCGATTTACGGTATCTTGGAAAAGACCAGAATCAAGATATTCATCTGGAGCATATACTAAGCTTTGTTCACCTTCCGCTATTAAGTTCTTCTGACGTAATTCAGCTGGATCAATCCCCATCTTATCAGCTAACTGGTTTACTGCACATTCTAATGGCCACAATGCTTCTGTTGCACCATATCCACGGAAAGCACCACCCGGAGTTTGATTAGTATACACACCCTCTGTACCATAATGAACAGCAGTCGCTTTGTTGTACAAAGGTACAGATTTATGTTCGCCAGCCGTTGTAGTAGTGAAGCAATGAGTTGCATGTGCACCAGCGGCTGTAATGGAGTCCATATCAATAACTTTAATAATGCCATCTTTTGTAGCACCTACAAGGATTTTCCATTCACGAGCATGACGTGTAGTAGAGCAAGTTTGTGCTTCTGTACGATCGTATAAGAGATAACAAGGTTTTTTCAATGTCCACGCTACAAAGGCCGTCATAATTTCTGTACAAGCCGTTTGTTTAGAGCCGAAACCGCCGCCGATACGAGGTTTAATAACACGGACTTTTGTGGCCGGAATACCGAGTGCACGAGCGATGTGACGGCGTACATGGAATACGATTTGCGTAGAGGATACGATAACTACACGACCTAGCGCATCTATATATCCAAAGCTTTGGAATGGTTCCATCGCTGTTTGGCGTGTGGCCTGGTCAAAGTATGTACCTTCTGCCACGTAATCACATTTAGCAAGTTCTGCCTCCACATCTCCTACCCGTTTGTGATAGGATACGCAAATATTGCGTTTGTAATCTTGTCCTACAGGGATATTATTGTGAATATCATCTTCAGGATGTACTATAGTTTCATGGTCGATAGCAGTATGCATATCAAGTACAGGTTTCTGTACTTCGTATTCAACCTTGATAAGCGGCATTGCTTTAAGCGCTGTAGCTTCATCTTTTGCTACGATAAGAGCTACTTCGTCTCCGACATAGCGAACTACAGGGTCCAAGATGAGTGCATCATAAGCGGATGGCTCTGGATATGTTTGACCTGCTAATGTGAATCGCGTATTAGGCACATCTTCATAAGTAAAAATAGCTTCTACGCCAGGAATCAATTTGGCTTTAGATGTATCAATAGATTTGATGCGCGCCTGGGCATGAGGGCTACGAAGAGCCTTAATAACGAGCGCATCTTTGGGAACAAAATCGCCAGTATAAGACGGTTTACCAGACAAAATACCTTTGGAGTCAACTTTGTCATAGGACTTACCAATATGCTTGTTCATCATTATAGGCCTCCTTCTAAGAATTTACGAACTCCTCGAAGTTGTGATTCATAACCAGTACAGCGACATAAGTTACCTATGAGGTATTCGCGAATCTCATCATCGCTAGCCTTTGGATTTTTGCGTTTCAAATTAATAGCACTCATCATCATGCCAGTTGTACAAAAACCACACTGATCTGCGCCTTCACTTGCGATACAAGCCGCTAATAATTCAGCTTCCTCTTGTAAACCTTCTAATGTAGTAATTTTATGTCCTGGCGCACGAAATGTAGGGTAGGCACAGGACAAAATAATTTCGTCATCCACCCATATAGTGCAAAGGCCACAGTTTGTAGTATCACAGCCACAGCGAACACTGTAATAGCCAAGATTACGCAATGTGTCTAGCAACATCTCATCAGTTGGCACATTAACAGTTACATTTTTGTTATTAATATTAAGTACGACTTCCATTATTGTGCCACCTCCTTAGCTAAGCGTTGAACCATTGCTTTTACCATTTCCATGCGATATTCTTTAGACGCATGAGAGTTAGATTGATACACTAGTTCTTCAGATGCCAATTGACCTGCCTCTTTTGTGGCAGATAATCCTTTTTCTGAAAGCAAAGCACTTGCTTTAACAGCTAATTGAGGTACACCAGGTCTTGTACCGATATACAATTCAACCCCTTTTTCATCATGGCGAAGAGCACCTGTCAATAACGGGAAATCACCACGAGAGATGCGAAGAGCTTCAACAGATACAGGTACATCTACTTTAGGGATGCGAATCTCCACGAGAATATCACGTTCTCTATATGTCATATAATCTTGCATGGACATACGACCGCCTTTAAAGGTAACGATGTCTGCATGCACTGCCAATAGCGCAGGGATGATATCAGAGAAGCCAAACTTACTTGCTACAGAACCGCCCATGGTAGCAGTATTTCTAAATTGAACGCCAAGAATCTCCTTAACGCCTTTAACTACGGCACCGCCGCAGAATTGTTGTAAAGGCTCAAAGCGTTCCACATCTCCTTGTGTCGCCATAGCGCCAATTACAAACTCCTTATCTTCTTCACGAACATAACGCAAATCAAGACTCGCCATATCAATCACTGATGGCCAAGTTCGTCGTCCTAGACGCAGCCAACAGCCGCCTGCTAGCATAGGAGCAGTTTTGTTCTTTATGGCTAATTCATAAGCCTCTTCCACCGTCTTCGGTTGTAATACTTTCATAAATGCTAACATAATCTGTCCTCTCAATGGTATACTAATACTAACAGAATTACGGTGCTAACTATAAAAATACAGTTCTCACCAAACTACAAACTTAACAAAAAACTATAGAATCTCGTGCATTTCTTACACTTTTATTTTACCAATTATTTACCACTAAATCTACGATGAAAGATATAAATTTACAGGAAATTTGCAAAGAATTACATATTTATGAATTTGGAATTGCCTCATGGCCACTACCTGAACAGGCCAAAACTATTTTATTTGAAAGCAACCCCTGCCCCTTCACTACGGCAGATGTGGAGGCAAGACTACTAGGAACGACTCAGTTTATGCCCAAAAGTGCCATCGTTTGTCTATTCCCGTACCATGTACAACACAAAGGCCATGCCAATCTATCTCGCTATACATGGTCAACAGATTATCACCTGGTCATTAATGAATATTTAGAACGTCTTATTGAAAGATTACAAATAATTGATGACTCGGCTCAGTTCTCCATTCATTGCGACACCTCTCCTTTAGCAGATCGGTACATGGCCTACTTAGCAGGCCTTGGCTTTTACGGAAAGAACAACTGTTTTATCAGCCCTAAATGGGGTTCTTATGTCGTTATTGGTACGATTTTAACAACACTAGAACTCAAACCAAATACCCCTCTTAAGCAGTCCTGTATAGGATGCAATCGTTGTATTACAGCATGCTTAGGCCAATGTTTGGGCCATGACGAATTTAAATTCGCGACTTGTAAAAGCTACTTAACTCAGAAAAAAGGAGAACTCACCGATGAAGAGGAGCAGATTCTCGCTAAAACACCACTCGTATTTGGTTGTGATGTGTGCCAAGAGGTGTGTCCTCACAACAAAGATATTCCAACTACGCCCATCCCAGAATTCCAACAGATAGAACCGTATATTAATATAGACGAACTAGAAACACTAACGAACAAAGAATTCAAAGCAAAATACGGTCATCGAGCCTTCTCGTGGCGAGGTAAAAAAATACTAATGAGAAATCAAGAGATTATAGATAGAAAAAATAAACTATAATTATTACACGATATGCTGCTAATGGTCACACAAGTAGATTGTCATTAATACTCACATAAGCAAACTGTTACTAATAGGCACATAAGTAGAAGAATCTATAATTACATAAAACTAAAAAAGACGACCTCTGGTCGTCTCTTTTAGTAATTATTTAATTTCGTAATAGTTCAACTCATCCAAACTCTTACCAAGAGCAGGGATATATAATTCAATAAACATATCTACCTCAGGCATATTTAGAGTTTTCAACTTAGCTAAGATAGAATCATGTGCCTCTTTAAACTCATCATTCCCTGCCTTGAGCTCTTTGACGCATTTCATATAGGCTGAAATTGTATCGGCAGCCTTAACGAGAGGCCATTCTGGACTAGTCTCTGCATCAACAAGTATAGGCTTATAAACAGATTGTAACTGGTCTGGCAAGGTTGATAGCATTTTTTCTTGCGCCAAAGTTTCAACCTCACCATACAGTTCACGCAACTTTGGATCAAAATACTTGATTGGTGTCGGCATATCTCCTGTAAAGATTTCACTCACCTCATGATACATGGCTATGACAGCTACCTTATTAATATCTACATTTCCACCGAAGTATTCATTTTTTATAGCTCCCAAATTGTGGGCTACCATAGCCACTTCAAGGCTATGTTCTTGAATATTTTCTATTTCCGTATTTCGCATGAGGCTCCATCGATTGATAAAGCGCATGCGTTTTAAAAATGCAAAAAATGAACTCATATATCCCCCATTACACAATAGGTCCTTAAATTACCCCACGGAGTTTAAAGCCATAATCAAGGAATTGCACCGCTTCATCCCAACGGTTATCATCGTTTAACATGACTACAATCATAGTATGGCCCTTACGTGTGGCAGACGCAATCAAACATTCTCCTGCTGCATTGGTAAAACCTGTTTTCAAACCATTTGCGCCAGGATATTTGTTGCGAATGAAGTGGTTTGTAGTACGAATTGTTTCTGGTGCACGGTTTTGGTACGGCACCTTGTAGTAATCATTAGCAACCTTGTCACGGAACATTTGGTATTTCATACCGTACGCGGCAATCATCGCTAAATCACGAGCCGTAGAATGGTGACCCTTTTGTGTTAATCCATGAGGATTCAAGAACACACTATTCTTTGCCCCCGCTTTTGCAGCAATGCGAGTCATATCCTTAGCAAATTTATCCACAGAACCACTTACATTTTCGGCTACTACAACGGCCGCATCATTACCACTAGCAACCATCATACCTTCAAGAACACCTTCTAATGTAATCTGATCGCCTACGCTAACCCCAAGGTTTGATTCTTCCATGCTCGTTGCATAGCTACTTATAGTAGCTAATTCATCAAGCTGTGTGCCCTTTAATTCTAAGGCAGTTAACAAGGTGACCATTTTTGTAGTACTAGCTGGATGCATCCACTTATCTGGGTTCTTTGCAAATAAAATTTGTTTTGTATCTGCATCAATTAGGACTACGGCCTCACCAACAGTAGAAGGAGGTGCAATGTATGCAGCTTGAGCAACACTAGCACCTATAAATATGATTCCTATAAAAGTTATGGCCAATACCAATTTCTTATAAAACATATGAATATTCGTCGTTAAAAGTGTCATCACTCTCGTTCTACCTTCCAGTATCTTAACTTTCAAGACTATCATCTAGTGCTACATTTGTAGCAGTTGCTTTCTTCTTTGTTCCTTTAATTTCACCTGTCGATGTATCTACATTTTGAATATATACTACACGTTGAGGATATGGAATATCGATGCCATATTTATCAAAGGCATCTTTTACATCAGACATAATGCTATATTGAACATCGAGGAAATCATTCGACTTAACACGAGCATAAGCGGCGATTCGTACAGAATTATCTCCAAATTCAGAAATACCTATTTCCATATTCTTCGGATTAAGGACACGTTTATCTGCTGCAAAAATATTTTTTAAGATTTTTATTGCCTCATGATGATCATTATTATAACCAATGTCAAACGTAAATGGGATAACCCGTTCTGTAGTATAAACAATGTTAGTTACAGCTTGTGATGTAAGAAGAGAGTTAGGTATGTATACATTCTTTTGATCTTTTGTAGTAATAACTGTATACATAAATTGGATTGATTTAACACTGCCGACTACATCACCCACCTGAATAACGTGACCCGCTCTAAAAGGTTTGAAGATAAGAATTAATAAACCAGATGCTAAGTTAGAAAGGTTATTCTGTAAGGCGAGACCAATACCTAAACCAAAAGCACCAAAAGCAGCTATAAAGGATGTTGTAGGAATACCGATTTGGTTTAAGCAAATCAATACTAACCCTACTAGCAAGGCATAATTAATAATTTGAGTGATAAAGCTCATTGCTGCTGAGTCATAGGAAGCTTTTGTCATAATGCGAACGGCAAAAGCTTTTACCCATTTAATAGCATATCGCCCTATCCAAAATAAAATTAATGCTAATAAAATATTTCCAGCTTGTGCAAAAAACCAGTCCCTTATTTGAATTAATATATTAGCGTCTTTAAAAAGAAATTCAGAAACAGCACTTAAGAAATTAGCCATAGTAACCATCCATAATATAAATCTATACAATCACAAATATCTATCACAACATAATAGAAATATAATAACGGTAAATATATATGCTATAATTTTACATATGCATTTGCAATACGATAATAAAGATATTATATCGTTATATTCCATATATAACAATCATAAAACTAGGGAGACTTACATGTTCAAAAATCTATACGAAGCACCCCAAGAGCTCGCTACTGGAGGCTATGTAACTAGAGAGTTACACTCCGTTACGGTACACTTTGACGATATCCACTATTCTCTTTCTAGCGGACAATTAAATGGTGGCTATCACCATACGCTAGCGGTACGCAACCAACAGCTAACATATCAAATCGAAACAGAAAAAGATTTACCCGGTGGCTCTGTAGCCGATTATTTGGCTCAAGAATTTGAACATATTGATACTCCTGTTCATTTTAGTACAGCACTTCTCACGTCTGCCACAATGCATCTACACGCCTATGCCAAAGTTGAAGAACATGATACTATTGTGGAAACTATCGTGACTGCAGGCTATGAAAAAACCGCACATCGCGCAGGTACAGGCTATTGTTACGAAGAGCGTGATGGAGACTTCATAGTGCCAGGCACAATTAATATCCTCGTATTTACAAATAAAGCTTTAACAGATAGCGCTATGGTAAAAGCTATTATGACGATTACCGAGGCAAAAACCGCAGCCCTACAAGATTGGAATGTTGAAAGCGTACGACTCCATCCGTTTATTAATGAAGACATTCCTGACGCAATTACAAAAGAACGCAAAACATCTGCCACAGGAACCTCTACAGATGGTATCATTCTCACCATCGATACAAATGGAGATATCTTAACAGATGCTGGTTCCTTCTCATTATTTGGAGACACCTTAGCCAAGGCTGTCTATATAGGCGTACAAAGAGCACTAGAAAATGCTATCGGCGCTGAATAATCCTATCTTATGATATCAAAAATATCTAGAATGATACCCCCAAAATTATCATTCAATCCCCCACTCATATATGAAAAATATAATACAAATGAAAAACCGCACATCCTAGGCGATCGGAATGTGCGGTTTATTGCATATAAAACTGTTACATATAGTATAATTCTTGAAAATGAATATCAAATTAAAATTTGAGATATTTTCTCAAATTTTTCAAATTAATTATTAGATTCAAAGAACTATTATGTTTCATATGTTCCATGAGTATTATGGGCCTTTAATATTCATGGAAGAATTGTTGTAACTTTTTAAGATTTTTAGTTTTTGTAAGCCCTAGCATCAATAGAATACGAGCTTTTTGTGGACTTAAAGTATCACATACGAGATAGTTTGCCAGTGCATCTTGTGGCACTGCAGATACCATGCCACTACCGGTACGAGAAGCACGTACCGTTGGAAATTTTGTATTCTGTGTGATTTGACGTACATTTTGTGGGATTGTACCATGACCAAGCCCTGTTAAGATCAAACCGTCAGGATTTGTAGCAACTACACTCATAGGCACCATATCATCCATACCACCATAGCAAGTCATTATAACTACACGAGGCAACTCAGCTAATTTACTCACATCAAATACGGAGTCTTGAGTATGGCGTCGAGTAGACGCTTTATAATAGTGGGCAATACCATCTTGTACAATACCAAGATGTCCCACTAATGGACTATCAAAAGTCGCTACATTAGTAGTGTTGCATTTAGATACATCCCTTGCCCCATCAATATAGCCATTTAATACGACTACCACACCTTTACCTACAGACGATGGCGTTCTCGCTACTTGGATTGCTTGTAATAAATTAATTGGCCCGTCTGCACTAATAGCACCTGCAGGTCTCATAGATCCAGTAATAACAATTGGCTTGTCTGTATGAACTGTCAGATTCAGAAAATATGCTGTCTCCTCCATGCTATCTGTGCCGTGAGTAATGACAACACCACCGATATCATCTCGATTAACCAATTTTTGCACCAACTTAGAAAGTTCTAACCAGTGATTTACGGTAATATCGGAGCTTTCAATATTACTAAACTGAGTATATGTATAAGGACCATACGGTTTTGTGCCAGGTACAGAGACTAAGATTTCGTCAAGGCCTAACACCCCTGCCGTATAACCTGTTAAATCCGTATTTGAAGTACCTTTTCCAGCAATAGTTCCTCCAGTACCAATCAAAGCGATTTTTGTCTCCATATTGCCTCCACTATAAATCAAGATTTTCACCCTATCAATTAAAGGTTTGGGTCAAATGACGGCATCAACTCTAATTTATGCTTATTAATTCGATTCAGATAGTCGATTCGCTCTTTTGTTATCTGATCTTCAATTTCCCCAGTTCTAATATAATGATCCAATACAGCATAGGTAAATCCTAATTTATCCTCATCGGACTGACCGCTGAGACCATCACTTGGCACCTTATCAACTAGGTGCAATGGAATATCAAGAAGTTTTCCTATTTGACGAACTTCTTCTACTACGAGTTGTGCGAGAGGGCTAAAATCACCTGCACTATCTCCGTATTTTGTAGAGTATCCTACGTAGTCTTCAGATCCATTACAAGTATTTGCTACACGAGCACCATTTGGTAAATTTTGTCCTACTGCATAAAGAGTTGCCATTCGGAGACGAGGCGGCGTATTAATGGCAGCATCTTTAGATAAATCGGTTCTCCCCGTTACAACATCATACCCCTTAGCCTGAACGATAGCATGAGTTAGCGCCTCATAGGCAGCACCAATATTGACCGTCATGTGCGGAATGCCTAAATGATTTACCACTGCCTGAGCATCATCAATATCCGATTGCACTCCATTTGGCATAAGAACACCAACTACGCGATCTGCACCGAGAGCTTCTTTGCAAAGAGCTGCCACGATAGTCGAGTCCTTACCACCTGAAATACCAACTACAGCACTACAGTTAGGACCATTTTTACCAAAATAATCTCGAATCCATTGAATGAGGGCATCCTTTGTAGCTTGTGGATTTTCTAACATAGGCCCTCCTACTTTTTCCGATAAATACGATTCAATAAATCCATCTTCAATTGATAGTAGCTAGGACTCATATCAAGGTAGTGACGATGTGGATTTTCAAAGCGTTGCTCTTCAGGCCAAATTTCATTAGCTAATTGATCTTGCACATATGCTCGAATTTCCTCTAGTGTTGGTAAGTCCACAACTAACTTACCATCCTTGATAATAAGCTGCTTCATCTCTTTAAAAGTACAATTTTCAAAATATAATTCACGCCAAGGTTGCTCAGGATCGATATAACGATATGGTTCCTCTGTATCGGGCACCTCTCTCAATAATGTTAATAGATCTGCAATCGCACGACCTTTATCATTATAAACACGATATACCTTTTTTAAACCTGGATTAGTAATTTTTTCAACACTTTCAGAAATCTTGATACGAGGTTCCCACATACCATCTTTCTCGATGCTAGCAATTTTATATACCGCACCAAATACGGGGTCACTCTTAGAGGTAATGAGGCGTTCCCCTACACCAAAAATATCAATAGGGCCACCTTGTATGAGCAAAGATGTGATTGTATACTCATCTAGACTATTAGATGCCATGATTTTACAATCTTCTAAGCCTGCATCATCTAGCATACGTCGAGCTTTTTTAGCCAAATACGCAAGGTCACCAGAATCTAGGCGAATTCCTTTTAAGCGTTTCCCCATTGGCTCCAATACATCCTTTGCTACCTTAATAGCATTGGGCACGCCAGAGTTTAACACATCATAGGTATCAACAAGGAATACTGCATTATTTGGATACACTTCGGCATAGGCTTTGAAAGCATCGTATTCAGAGCCATAGTACATGACCCAACTATGCGCCATAGTCCCACTGACAGGAATGCCAAATTGTTGACCTGCCAAAACGGTTGCAGTGGACTGAACACCGCCAATATAAGCGGCTCTTGCACCATATACAGCAGCGTCTACATTATGTGCACGACGAGCACCAAAATCAGCCACAATACGCCCATCCGCAGCGCGAACAATGCGATTAGCTTTTGTGGCGATAAGAGATTGATGGTTCATCATAGTAAGCACTGCAGTTTCTACGATTTGTGCATCTATGAGAGGCGCCACAATTGTAATTACAGGTTCATTAGGATAGATGATAGAACCTTCTGGGAAGGCATATACATCACCGGTGAAAGAGAAATCTTTTAGATATACTAAGAATTCTTCACTAAAAATACCCTGACTCCGTAAATAAGAGATATCACTTTCATCAAAGTGTAAATTTAAAATGTACTCAACGATTTGTTCGAGACCACCAAAAATAGCAAAACCGCCCTTGTCTGGATTACGTCTAAAGAAAACATCAAATGCGACGCGATCCACATTTTTTAATTTTGTAAAGTAGCCATGTGCCATAGTCATCTCATAAAAATCCATAAGCATGCTAATATTGCGGCTTTCATGTTGCATTAGTTCACCAACCTTCTAAGATCTATAGAAATTTAGTTAATTGTTATTCGTTATTCGTATACCCTCATTATACAATATTATTCCTATATAGCTAGCACCTAGCATAAGCTATCCTAATAATCTTTATTGTGATATAACTATATATATACAATAATAATTTATATAGTTCGTATGTATGAAAGGACCTAGTCTAGACTGTAAAACAAGCGACCATTACGCTATAATATTTTATTTTATATTGTTTTAAAAGCTTTCAATAATACATACATGTCTATTTTACATGAGAATGAAAGGTACCATTATGGAAACAATCGTTCAAGCAAAACGCGTATTAGAAATTTTTAAAGAAATGAGCCAAATCCCTCGTGAGTCCGGCAATGAAAAAGGCATCAGCGATTACATCGTGAACTTTGCTAAAAATTTAGGTCTTGAAGTTCATCAAGACGAAATCTTTAATGTAGTTATCAAAAAAGCTGCATCTCCAGGTTATGAAAACCGTCCATCCATCATTTTACAAGGTCATATTGATATGGTTTGTGTTAAAGACCATGACTCTAACCACGACTTCTCTAAAGATCCAATTGCCAATATCATCGAAGGCGAATGGATGCACGCAGACCATACAACGTTAGGTGCCGATAATGGCATGGGTGCTGCTATGATGCTTGCTCTCCTTGAAGATGAAAGCCAACAACATGGACCGATGCAATTATTATTCACTACCAACGAGGAAACTGGTATGGATGGTGCCTTTGCCATTAAAGAAGGTCAAGTAACTGGTGACTACTTACTCAACCTGGATACAGAGGTAGAACATGACTTCACCGTTAGTTGTGCTGGCGGTTGCCACGTACATGTAAAAATTCCATTGTTACGCGATAACAACCAACCAGGCTATGATGCGGGCTTATCCATTACAGTAACCGGCCTTAAAGGGGGACACTCCGGCATCGAAATCAACGAGCAACGAGCTAATGCAAACCAAGTACTAACCCGTGTACTCTATGATATTCAACAACAATATCCTATTAGCTTAGCGTCTTTCGAAGGTGGCGTAAAACATAATGCAATCCCGTCTAAGGCAGTAGCTGTACTATCCGTACGCTCTGAAGATGTGGCAGCCATTAAAACATTGCTCGCATACCAAGAAAAACAATACCAACACGAATATAGCGTACAGGATCCAGGCCTTACATTTGTAGTTAAAGATGTTCCTACTCCTGAAATAGTATATGCAGAAGACACAACAGAAGCACTTATTACATATATCTATCTTGCACAAGATGGGGTTCATTCTGTAAGTAAGTCTATCCCAAACCTTGTAGAAACATCTAATAATATTGCTATCGTACGTGAAAATCAACATACCATTGAAATACTCATTTCTATTCGTAGTTCCAATAGCAATAGTCTTGAATTCTTAACGAAAAAAATGATGCTTCTTGCAAAAGCACTTGGCGTAGCTGCAGAGCGTACAGGTGGATATCCAGCATGGGAATACGACAAAGGCTCAAAATTGGAAGAACAAGCGATTTCCTTGCATAACGAAATGTTCGATACACCAGCTAATGTAAATGCTATTCACGCAGGTCTCGAATGTGGTTTGTTAAAAGGCGTATTGCCAAATACACAAATGATTAGCTTTGGGCCTACTATCGTAAGTCCTCATACACCATCAGAACGCGTTCATTTACCTTCTGTTGAAAATGTATATGTGTACCTCAAAGCATTATTAGCAAAATTACAATAAAATAAATAATTACTATATTTTTGATGTATAATTTGTTATACTATAAGCAAATAACACATCAAGTTACGAGACCCATGTAATAGTGACTCTCCAACCCTCCTACAAGTAATTCAGCCATCTCTCCAACTGAATTATCTTGTAGGAGGGATTTTTTTCATAAAAATTTTTCAACTACATAAATAAATATTTATTCATACAGGAGTATTCTTTCATATATGAACAACATGGAATGCATCGTTTTATTTATAAATAATTATGAATATCAACTACATGTGCCAGTATACTCATATATAGTATATAATCTATAAATTTCAGAGAAGGCTGTTAAACTCTGATAAACTTGCTAGTTTCCATATACCCCATAGAGTATTTTCTGTGTTATCCTATAGGTGTATACTGTGTTTACATTACGCAGGAGGTATATATGATTCCAATAGTTATCATATCCGGATTTCTAGGTTCTGGAAAAACAACATTCTTACAACATATACTAAAAGAACATACATCGAAAGATAAAATTCTTATTATAGAAAACGATTTTGGTGAAACTAGCCTCGATGCTGCTAATCTTGCAAAAACAGGGGCCACAGTCCGTGAAGTAACATCTGGCTGTATTTGCTGTAGCTTACAAGGAAATTTCCAACAAGCACTACTTGATATTCTGCAAAATTACAAAATCGATATGATCTACATCGAGCCATCAGGTGTTAGCAAGCTCAGTGAAATCATCCATACTTGTAACGACGAGGACATTGCAAAATCTGCTTACATTCACGCATCAATAACGACTGTCGATGCTATGCAAGCACCAATGTTTATCAAAAATTTTGGTCTTTTCTTCAAGGATCAAATCACTCATAGTGATGCGATTTTTTTGAGCCATACAGAAGATATTCAACAGACAAGCATTACAAAACGTATGATTCGCGACCTCGCGCCACATACACCAATTCATGAAGAAGCATGGGATACCATTGGTTTGCGTGATTACATCAAGCGCCTGTATCATTGTCATGATGATCAATGCTTACACGATGAACATTTATTTATGAGTCATACCTTTAAGGATTTGCGCACCCTTAGTCTTGCACAATGGAAAACCATTTTAGAAGGCATGCCTGATACAGTGCTTCGTGCCAAAGGGATTGTACCAACCACGGAAGGTCCTCACGAACTCCAATACGGCACTCATTACTGTTCGCTTTCACCTAGTGAAACTAATGACTATAGTTTAGTCGTTATCGGCACAGATTTTAATGTACCAATGGTACATAACGAAGTGTGTCAATCATGATACCAGTTTATATCGTTACAGGGTTTATTGGATCCGGTAAAAGCACGTTCATAAACGAACTATTACAATACCGTAAAAAGCTAGGCGGTACCGCAATAATCAGCGCCGAAGAAGGCAGTGAACCTCTCATCAAAGAGCCCTTACAACTCAATGCGGATGAACTCAGTGCCATTGTTCCTAGCGATATCAAGTCTTACGAATTGATAGCCTGTAAAATCGGGGATTATTTAAAACGACTACAGCCAAAAGAGCTATGGATTGAGTGGAATGGCATGGTAAGCTTTCATCAACTAGAAGCCTTACTATATAGCGATATATTAAGCCACCTATTACAAGTAGAAAAGGTATTGTATATTTGTACCGATCAATTTGTCTCAACCATACTCCCTGGTTTAGGTAATGATGTAATGAGTCAATTGTATAGTGCAGATTGTATTATCACAGAATCCAATACACATCACGCTTTACTACGTACCTACAACGGAGAGGCTAAAATTATAACAGCTCCTACACCAGAAAAAGTAGAACAACTGTGCCGGAATTCCACATGGGGACTCATTCCTAATCTATTAGTTATTGGTATTACAACCTATATACTGTTGGTCACAGCTTTTCGCCATGACATCCCCTATTCCATTCACCAATGCTTCGCCATAATCACGGGCCTCATCATCGAGGCCATTCCATTCCTTTTATTAGGCACGGTAGGCTCAACGATTATTCGCTATTTCGTACCACAACGAGTATTACTAAAACTGTTAGGTGACCATTCTTTGAAAAGCTATGGGGCTGCTATGGTCAGTGGCTTTGCCTTGCCAATTTGTGACTGTGCCATCATCCCCTTATTCAAGGCGCTAATAGATCGAGGCATCCCTTTATCAGTAGCTCTTTTATTTATGCTCGCTAGCCCGATTATCAACCCTATCACCATTCTTTCTACATGGTATGCGTTTCCTGACAATCCCATGCTCTCCGTATGGCGTATCGTTTTAGGACTAGGTGTTGCCTTGTTAGTAGCCCTATCGTTCCGATTTTGGCCTCCAGCCACATCTATTTTGAAAGCAAGAACACCACAGAATCTTAGCTACGAAGAAATCGTTTTAGAAACAACTAAAACTAAACATATCGATAAAAAAAGATTGTTAGTCCATATGGAACGAGAGTTTTCTCAACTCTTATTCTATTTTTCCATGGCGGCAACTGTACTATCTATAGTTCAAGTGTATGGCAAGCCTTGGCTTCTCAACGCAGGATTAACCTTGCCAGAATTTACAGCCATTCCAATTTTGCTGATGTTAGCATTCTTCTTTTCAATCTGCTCTACATCAGATGCCATCATCGGTAAATCCTTGAGCACCTTATTTCCTATTAGTTCCGTAATGGGCTTTCTCATCTTAGGTCCGATGTTAGATATCAAAAACGTATATATATTAAAACAATATATGCCTACCTCATTTATCATACGATTAAGTATAACGATTGCCGTTATGTCCTATATAGCAGCATTAGTATTCAAATTCTTTCTTAGCTAATTTACAAATTTTTATAATCATTATCTCAGTTCTTAATTAATTAAAAGGAGATGATTTCATGACATTAGGACTGAAAGATCGCTTTTCTATCGTGAAAGGTCTATTGTATCTCATCTTAGGTATCTGTTGTATTTACCTCATTGTGACAGGTCGTTATTTGAACTATATTGCACCTCGTTATGAACTTTTACTAGGTATTAGTGGCGTTGCCCTTATTTTAGGCGGTTTAGCGACGATTATTTGGGCTCCGTCAAAATACTACAAACATAACTGGAAATCTATCGTTCCGATTATTATTCCTATTATGTTGCTCATCGTTCCTCCTGTTCTTGTACCATCAACAGGCGTTCATGGTGCCGCTCGTGTAAACGATGATACTAACAATTTTGACTTTACAAACGATGCTATTGGAGAGGTTGTCACCGTTAACAGTGAAAGTAAAGAGCCAGGAATTTCCAAGGACAAAAAAGAAATCGTTTTGAACTCAGACAATTTCTATCAAACCATTGTAAAAGTTGGATCTAATGCGGATCAATATAAAGACTACACAGTTTATATGACAGGCTATGTGAACCGCGAAGATAATACATTAAAATCTAACGAATTTACTATTTCTCGTATGGCTATGGCTTGTTGTATTGCTGACGTTGCCCCTATTGGCATGACAGCCTATAAAACAGATGGTGATAGCTTACAAAATGAACAATGGGTATCGATTGAAGGAAAGGTTTCTACGCGAGACTTCCACGGTCGTAAACAACCATATGTAGAGATTACAAAAATCAAATCTGCAGAACCTATATTAGGCTATGTATACCCTTAAGAATTACATAAAAAACGAGGCTTAACGCCTCGTTTTTAATAGGAATGATTCTGTTAAATAAAATAACCTATATTTTATAATTCAATGTCTATATGAATCTACAACAAATTGATGCCTTATAATAATTATAATAATTATTATACTTATTCTAGTTATTCTAATTATAATAGTTATTAAAACGTTCTATTAGTGCTGTAATTCTTTAATAATTCTCTTGCCAAGAGATGCTGCTACAGCGCACAAGAAAATGTCTGGGCCAACTGGGATTAGGAAGCAAGTAATAATGACAGCTTCCACACCAATCGGCTTACCTAAATACAGATTCATAATAAAGTATAGGTACACCATGCCAAGACCATATACAATAAATAGATTTAATATGGATCCGGCTAGCAAACGTTTGAACGATAGTGTATCCATTGTCTCTGCAATGCGTCCTACTGCATACACACCAACCATAAAGCCAATTAAATAACCAAAGGTAGGTTGCAAAATATAACTAGGACCTCCACCAGATGTAAAAATAGGAACCCCAACAAGGCCTAGTACAATATAAATGCCAACACTAGCGGCACCTAAACGACTACCTAAAACAATGCCCGCTAATGTAGTAAATAAGATTTGCAATGTAAACGGACAATTCGGTAATGGGACCCGTATGAAAGCACCAACCGCGATTAGCGCCACAAAGAGTGCTGTCATCGTTAACTGACGGGTGGTAATGCGAGTTTGTTTTGATACAGTAGAGCTCATGGTATACCTCCATTCATAACAGACCTAAGCAGGAATTTGTGCTATCAATGGAGAATAAAAGTCCAAGATAACACGGAAACAAACTACTAACTATCTAAATTAAAGCACTTGTATTTTTAATTGTCAACTATAATGGTTGACTTTTAGTTTACTATATAGTCTAATACTATATATACTATGTTTTTAGTACTTTTTAATTTTGACTATAGCTAATAGTTATTATCAATAGTTCATAATAACTAAAAGATATACTCATCTTCATACAAAAACCATCTAATTTCACCTTATTTTCATACAACAAGATTAAATTATACATAAGTAGATTGAGTAAAATCTACTTTCACAAAATCGTAACTAAACGAAAATTATAATTTGGTATCAGGAGGCATTGCTTATGAAAAATGTTAAGAAAGTATCCAAAGTACTATGTGCATTTGGCGTTAGTACAGTATTATTAGCAGGTGTAGTTGGTGCAGCTAGCAACCATGGTTACAACAACCATAGCAACTGGAATGGTGTTGGTAGCGTTGCTCCATCCGCACAAGCTAACTATTCTGTTGACTATATGGGCGCTGTTACAGTATTCCAACAACAATTCCCTGGCGCTACTGTAAAATCTATTTCCTATGATGCAAAACATAATCCTTACTATGAAGTAGAAGGTTATTATGGCAACCGTGAAGTAGAGCTTAAAGTAGACGAAGCATCTGGTCAAATCGTTGGTAAAGAAGTAAAAGGTTACTCCAAAGCTTCTAAAACAATTAACGTTCAAAACATCATCATTCCTGAAGTAGCTGAAACAAAAGCTATGGAAAAAGTTGGTTCTGATTTCCAAACTATGGATTGGACTGTTGAACGTGAAAACGGCAGAGTTGTATATGAATTTGATATGACAACTGGC
The DNA here is from genome assembly GCF_003602765.1 of Veillonella sp. AF36-20BH. Taxonomy (NCBI): domain Bacteria; kingdom Bacillati; phylum Bacillota; class Negativicutes; order Veillonellales; family Veillonellaceae; genus Veillonella; species Veillonella sp. AF36-20BH. The sequence continues at coordinate 113,255 of NZ_QTLR01000004.1, forward strand.
GGCGGTAAAAATGCTGAAGTTAAAGTAGACGCTACATCCGGCAAAGTTATTAGCGCTAAAGTTAAAAACACAAAATACTAAGATTTTCATTTCATCAAGTGAAACCCTATCCTAACCCACTTAGATGACACACTACACATATAACACACATACTATACACACTGTATCCTTTGGATACACTCTCTAACACACTCTCAGAGAGTCCGTAACACTAACCACGGACTCCCTAAATCCTATCTCACACAATAGGAAAACGGTCTGTGCTCACACACCACAGACCAAACGTTACACACACTATACTCCCTTAAAGGCCTTGGATCATTAAATCCAAGGTCTTTTTATGCCCATTCTATCAAGGTTGTATTACACCTACACAACATTTCATTCTTATAAAGACAACACACACTAATAACAAAAAAGCCTCCCAGTGGGAGGCCTTTTGCATAAGTTTTATAGGTTTGATAGTTATGTGTTCTATTTCTTAAGCAAAATTCAGCTTAAGGATGTCATTTGTAAGTTTTGAAGGTTTGATCTATAGTTTTCCAAACAAGAGGTACGAAAATTATGCTTTATCTAAAGCTTGTGCCAAGTCTTCGATGATATCATCGATATTTTCAAGGCCGATGGATACACGGATCATATCTGGTGTTACGCCAGCAGATTTTTGTTGTTCTTCGTTAAGTTGTGCATGTGTTGTGGATGCAGGATGGATAACAAGAGATTTAGCATCTGCTACATTGGCAAGGTTGGAGAAGATTTCCAAGGAGTCAACAAGTTTAATACCTGCTTCTTTACCACCTTTTACACCGAATGTGAATACTGCACCAACACCTTTAGGGAAGTATTTATCAGCTAATGCTTTGTATTTGCTGTCTTCTAATTCTGGATAGCTTACCCATGCTACTTTAGGATGTTTGCTCAAGAAATCTACTACTTTACGAGCATTTTCTACGTGACGTTCTACGCGCAAGGACAATGTTTCAATACCTTGCAATATTTGCCATGCTGCAAGTGGAGTAATGCATGCACCAGTATCGCGAAGTAATTGAGCACGAATTTTTACAGTGAATGGGATTGGCAAATCACCAAATACTAAACCATTGTAGTGTTCGTCACCTTCGGAGAAGCCAGGGTATTTACCAGAACCTTTATAGTCGAATTTACCAGATTCTACAACTACGCCAGCCAATGTTGTACCGTGACCACCAAGGTATTTAGTAGCAGAATGTACAACTACGTCAGCACCATGTTCTAATGGACGGAATAAGTATGGAGATGCAAATGTGTTATCTACGATCAAGATGATATTGTGCTTATGTGCAATATCAGCTATAGCTTGTACATCGATAAGATTAATACCAGGGTTACCAATAGATTCGATATAAACGGCTTTAGTCTTTTCATCGATAGCTGCTTCAAATTCTTCCAAATGATCCGGATTTACGAATTTAGTTTGAATCCCCAAGCGAGGCAATGTAGCAGTAAACAAATTATAAGTACCACCATACAATGTGGATGCAGCAACAATATTATCACCAGCATCTGCTACATTTAAAATAGAGTACGTAACCGCTGCAGAACCAGATGCTACTGCAATACCAGCAGCACCGCCTTCAAGTTCTGCCACTCGAGCATCTAATACATCTGTAGTAGGATTGCCAAGGCGAGAGTAAATACCACCAGGATTAGTCAATGCAAAACGACCTGCGGCTTCCTCAGCATCTTTAAATACGAAAGATGTAGTTTGATAAATCGGTACTGCACGAGAACCTGTTGGATCCACCGTATGACCAGCATGTAATTGTAATGTTTCAAATCTGTATTGTTTACTCATTATAATAACTCCTTTATATTAACTATATTTTAAGTTCGTTCTTTATGCCTAGTATAGTACTATGTTTTAAAAAATATGTCTACTATTTTTTATATTCTTTTCTCCATAACTTTAAACTATGGTGGACAAAGGAGGATAAAAGCTTTTACCAAAACCGCTAAAGCGAACTAAGTCATTTATGAGAAATAAAATCCCCTAATTACTTCCAAAGAACTAGCTCCCTTGAGAGATGTTAGAAGTAATTAGGGGTACATAGTACTATCAATAGATTAGAAATAAGTACTTACATTTAGATGTAAGCGCCTAAATTTTTATCCCGTTCAAATTTCATTTTTTGGATTTGTTCAATAATGTACGGTGTTTCTTGGTATACATAGTAGTTTAACCAGTTTGTAAATAAAAGTGTACTTACAGAGCGCCAGCGCACGATGGGACGTTGTTTCGGATCATTATCTGGGAAGTAGTTTTCAGGAACTGCAATATCCATACCTTTTTTGATATCCCGCACGTACTCACGGTTAAGTGTGTCCCAATCGTATTCGGCATGACCAAATACAAAGATATGTTTATTATCTAAGCTACGAACGATAGCAGCACCTGTTGGTTCAGACCCAGCCAAAAGTTCCAAGTCACGATTTTCCTTAATTTGTTGCAACGAAACTGTGGTGTGACGAGAATGTGGCATCCAAAACTTTTCATCAAATCCACGCATGAGTACTGGTCGATCATTATAAATATCATGTTCGTAAACACCGAATAATTTCTCATCCATAATAGATTTGTTAATACCAAAGTGATGATATAAACCAGCTTGAGCTCCCCAACATATATAGAAGGTCGAATATACATGTTCTTCGCCCCAGTTCATGATTTCTACGAGTTCAGACCAATAGTCTACCTCTTCAAAAGGCATTAACTCTACAGGAGCACCGGTAATAATCATACCATCAAAGAACTGGTCTTTTACCTCATCAAAGGTGCGGTAGAAGGTTTCTAAATATTGTTCATCTGTATTTTTAGCCTTACGAGATGCAGTATGTAACAATGTTAAATTAACTTGCAATGGGCTATTACTGAGAGCACGCAAAATTTGTGTCTCCGTCACTTCTTTAGTAGGCATCAAATTGACTAGCAAAATTTGCAAAGGTCGGATCTGTTGATTCTCCGCCCGTTCAGTATCCATAACGAAAATATTCTCTTGAGCTAATTTCGTAATGGCCGGTAAATTTTTTATTACTTTAATAGGCATAATGTCACCTCTACATATTCTACAATTTGATAACCTAATCTAATTAAAAGCCCTTAGCCTCATAGGCACGGCGCCAAGATTCGAGCCCTTCTTCTAATATTTTACGAGGACAAGCAACATTAATGCGTTCAAAGTCCTCCCCATCGATGCCAAACATAGAACCCGTATCGAGCCATAGCTTGGCATCATTGATGATCCATTCGTCTCGCTCTTTAGGGCTCAGCGACAATTGAGAGCAATCTAGCCACATGAGATATGTCCCTTCAGGACGATATACATGAATCTTTGGCATATATTTTGCTATATAGTCGATGGTAAATTGAATATTATCTTGAATATATTCTTTCAATTCATCAAGCCAAGGAGCCCCCACTTTGTAGGCTCCTTCACAGCCAACGATCCCCATCGTATTCAACTGGCTATAACCAGCACGATCTATTTCTTTGATAAAACGGCGGCGTAAGGAATCATTGGGAATGAAAATATTACTTACTTGTAAGCCTGCAATGTTGAAGGTCTTACTAGGTGCTGTACATACAATACAGTGTTCTGCATAGCTTTCACCAAGGTCCGCAAATACCTTGTGCGTATGCCCTTTCCATACAAAATCCGCATGAATTTCATCGCTCACGATGAGCACATTGTGTTTAATACAAATATCGCCGAGGCGTTTTAACTCGTCTTCAGTCCACACGCGCCCTACTGGATTATGGGGGTTACACAAGAGGAATAATGTTATATTCTCCTCAATGATTGCACGCTCGATGCCTTCAAAATCGATAGTGTATTTTTCTTCGCCTTTGATGAGTGGCACATTGATAAGACGCCGATTGTTGTCATCAATAACCATGCTAAATGGGTAGTACACCGGTTGCTTGATGAGCACACCTTCCCCCTCCTTGGTGAAAGCTCGAACCGCCATCGCCAAAGAAAATACGATACCAGGCGTTTTAACAAGCCATTTTTGTTCTGGAGTCCAATTAAAACGTGTAGTAAACCAATTCTTTAACACATCGAAATACTCATCATCAGATTCGGTATAACCAAATACGCCATGGTTTACGCGGTCCAATAAAATTTGCTTTAATTCAGGGGGAATTTCAAAATCCATATCCGCTACCCAGAATGGTAACACATCAGCTGGTTTACCGCGCTTAACAGCAAAATCATATTTTAAAGATTTCGTGTGCGTTCTATCTAAAATTTGATCAAAGTTATATTGTCCCATAGGAACTCCTTTATTTATTAAAAGCTTGTTCCAAGTCTGCAATCAAGTCTTCTGTATCTTCAATCCCTACAGATAAACGCAACAAACGACGTGTAATACCTTTACGTTCTGCATCTTCAGGTTTTAAATCTGGATGTGTTTGCGTTACAGGATATGTCAACAAGGATTCTGTACCACCAAGACTTTCAGCGAATTGAATAAGCTTAATACCTTCTAATACTTGTTTAGCCGTTTCTTCGCTGTCTACTTCAAAGGATAGCATGCCTCCAAAGCCTGTTGTTTGAGCTTTATTGATTTCATAACCAGGATGTTCTGGAAGGCCTGGGAACAAAACTTTAGTTACTTTTGGTTGTTTTTTTAGCCATTCAGCAAGAGCAATGGCATTCTTTTGATGTTGCTCCATGCGTAGAGCCAATGTTTTTACACCGCGAATAACGAGCCAGCTATCCATAGCAGATAAACATGCACCTACGGTTTTATATGTTAAACGCAATTTTGCAGCGATTTCTTCGTCTTTTACAATAGTAAAACCAGAAATTACATCGTGATGACCACCGATGAATTTTGTACCACTATGAACAACAATATCGGCACCCAAGGTCAATGGTTTTTGGAAGTATGGGCTCAAGAAGGTATTGTCGATGATTACTAGCGCATTGCGTTCGTGAGCCAATGCACAAAGTGCACGAATATCGGTTATCTCCATCATAGGATTTGTTGGTGTTTCAATATATACAGCCTTTGTATTCGGTTTAAAAGCCGCTTTCACCGCATCAAGATCAGAAGTGCCTACATACGTAAACTCGATACCATTTTGCTCGTAAATATTCGTGAACATGCGGATAGAGCCACCATACAAATCATCACCCAAGATGATATGATCCCCAGGGGAGAATAGATGGAATACTGCGTCCACAGCTGCCATACCGGAGGAAAATGCCAATGCATCTGTACCTTCTTCAAGGCCAGCTATCAATTGTTCCAAACGGTCGCGCGTTGGATTAGACTCGCGCGAATATTGATAACCTGTTGTATCCCCCAACTTTGGATGGGAAAATGTACTAGACATATAGATTGCAGGGGAAATGGCACCAGTGCTATCTGGTTTGCCACTGCCGTGAACACATTTTGTATTAAATTTCATTCCTATCAACTCCTCATATTTGTATACAATATATTAATTATAAAAGTAGACAATGATTACGGTCAACAAAAATGGGCACTCATAGGTCTTGAGTGCCCTTAAAAGGTCATATATATTTTGAATGGGTTGTCATAACTATAAGTTAAGTTCACCTAATATTTAGTGCGTTTTGTAATAAGTAATGCCAAAATTATACCTAATGACGAAGTTACCAATTGCGGCCAACTAGATACGAAAAGCATGGTATTTACAATCTTTGGTGGAAATTGGAACAAGGAGAAGAACAAGGAATACCCTCCAAAGAGTACGCCGGCTTTTACCAAAGCAGCCACAATGATAAGCAATGCCTTTGGTTTATGTTGTAACCAGTGAGCTACGAATACATACGCAGTCGTACCAAGAGCCGTAATCAAAATAAATGGTGGCAACGGCAACATACCTTGTAAATGCGCTACTACTGGAGCAATCCAAGCGATGACGAGTCCATTCTTCCAACCATAGCGCCACGTTGCAAGCACAAATGTAGCAGATGTAATGGAACCGATGAGGAACATACTCACCTGGTTTGGAATAAATGGAAACATGAGGCGCAAGCTTTGCGCCAATAAGGCAACGGCCAACAAGAGACCTGTACCTGTAATAGATTTTGTAGACATAAGAACCTCCTACTATACGATATAGATTTTTCAAGAGGTACCTACCTCATATATTAAAACTAAGCTTCTACAAATAATAAACGTGCCCGATCATATACCCAATTATAAACATACGTATAACCTAATATGACTAATGTCATCGTTATATCTGTAACAAAGGCCATCCAAAAGCTCATATGCATCATGTACATAATAATCGGTACTGTAGCAAGCATAAACAAACCTTCAAACAACACCGCATGAACTGTACGGATTACAGGACCTCGTGCTAATCGATCACCTGGTACTAGTTTATCAAATATCCAGTTAAACACAAAATTCCAAACCATAGCCAGTAAGGAAAAAATAACCATCAAAGCAAGAGGCTGACCCTCATGAGGAACAAACTGCATCACCGACCAGCCAATCATAACACAGCCCACCTCATATAAAATCGACTGTACAACACGCTCTGTAGCAGACATAATAATAAACCACCTCCATCAGAAAACCCAAAAAAGATATTTACTATCACGTCAATATTATATTTATTTTTTTAGATTTGTCGAGTATTGCCATTTTAAGATAGAAGAAGCCGCCATATGTCTGTCCAGCGACTTGCCCGCCCGAAGTGAGTTATGCCATTTTCGGATATAAGGAAAGCCCCTCGTAGTGTTCTGTAAGCTCGACTTGCTTTTTCCAAAGTGAGTATTGCCATTTCAGGATAAAAAAGCCGCCATATGTCTGTCCAGCGACTTGCAGCGAATGGAGCGCAGAGAGACATATGGCGGCGGAAAGCTATCCTAAAAGTGGCATTACGAACTGAATCCATGGAATACCCACCACAATGAATATAGCAAGGTAGATAATCCCAAAGATAGCACCTAGTTTCCAAAATTCAGGACCTTTATTATAGCCACTAGCAAACCAAATCGGGCTATGACCAGTACCATAAGGGGTAAGAATCCCCATAATCCCCATTGGTACTAAAAGAATCAACATAACTTGAGCTGGATCAACACCAGGAATCTGAAGAATTAAAGTAGCAAACAAACCTACCATAGCTGTTACATAAGCGGTGCCAGAAGCAAAGAAGTAACGAAGTAAGCAAAATGCTAATAACAAGCCAAGAACAGCCATTGTTGGATCTAAAGAAACTAAAGAACCACCTGCAGATTTAGCAAGCCATTCCAAGAATCCTACATTTTTAAGCCCCGAAGCCATAGGCACAAGTGTGGCAAACCAAGTCAACACATTCCATGCTGGTTTGTTAGCAAGGAAATCTTGCCAAGTCATAATCTTAGTAAAAATCATCAAGATAATAACAATTAAAGCCGTTGTAGTTGGGTTGATTTTAAATGTAGAAGCACCAATCCACAATACGAGAGCCAATACAGAAATCAAGGCCATGAAGATTTCACTGCGTGTCATGGAGCCTAATTTCTTATATTCATCCTTTGCCCATGCTGCAATTTCAGGGGAACCTTTTACCTCTGGTTTGCAGAATACATACGTCAACAATGGTGTAATGATAAATAGAATAATACCTACTGGCAAGAATGCTAAGAACCATGTACCCCAGTTGGCAGCTACGATACCCGACTTAGCAGACAATTCAAGAGCCAATGGATTTGGCGCCGCACCAGTCAAGAAAATAGAACTAGATACACAAGTTGTTGCCAATGCTACCCAGTTCAAATAGGAACCAATTTTACGAGGATTCTTGTCGGGGTAAGAATCGAACATCGGACAAATACTAGATACAATTGGATAAATCGTACCACCAGAACGAGCCGCATTACTTGGAATAAATGGAGCCAACACAAGGTCAGTAATAGCAATAGCATACCCAAGGCCTAAAGAGGACTTTCCAAGCTTGGCTACGAGGAACAATGCAATACGTCGACCAAGACCAGAATTTTCATAACCGATACCGATCATAAATGCTGCGAATATCAACCACACGATAGCATTAGAGAAACCGCTAAGTCCCCAGCTGATAGCTTGGGCATCCGTAATAGCCTTTGCTACACCAGTTGCTTTGTCTATAATAGGTGCTGGACCAACCTTAAATAACATAGATACGGTAACAGCAATGATACCGATGAAAGCTGGTGGCATTGGTTCTAAAATCAACCCCACCACAAGGCCTGCAAAAATACTTACATAAATCCAAGAATTTGCGCTAAGACCTTCAGGAGCACCGATGAGCCATACAAGAATAGCTACTACAAGCGGTGCAAATAATTTCCAATTCAACTTCATTAAGAACACTCCTTACTAAAAATAAAACTGCAAAATTGCTAATACAGTATAGCAGAATTTTTTTAGTGAGAATATAATATTCGTCATAATACTTATTGATTAATACTAAACTTTTAGTAATAGTTTTTACTAGATATTTTTGGTTTTATACAATACAATATAAATATCGAAAATTATTAATTTAACTAAAATTACTGAAAGGATTTAAATGAAACCTTTTATACGCTATATAAAATCTTTATGGTTTCCAGTCATTATCGTATCAATTCTTTCGTTACTCACCGTGGCAGGCACATTATATATACCAACCTTAACGGCCACAATCATCAACGATGGCGTAGATATTCGCGACGTATCTCGTGAAAGCTTACACAACACGGTAGGCATGGTACTGCAAGATACTTGGATTTTTACCGGCACTATCACAGAACAAGGAACACACCACGAACTCATCAAACGCGGTGGTCACTATGCGGTGGTCACTATAAAGAACTATACGAAAACTATGTGGCAGGAATAAGTATATAAAATTCAGGATTGCCATTAACATCAATGTGAAGGGTTCCATATCCATCATTGATATCTTTCGTCATTTCATATATAGTAACCATAGAAGCAGAATTACTGGTCTGACTACCTGTACCTTTATGTACAGCAGCAGCAGTAATTCTGCTTTTTATTATAATATATAATTTCATATAAATTAAAATCATTAGGTGAAACCCTTATTTTATTCAAACCTTGTTCCGTAGTTAACCTAATAGCACCTAAATCAAACAAATCAAAATCATGTGACGACCCATGACACGCAGCTTGATAGTACTGATAATTATATTGTTTTTGAAGCTTGTCTAAATCTTTTTCGTTTAGTATACTATTGTTAATCATAAACTGATTAACACTCATTTGTCCGCTTGATTGGACGTTATTGACTGTTAATTGGTTTATTTTTTGTATTACCATACAATAGAATTATAGGAAAAAAGAACCACCGATAAGCTGCAACTTATCGGTGGTTCTCTTATTTATTCACCTTTTGGTACAAACCATAAACCGTTATTATTTTTTTCCATGTAATCCTTAAATTCTTGAGAATGATAAGCTGCTACAATGTCTTTTGCCCATTGAGCCTCTTTGTTTTTCTCGTTTACTACAAGTTGTAATAACCATTGTGGCAATACATCTTCATTTGCCAATGCAGATTTAGGATCAATTTTTGCATTATAAATAATAGCTCCTGTAATAACAATATAATCAAAATCAGTACGTACAGAAGGAATTGTAAGGGACTTCATTTCTGTAAATTTAAGATGTTTAGGATTTTCAATAATATCTGCTTGTGTGACTGTCGCTAAGTCTTTATTAGGATCAAGTTTAATCCAACCGATTTTTTGCAACAACGCATAGGCACGAGCCATGTTAGACGCATCATTAGGAACTGCAATAGTATCGCCATCAGCTACTTGATCTAAAGATGTCTTAGAACCACTAAAGATACCAGCTGGCACTGTTGGAATTGGGGTCAATGCTACAAGATGACCATTTTGTTTTTCGTTGAAGTTTTTCATGTATGCTGTATGTTGTTCAACATTAAAATCAACTTCACCATCACTCAATACTTGGTCTGCTTGTACCAAGTCAGACATATCTACACCTTTGAAGGTATAGCCTTGTTTTTCTAAAATTGGTTTTACACCTTTTTCAAACAATTCAGAATAAGGGCCTTGAGATTTACTATAGGTTAATTCTTTTTTAGCACCATTATCGCTATTATTAGAGCCGCAACCTGCGATAAAAGCTACGCTAAATACTAATGCCATACCAAGGGCAAGGAATTTTTTAAATTTCATAGTACATTCTCCTATACTTTCACAATCCATATAACTAAAATCTATTTCATCAAATTAGGAACGACGCGCACGACGTGCAAAGTAGTTACCTATTGTTTGAATAATTTGAACAAAAATAATTAAAATAACAACGGTAAATAGCATCAATGGGAAGTTCAACCGTTCATAACCATAGGTAAGAGCCAAGTCACCTACACCACCTGCACCAATGGCACCAGCCATAGCAGTAGCACCGATAAGACCTATAGTACCTGTTGTAATGGATAAGATAAGCGATCCCTTTGCCTCTGGTAAAAGGAAATGCCAAATCACCTCAAAATGAGAGGCCCCCATAGACTGTGCAGCCTCAATAATGCCTTTATTGACCTCTAAAATAGAGTTTTCAAAGAGTCGAGCAAGATACGGCGCAATGAATATAACAAGCGGTACAATAGCCGCCGTTGTGCCCACACGAGTACCAACAATCATCTTAGTCAACGGTAAGATAAACACCATCAAGATGATAAATGGTACGGAACGCACGATATTAACAATTGTATTTGTAATGGTATAAACAACACTATTTTTAACAATCCCATTAGGATTTGTTACCACCAGTGTAACTGCAATAATTAACCCTAGTATTGTACCAATGAATAGAGATAGGAACACCATATATAATGTTTGTTCTGCAGCTAGTAATAACTGCGAACCGGGAACGCCAAGTTCTTGCATAAAGAAATTCATTATAGTGCCACCTCCTGCCATTCAATGCCTTGTGTCACAAGATACTCTTTTACCTTGCCCACTTCAAGATCATCACCAATGAACTGAACGATGAAAATTCCAAGTACCGTATGCTCTAACTCTGTTACCGTAGCAAACAACACACTCGTTTCTAAATCAAAAGTTTTATTAATATGATATAGCACATTATCAGTTGTATTATTTCCTAAGAAGTGCATTTTAAGTATTGTGTAAGGCCTTTTATCACAAGCCAAGGTATGTTTAACTGTAGATGGGATTTCATCAGGAATAACAGTCCTAACAAATCGTTTTGTTGTTTCATGCTTAGGTTTACTAAACACCTCAAGTACAGAACCTCTCTCGATAAGCTTCCCATGTTCCATAACTACAACGCGATTACATATCTTTTGGATTACATCTATCTCATGAGTTACGATAACGACTGTTACCCCTAGTTCACGATTAACGCGTTCTAATAATTGAAGAATAGACTCTGTTGTATCTGGATCAAGAGCACTTGTTGCTTCATCGCAAAGCAGAATTGATGGATCTGTAGCCAACGCACGAGCAATACCAACGCGCTGCTTTTGACCACCAGATAATTCTCCTGGATAGGCATTTGCTTTATCACCTAAATCAACAAAGTCTAACAAGGTTTTAACCTTATTATCAATCTCTGATTTAGGAACTTTATTTAGAATTAATGGAATCGCCACATTATCATACACAGATTTAGCATTCAATAAATTGAACTGTTGAAACACCATGCCGATGCGCTTACGAACCTTTCTGAGCTCGTTAAAACTTAAACCATTGATATTCACACCATCTATTTCAACATGACCAGAGGTAGGTACCTCTAAAGCATTAATCATGCGTAACAGTGTAGATTTACCGGCTCCACTAAAGCCAATAATGCCAAATATGTCGCCTTTTTCTATGGTAAAGTTTACATCAGATAATGCAGTAACCTTTTGCTTATTAACATCAAACTCTTTCGTTACATTTCGTATAGCAATCACTGTACCACCTCTTTTCCTACAATTCAGTAGGAATTAATTTTAAATTTAAAACATATCTATAAGGTATGATTTAATTATGTACTTAGATTACTACAATTTATAAGGACTGTCAAACCAAAAAAGAACCTCACCAGTTAAAAGGTTGAGGTTCTTTTATTATATAGCTCTTATCTTATAAGGGTTCACATCCCTATTTATCTAATTTTATTTTTTTACATCAAGCTGAACCAATTCAAACACTAACAAAAATTAATTATCTATATCGATTAAAGAGATATAGGGATCCTAAAATGACAGGCGCCCCTATATAGAGACCCATATTAGGTATTTCCCCCAATAAGAAGGCTGCTACAATAGCTGCCACTATAGGCGAGATATACATAAAATTAGTTACATCAGAAACCTTTTCAGCATGTTCCAAGGCATAGCTCCAGAATACAAAGCCTAACGCACTAGATAGGAATGCTAAATAGGCCATAGCAAATTTTGCACTAATCGGTGCCACCACAATCAATTCAATAGCATGTTCCGCAAAGGGCAATGCCATAATAGCCCCCGTAAACATAGACCACATGGCGATAGTGATAGGCTTATGTCCCTTTAAACTAAGTCCACGATTTAGAATATTATACACTGCAAAGAGTATCATCCCTAACAAAGTCCACAAGGCTCCTACAGGAATAGTAAGGGCGGAATTCCATAGAATAATTATGGCTACACCTATAAATGCAGTTATGGTAAATAGCCATCCTATAGGTCGTATTGTATCCTTATAAATAATCGTGGCCATCAGTGCTGTCGTCATCGGAGTCAAGGCCATAATAATACTGGATGTGGCCGCTGGAATTGTGCGCAAGCCTTCATTAAATACAACTTGGTAAAGAAAATTCCCTGTAGCACCTAACAGAATATATAGTCCCCACTCACGCCATGTTGTCGGTATATGTAGCCCTTTTACAACACCGATTACCAGCATAAGTAAAGCGCCACCCATGACCCTTGCCACAGACAATGTCAATGAATCTACTGACTGTAATGCTATTTTACTGAAAGGAAATGCAGTAGCCCACACCGCAATAGTAGCAGAAGCACCTAAAAGTGCTTTCTTTCGATTTGTCATTAACATCCACCTTTCAATAGCATTCGCCTATACAATCTTATAATCCACTTTGATTAACGTATATTCTATCCAAATTATTTCTATCTTGATTCATTCTACCAAGATCATGTTATCTACATGTTTTATAGCTTAATAACACTATCTCAATAGTACCATAATATACCCCTAACACTACAATAAATTAAATCATATTTTTTATTCCTATGAAGGGGATGCTTTGTTCCTTATGGGACCTACAAAATGTGTAACAAAGTCGTTAGAAAAAGTAATAACGCTTTATGAAAACTATGTAGCAGATATGTCTATGTAGTTAATACAACTATTCACTTAACTTGACTATTGTAAGTTCACTATTGATTCCATTAATTTCAATTTGATTTTCTGATTCAGACACAGAAAAATCGTCTACAAAATGTCCACGATCTTCAAAGAGCAATTTAGTACGAATACCTTTTTTCACCGCTTTGAAAGCATACTCGTGAGGGACATGCAGCCGAGATTTCGCCGATATCTGATTCACATCAATTCGCCCCGTATAATCCGCTACATATATCTCCATTGGAGAGTTGTTATCCAGCTCTATATGACTGTTACCGCCGGCAATATAAATTTCTTTAACCGCTCCGTCTAGCTCAAACTTTTCACTAATAATATCAAATAGCTCTAGTTTTTCACAATGGGTCGCTAGCTCCGTATCTCCCATATATTTTTCAGGCAAATTTATAAAAATCCACAAATGTTCTTTTACAAGCTCTTCAGATAAGGATTTGGAACGATTTACATCCACATCGATACGCCTTTTGATATCATCGATTTTTACTTTCACCAGTTCCGTCAAATTTTCAATAGTATCACTGACCAATTGAACCTTTATCTTCTCACCCTCTCCAGCTCTCATTTTTACGCAATTAACAGAACCCAGTTTAATATCGAAATGTTTTATCTCATCGATATCATATTCTACGATGCTTTCATAAGGATATCGAGGTTTAACCGCTTCTTCTGAAAGCAATTCATCCACAGAGACATTGAATACACCTGAAAGGGCCTTTAAATTTGAAATATCCGGCATTCCATTGCCCGATTCCCACTTTGTTATGGCCTGTCTCGACACATTAAGTGTTTCTGCTAATTTCCCCTGAGATAATCCAGATTGTGTTCTATACTCCCGTAATTTTTCATTAAAATCCATAATGTGACCTCCTATTTTAAGCAATATCAGTTACTCTTCAACAAGAGCTGCTCAGAGTATAGTATATAGTGTCAGTGAAGAAAAGAAACGCTTGTTTTCCTGGCTGGCAACGTTCCGTAGCATTACAATATACATGCATTTATAAAGACTTGCAGGCTGATTCTGTACAAGATATAAACGGCCTCCGAACAGTACACAAATATAAACTATCCAATCATACTATTGAATAATCCGCCTTCATCCTCTTTAATAAAATTTTTATTTCCTTTATTAATATTGATATGCAATTTCATATTATTATATATACATTAAATGAAATTGCAAAAAGCAAAATCCCATATAAGCCTATATATACTGGTGTATTTAAACAATTTAGCTTATGGAAATTTATGAGATACTTCACAAAATTGCATAGTACGTATTGAAAATCTATATCATCTATTCATTGTAGAATTGCTACAAACATTGTACACTATAGGCATAGAAATCTATAGTTATATCCTTTTATGGAGGTGCAAAATGCAACATACTGCATGGAAAGATTTTAACACAGGTGTGTGGGATAAAGCCGTTGATGTACGCGACTTTATTCAAAGAAACTATATCCCCTATGAAGGGGACGATTCCTTCCTTGCTGGTCCTACAGAACGAACAACAAAATTGTGGGAACAAGTAATGAAGCTTTATGAAGAAGAACGTGAAAAAGGCGGCATGCTCGATGCTGATACTTCCGTGGCCACACACATTACTGCCCATGCGCCAGGATATATCGACAAAGAACTTGAAACGATCGTTGGTTTGCAAACTGACAAACCTTTAAAACGCGCTATGTTCCCATATGGTGGCTTGCGCACAGCAAAATCCGCTATTGAAGAATACGGCTTCAAAATGGATCCGCAAACAGAGGACTTCTTTAAGAAACATCGCAAAACTCACAATGATGGCGTATTTGATGTATATACTCCAGAAATGCGAGCTGCACGTACAGCTCACATTGTAACTGGTTTACCAGATGCGTATAGCCGTGGTCGTATTATCGGTGACTATCGTCGTATCGCTCTTTACGGTGTTGATTATCTCATTGAAGATAAAAAAGAACAATTTAGCATTACAATGGGTGACATGCTAGAAGATGTTATTCGCGACCGTGAGGAAATACAAGATCAAATCCGCTCTTTGAAAGAATTGAAAGAGATGGCAGCATCCTATGGCTATGATATTTCCAAACCAGCTAAGGATGTTCGTGAAGCTATGCAATGGATTTACTTCGGCTATCTTGGTGCTATTAAAGAGCAAAACGGTGCTGCTATGTCCATTGGTCGTAACTCCACATTCCTCGATATCTATGCGGAACGAGACCTTCGCAACGGCACATACACAGAGGAACAAATCCAAGAATTCGTAGACCATTTCATTATGAAATTGCGCATGGTTCGCTTCGCACGTATCCACGAATACAACAATTTGTTCACAGGTGACCCTGTTTGGACCACTGAATCCATCGGTGGTATGGGTACTGACGGCCGTACATTGGTTTCTAAGATGTCCTTCCGTTACCTACATACATTGACTAACCTTGGCCCTGCTCCAGAGCCAAACCTCACTGTATTATGGTCCCCTCGCATGCCTATCGGTTTCCGCCGTTTCTGTGCGAAATTATCCATTGAAACATCTTCCATTCAATACGAAAATGACGAATTGATGCGTCCTAACTCTGGTGATGACTACGCCATCGCATGTTGCGTATCCCCAATGCGTATCGGTAAAGAAATGCAATTCTTCGGTGCTCGTTCCAACTTGGCGAAATGCTTGCTTTACGCTATCAACGGTGGCGTTGACGAAAAGTTGAAGAAACAAATTGGTCCTAAATACCGCCCTATCACTTCCGAATACTTAGAATTTGACGAAGTATGGGAAAAATTCGACGACATGATGGAATGGTTGGCAGGCGTATATGTAAATGCCTTGAACATCATTCACTACATGCACGATAAATATGCTTATGAAAAACTAGAAATGGCATTGCATGACCGCAAGGTAACTCGTTGGTTTGCAACTGGTATCGCTGGTTTATCCGTAGTAGCAGACTCCTTATCCGCTATTAAATATGCTAAGGTAAAACCTATCCGTGACGAAAATGGCATCGCTGTTGATTTCGAAATCGAAGGTGACTTCCCTAAATATGGTAACGATGATGACCGTGTAGATAGCTTGGCAGCAAAGGTTGTTTCCACATTTATGAACAAGATTCGTAAACATCCTACATATCGTCAATCCGTTCCAACTATGAGCTTGTTAACAATTACTTCCAACGTAGTATATGGTACTGCTACAGGTTCTACTCCAGACGGCCGTAAAGCTGGCGAAGCTTTCGCTCCTGGCGCGAACCCAATGCACGGTCGTGATTCTCACGGTGCTGTATCCTCGTTGGCATCCGTAGCTAAAATGCCATGGCGTGATTGCTCCGATGGTATTTCTAATACCTTCTCTATCATTCCGGACGCATTAGGTAAATCTGGTGAAACATTTGTTTCCGTCAGCGATTTTGATATTGAGTTAGACCCTTCTCAATTGCCTAACAGCAATACAAACTTCGCATGCAGCGAACCAAATGTTACTATAAAGGAAGATAAATAAAATCTTCCACAGTATCGGACTGCTTTCACCGGCACCGATACGAGTGTTAGTCTTGGTTGAAAGGAGGTTATACCCATGAGCAACCAACAAGTTGATAACTTGGTAGAGTTATTGGATGGTTATTCCCAAAAGGGCGGCCATCATTTGAACGTTAACGTGTTTACTCGTGAAACATTGTTAGACGCTCAAAAACATCCTGAGTTGTACCCTCAATTGACGATTCGTGTATCCGGTTATGCGGTGCACTTCAACAAATTGACAAAACAACAACAGGACGAAGTTATTTCCCGTACATTCCATCAACGTATCTAATCGAGGTTTCCTATGACTGGACGTATTCATTCGGTTGAAACGATGGGTACGGTTGATGGTCCAGGCATGCGCATGGTGGTATTTCTTCAAGGATGCCCCATGCGCTGTGCTTATTGCCATAATCCTGATACATGGGATGAAACTAGCGATAATGCTAAATTCATGACCGTAAAGGAATTATGGGACCAGTACGAACGTAACCGCCAATTTTATACTAATGGTGGTATCACCGTCACAGGTGGGGAAGCTCTTATGCAAATCGACTTTGTTATTGAGCTTTTCACATATTTCCGTGAAAGAAACGTCCATACCTGTTTAGATACAAGTGGAATTTGTTTTGACCCCCACCAAGAGGTGGCATACCGTAAATTACTCAGTGTAACTAGTCTCGTCATCCTAGACATTAAGGAAATCGATCCAGCCAAGCATTTATGGTTAACGGGTAAACCGTTAGAGCCCATTCTCGGGTTTGCTCGATTGACGGCAGACGTGGAAGTTCCGATTTGGGTTCGTCACGTAGTAGTCCCTACGATTACAGATAATGCCGATCGTCACTATCGTCTAGGCTTTTTCCTAGGATCTCTGAAAAATTTACAAGCCGTTGACTGCTTACCTTATCACGTTATGGGTATTGCTAAATATAAGGAGTTAGGTATTCCCTATCGCCTAGAGGGCATCCCAGCTGCAACGAAAGATATTGCAGCTAAAGCGACAAGAACCGTGGTGGAAGGCATCAAGGCCTATAGACGCCATTGGTGGAGTCCCATCAAAACACAACATCAATCATAATCAAGTTTGAGGATAACTACCTCCCTTGATATATATAAATATATATACCAAGACTTGATCTATGATAGCCCTAATCAATAGAGCCGCCCCCATACAACCGGGGACGGCTCTTATTGCATTTAAATAAACTTTCTATCATACAAACGGGCAGCGATGAGGACCACTAAACAAGATCCCACATTATGCACTAATGCACCTGTAGTAGGCGTCAAAACCTCAAGCAATGAGAGAATAATAGCGATACAATTAATGACCATTGATAAAGCAATACTAAATTTTATAGTTTTAATCGTAGCATCTGATAATCGTTTAATATAAGGAATTTTACTAAGGTCATCACTCATCAAAGCAATGTCTGCTGTTTCTATGGCAATATCACTACCAATAGTCCCCATTGCAATACTCACATCAGCAGTCTTCATAGCCGGTGCATCGTTAATTCCATCGCCAACCATACAAACCTTATGATGTTTCCCTTGCAATGATTCGATAATACTTACTTTTTCTCCTGGTAAAAGCTCCGCATGTATTTCGGAAACGCCAGATTTCTTTCCAATATATGTAGCTGCTTCTTTACTATCACCAGTAAGTAATACTGTTGTCATATCTAAGCTTGAGATAGCAGATATCATATTTATCGCATCATTTCGCATTGTATCAGATAATGTAATGATACCTATAATATGCTCTTTATCTGCAATAATGACAGATACCTTTCCTTCACTTCGATATACATTAATGGCTTTTTGAATAGAATCACATACAATAATATTATGCTCTTCAAGAAATCGTTCATTTCCACAATATAATTCCCGACCTTTTATTACGGCTATAATCCCTTTACCTACAGACATCGTAAATGAAGTAGTATCAAGTATTTCTAAATCTTGCTCTATGGCATGAGAAACGATAGCCTTGCCAATAGGATGTTCGCTCTTAGCCTCTACAGATGCAGCTAATTGAAGAATATCAATCTCACTATAATCTGTATCAACGGCTAAAATAGATTGAACTGATAACTGACCACGTGTTAATGTGCCGGTTTTATCAAATGCCATGGTATCTACTTTTCCCATAGTTTCAAGAATTTCACCAGATTTAATAATAACGCCATGTTTAGTAGCTTGACCAATAGCGGCCATAACCGCAGTAGGTGTAGCAAGCACCAATGCACAAGGACAAAACACAACCAACACAGTAACACCGACGATGATATTTCCAGTTACTAGATAGCCTATACATGCAATCATCAATGCAATAGGCACCAATCGACTAGCAACAGTATCAGCTATGCGCTGAATCGGAGCCTGTTTCTGTTCTGCATTTCGAATAAGCTGAATCATTTTTTGAATAGAACTATCTTCGCCCACTTTAGTAGCTATAATATCTATGGCACCAAAACAGTTAATAGTTCCACCAAATACATCATCATCAATTGTTTTATCAACAGGTATAGACTCTCCTGTCATAATGGATTGATCTACCGTTGTTTCACCGTTAATGATTCGCCCATCTACAGGTATCGTTTCGCCCGGAAGGATTCGTAAGTAATCACCACGGTGTATAGACTCTACGGAAATCATTATTTCTTTGTTATCTTGTATTTTACGACCCTTAACAGGTGCTAACGAAATTAACTTTTTTAACCCTTTTTTTGCTCGCTCCGTAGTTGATTCTTCAAGGAGAGCGCCTAAAGCCATAATAAACGCTACCTCACCAGCCGCAAATATATCTCCGATGGCAACGGCTGCAAACATAGCCATGGAAATCAATAGAGCTGATGAGATTTTACTAATTCCCTTATTATATACGATCCTTCGAATAGATAAATACACAAGAGGAAAACCACAAATAATAACGGTAACCCAAGAAGGCTCAAAAGGGAATATATTTTGAAACGGACTCTGTCCACCAAACTCCTCTATCAAATGCGGAATCCCATCAAGCAGTAAAAATAGCCCTGCTAAAATCGTCATATATAAACCAGATAATATATCATGTATTCGATGTACCATACAGCAATCCCCTTATCAGACTTTCACTATCAATATGAATTGAATTATAACTATACTTACAGTACAATAATTACGATAGCGAACACTTTGTTCACTTTAATTGTATCAACCTATGGTTTTAATACAATATATAAAACATCATATATGTTCATTACGGAACATATATGATGTTTTGTACTAAAAGTATGACAGGAGTTAATATGGATCGTAGACAGAAAAGGACTCGTAAAGCCATATTTATAGCTTTTAACGACTTATTATCTAATAAGGCATATGACAAAATCACCGTTCAGGAAATCATTAGTGCTGCAGATATTGGACGCACCACATTTTATGCTCATTTCGACACAAAAGAGGCATTACTAGAAGCCCTCTGCGAAGACTTGTTTTTACATATAAAAGATAGTATTAATCATTTACCTCATGCTCATGGTCTTTATCAACAAAGTGTTTACCCCGTCTCAGTATTTGGTCATTTATTACAACATTTACAGCAAAATGAAAATAAAATCCTCGAACTACTAGCTAGTGATAATAACGAAATCTTTTTGCGCTATTTTAGAGATCATCTAAATGAGTTGATGCAAGGATATTTCATCAATCAAGACCGTAAAGCAAATACAAATCTACCGGATGACTTTATTATTAATCATATTTCAGGTAGCTTTGTGGAAATGGTGTTATGGTGGGTAAAAAACGGCATGAAAGAATCGCCTACAGAATTAGACAATTACTTCCATGCCGTTATAGAACCTATTATATAATTATTTAAAATTTATCAAGATACAACATTGATTGGTTCACCCTTAAAGAAGGCTTGTACATTGTCACGAATGATTCCTACCAAGCGTTGACGTGTTTCAAGGCCCTTCCAACCCATGTGTGGAGTAATGATAACATTATCTAGGGTATAAAGAGGGCTATCCTCAACTGGTGGTTCTACCTCTTGTACATCGAGACCGGCCCCAGCGATACGTTTAGCGGCTAATGCTTCACAAAGATCCCTTTCATTAATGAGAAGTCCACGGCCCGTATTCACAATGACCGCATTAGGCTTCATCTTACCGATTGTTTTTTTATTAATAAGATGTTTAGTTTGGTCATTTAGCGGGCAATGTAAGGAAATATAGTCACTATTTTCTAGCAGTTCATCAAGGCTCACATAACGAATGCCATCACCATCAGCCTTTGGTGTACGTGTATGCACTAAGATGTTCATGCCTAGCGCTTTTGCAACTTTGATGACTTCCATACCGATGTGACCAGCTCCGACAACACCTAATGTTTTACCATTCACTTCTGTATGGCTCACTTGAAGGTATTTCGTGAAATTGCTGCGATCACCTTTAACAAGCATACCAATTTGTTGCTGCATGGTAGAAGCAAAATTGAGGATCATCATGATCACTGTATGTGCTACACGCTCTGTGCTATACGCAGGAATATTGCACACAGTGATGCCCTTTTTCTTTGCTGCATCAAGGTCAATATTATTATAGCCAGTACCTGCTTCTACGATAAGCTCTACAGTATCAGGAAATTGTGAAAGCAATTCGGCACTTACAGGCAATTCTTTTGTAACCACAACACGAGCACCTTGAATCCGTTCAATAAGCTCAGCATTCGTACTATCTTCGTAGACCTGCACATCATTAGATAATATGGAGAAATCCAATGCATGGTCATAATTCATTTTACCTGCATTTACCACTACTACACGTTCACTCATGAGAACCTCCTAAATTGAATAGCCTAAAACATAGGTAATACCACTTCTATATAAATTATACATAAATTATACTATTATTTATATAATTTTATACTAAAATAACTTCTATTATATATCAACTACCTATACCAATTAATATACTTTCACAACTAATTAGTATACTTTCACAATAATTGTATATAATATATGTATAAATCCTATAAAATTCAAAGTAAAACTCATTTTTCTGTATATAACTTTCACAAAAGTATTGTGTAATTCCCCAAAAGTTATAAAATAAAAGTAATGTTATATAGAATTGAGGAATACAATGAGACCTACCTATTTGACCATAAATACAAGTCTCGTTCGCGAGAATTTGCGTAAAATTAAAGATAGTTTACCTGAATGGAGTACGTCTACAGCTGTCATCAAGGCCAATGGCTACGGCCACGGCAGTGTTATGATGGGTCGTATTGCCGTGGAGGAAGGTTACGAATCCTTAGCCGTTGCTATTCCAGAGGAGTCCGTACCACTTCGCAATGCAGGTATTATGGTACCTATTTATTTATTAGGACTCACAAGGCCACAATCCTTTGAACTTGTGGCAGACACTAATTCGATTCCTGCCGTTTGTGAATCTACCGACTTGGAATCACTCAATAAAGTAGCTGATAATCACGACATGATTATTCGCGTTGCTGTTGCCGTTGATACAGGCATGCATCGCATCGGTATCAAGCCTGAGGATGCCATTGAGTTTATCAAACGCATTGAGTCCTACGAAAATTTGGAAATAGACGGATTCTTCTCCCACATGAGCAATGCTGATGCAGCGGATCAATCACACGCCCATAGCCAAACGCAAAAATTTCATCGCATGGTAGATGAAATACGGGAATTCCGTCCAGAAGCAGATTACCGCTTCTCTCTCGCCAACAGTGCAGGTCTCTTATCTGTCAAAGACAGCTTATTTACGGATGCTCGCCCTGGTATTATTCAATACGGTATCATGCCATCCCTTGATGTACCAAATCGATTGGGCTTAAAGCCAGTTTTATCCTTCCATAGTGAAGTTGTTCATGTGCAACATATCCCTGCTGGCGAAGGTATCGGATATGGGTCTACCTATATCACAACTGAGCCAATGACGATTGCTACTATCCCGGTAGGCTATGCGGATGGTTATCCTCGGAGTTTATCCAATCGAGGTACCGTACTGATTCATGGTACGCGTTGCCCTGTAGTAGGTCGCATTTGTATGGACCAATTCATGGTCGCCGTTCCAGATACAATTACCGTAAAGCCAGGCGATAAGGTGGTTCTTCTAGGTTCCCAAGGTCATGAAAGTATTTCTGCACTAGAAATTGCAGCCCTTGCTTCTACTATTCCATACGAAATATTCTGTGGATTCTCAGAACGAGTACCGCGACAATATATATAAATAAAACAACCATGTTAGATCTCATAAGAGTCTATATTCATAACAAAAGAGCAGATGCTTCCTATAACATCTGCTCTTTTTACCTTTACTAAAAACTTATAATCTTATATCTACCATTTGATATAAAGAAATTTTCTTACAAAAAAAGCCCGTATCACATGCAGCGGTCTACATGTGATACGGGCTTTCTTGCTCTCCTATACCCAGCGTGCTGTAAAGCAGTTACGTTCTTATTGTGAGAGAGAGTATATATACCAAGTATATAATCTTATGATTCGGAGGGAACCACAATTCATAAGGGGCCCTCTGAACGACAGACGGCATAGGAGAGAGTCAATGTTTGTCTATCCAATCCAGAGGGCTGTGTGTAATTGTTTATTGTGTGTGTTGTTTATTGTGTGTGTTTTTGTGTGTTTTATGTGTTGTGTATGTGTGTGTAAGTGTACTTATGTTATGTGTGTATAGTTTTGAGTGCTTAGTGTTCGTTTTTGAAAGGGTTTGCTTTACAGCGCTATAGAATAGGAGATCAACTTATTTTGCTACCGTCCCTGTTTTAGCATCCAATACAACGGATATCGGTTTATTTTGTGCATCATGGAACTCTATGGTATATAGTGATTTTCCATTTTGATTAGCAAGAGACCACGCATTAATACCAGTCGCTACCTTGCCAGACTGTACGAAAGCTGCATTAATTGCCACATGTGGAGGTATTACTGTTCCGGCATCAATAGCACTAGCTTCCATGGATGCATCGTATGCTTTAGGAGTACCATCAGTTACATTACCAGTAGCCACATCTAGAGTCATAGAATGAGCACCACTAGTATTAAAACCAACTACTTCATAGATGGCAGTTTTACCTTGAGTTTTGAAAGATACATTTGTAATTTTGGAGTTTCCAAATTTGCTTTCGAATTGGTCAATTAAATAATTAGCACCAACTACGAAAATACTATTTTGGTCTACTACGCCTTCTTGCTGGTTGGTTGTGCTAGGTTGTGATTTTCTACTTTTAGAGTTTTTTTTTCCTCTTTAGTAGGCTCTTCTTTATCAGCTTTTTTTTCGTCTTTCACAACTTTTACTTTAGGCGCTTTATCTACTGCAGCTTTTTTAGTATTTTTAACTTCTTTACCATGCTTCGCTACAGAATCAGATTTTTTATCACCACTGCGTACTACTCTTGGTTCACTAGGAGCTTTAGCTACAGATGCAGTTTCAATAGAAGGGACCGCTGCTGCAGGATTTTCTGTACTAGGCACTACAGTTTCTTGAGCTACTGGTGTTTTAACATCTTGTGTAGCTGTTGGAACTGGTGTAGTATTACGAACTGCTGTACCTACTTGATTAGCTTCTGCTACAGGAGCTACCGGAGTTTTAGGTGCAACTGCAGTAGTAGCCACATCTGGAGCCACCGCTACAGTAGGAACTACTGGATCAGTAACTGGTTGTGCTGGAGTCGCTGTACTCGCTGTTTCTTGCGTAACAGGCATTGGAGTTACTGGTTCAGCTGCTGTTACAGCTACAGTGGCACCAAATACGCCAGCCACTGCTAAAGCAATACTACTTTTTAAAATAGATTTTTTCATATTGTCCTCCTTATTAATTCATATACATGCAACTTTACGCATGTATATTTCCAGTCAACTCAATGTCATCATGTAAGTTCCAAAACATATATCTAGCATGGACTTGTAGATATATAGCTTGGAAATTTCAGATATACTTGAGTTTGTCTTTCGACTGGTACACATACTATCGACAGTCTATGAAGTCAAAATGTAGAAGCACTGTTAAAAGCTTATTTTATAGTGAGTTTAGAATGAATTTATATATAATTCCTATGAAATCCTATGGGATTTACTTTATACTTAAAAATTCCATGAAAAACATATCAAAAGCCGTTTATCCCATATATAAGGGATAAACGGCTTCAAAATATACGTATCGATATCTAAAATTTCACATTCATGAGCAAACTTTCACAAAAAATGCCTCAATACTAGTTATTTTTTTAAGAAAAATAGTATTAAGGCATTTAATTATTATATTCAGAATAAAATAACTAGGCACTATTAAGATATAATAACTAGTCAATCATATATTAATCGTCAAATTTAACAGATAGCAATTTACCGTTCATTGCATCCATACGCACATGTACCTCTTTATTATCTGCTGTACCAAAGCTAACTTTGTAGACAATTTTACCTTTATCATAGCGCACAGCCCATTCATTAAGGCTCACAGCTTTACCTTTTGTTTGGGCGTAAGCAAAGTTCACCACAGCTGCAGGCGGTAAGATTTCCCGAGGATCAAACGATTTTTTCTTTAGTGATTTATGGAAGTCCCCTTCGCGCTTTTCAAAGATTTGATTAGTAGCATAGATATACGTTAACTCATACTTACCAGATTCATCAAAACCTTCAACATCATACTTAATTTGACCTCCATCTGCATCAAAGGCGATTTCCGTAATTCCTGCATTTGGATGATTTTGGATAAAAGCATTTAATAAACCATTAGCACCTACAATCGCCGCATGGTTGCCATCAACAACTGCCACAGTTGGCTCTACAGCTACTAAAGGGGCTGCACTTGCATTTGGCATGCCAAATGCCGCTGCCAAGGCCAATACAAGGCTACCTTTTACAAAAAATGATCTCATTGGTTCCTCCATATCTCAAACAGTTATCATAACAATATATATACAATTATACACTAAATCAACGCGGTTTATAATCTTTATTTATATAATTAGTGCATATACCTACGCCCTATGATACAATGCACATAGATTCATTTTTGTAACTACATGTGAGCTAACTATGATTTCAATTTACCCCACTATATATCACGCATTTCAATGCAAGGCCGATCAATGCGAAAATACATGTTGTCAGCTGTGGACCATCGATATAGATGAGCCTACTGCTGAACGTTATCATTCCATGACAGGTTCTCTTGGTAAAAGCTTACGCCAAGCCATCACTGTTGATGATGAAGGCAGTCATTTTATCTTTTCTAAAGCACAACCTATGTGTCCCTTACTCAATGAAAAAGGTCTATGCAAAGTAGTTCTTGAATTGGGAGAAGAAGGACTTTGTGATACCTGTCATATGCATCCACGCTTTTATAAATACATTGAAGACTTAGAACTATGTGGCGTTGGATTATCTTGTGAAGCTTCGGTTGAACTATTGGCCCGACAAGAACCAATGGACTTACTCCTTTTTACAATTGAAGATGACCATAATGAATTCAATTCTGAGGAGCGATTAACACTCCACAATGTTTTTGAATTATTAGCCTTTGATTTAGATCCTAATCTATTCAAATATACGCCAAAGCCCTCAAAACAGTCTTTCAAAGAACTATTAGACCTATATAAACAAACGGAACCCATCGATGAGAATTGGACAGCACAAGTTAATACATTATCTAGTAAACTAGACCAACTCATCACATCCGTACAGACCTATATACAGCAAGAGGATATGAGCCTATTTAACAAAGTGTACCAATATATATTGTATCGCCAAATCGATATGCTATCAGACTATTCCTTGGAATCTATCTTAGCTTATGCAAAGGATGGTACTGACTATATACTTATAGCCAGCGCATTAGAGGGACAACCCTTAAAGCAAGTTGCAAGATGGTCACAACAAATCGAATACGACGAAAATAATGTAGAACTATTGTTACAACATTACGAAGCTCAACTGGGTTAATGAGCAAAAAACCGCAAGATATTTATCTTGCGGTTTTTAATTCTTATGACAATATATTATTTAAATAATGTATGAACAAAACGAATCCATTGAGGCAATACGGAGACAGATAATAATGCCACAACAAACATAACAATATAAGTTTTAACGATACCTAGTTCAACATAACGTCTCATTAATTGGGCTGCAATGAACACAGCATAATACTGGCTGAACATCGTAATAAGATAGGCCATATCCCCTACATATTTTTGAAGAGACAAAGAGAAAAAAATAATCCCTAGTATATGAATTAATACTAAGACAACCGTGCGAAGTGCATTTGTATAAGCTAATCCATATATATAATTGCGCAATACCCCACCATAAGTACCACGACCACCTAATAAAACAAGTAAGCGCCATATAACAAATGAACCGATGATAATTTGAAAAATTAAAAATACAGAACTTGCTAAAATACTAATTACATCAAAATGAGTTAACCCAGTAATCCGTTTAATTCCGAGCATTGGAGATATAACTTTCACCATAAACGGTAAGCTATAGGTCATTATATATAATACAATAGTAGATACGACTAGATTCAGAATGGCTCTTGTATGAGATCCATAATTGATAATATTCTGAAAAGATTGTTCGCTAAGCCTGGTAAATAAATGCAATATATCCTTATTCCATGTCATAAATGCTCCTTTTAGTTTAAAACTAGTAAAAAAGGACGAGCTATGTCTCGTCCTAGATATATCATATGTATTTTATCGAGTCAACATATAAATCCATTCAAACACGTGTGCTACCAAAAGAGCAATCAACATTAGAATCAAACCTTCATAAGGGGTCCCATTAATACATGCTCCCACAATACGTCCAATAGTTTGTAACAATAATACGGTACTTAAAACACATAGCACAATCATACAGAAGCCAATGATTGCTTGCAGTATTAATGGTACCGAAGTTAAAATCAGCATAATCCCTGCTGTAAAAGTAATCAATGCCACAACAAGTTGAGCAAATGACATGATATGCAAAATACCAGTTGTAACAGTTCGAACATAAAATTTACGCTGTTGAGCAACCGCATAAACTATAATGATACATGCCATGAAAATAACTTTTCCGATTACCCATGCAAAGCGACCCATATTCCAAAATTCTCTAGGACTACCCATCTGTTCCAAAAAAAGTTGTATTTCATGTTGACCTACTGGAAGAGATAGCGATTCCCACCTTACTAATAACGAAGAATTGCGTATAAACACACGTATAGCATCTAAATATACGCCTTCACCTACAATAGTAAATTGATAACATATGAGTGTTAATAGCAGCATTCCTATGAGTTGCCCATAGGCAATATCAAAGTGATACATACGAGGATTATTCTCTTCAATAGGGTTTAATAAACGATAGATAAACTGCATTAAACCCACCATCATAGGTATCACCACCTTTTACACAATATACATACACAACATTTAAGTTTGAATACTATAACATACAACACACAATAAGGAACTATAAAAAATAGTTCCTTTTCATTTTCCGTTCATCATTATAGCACAAAACACATATCTTTTCATACTTTAATTATCCCAATGTAATGGGTCTTTCAAGCCTTTTTCCTTATAAAATACAGAGAAAAGCTATTAGAAGATTATATATAATCAGCTAATAGCTTTTTAGTAGAAAAGGGCTGTTTTATTACAGCCCCTTTCATATTTTTCATGTTATGTAATTATCTGGAACTAGCAAGTACTACCATACCAATCAAGATACCTAAAATGATTACAGGAATTAAACTCGTAATAATAGAAATGCCAAAAGTTGCTAAATGGGATTTATTAATTTGGCGACTCAATAATGTTAAGCATACCCAGAATGTATAGACTGCAAAAGCTATCGTTGCGAATATAATAATAGTTATCCATACAATACTACCTACTGTAGAATCAGGATGAGAGCCTAGTAGCAGCAAAAATGGCAATGATAGTAATAGGAAGCCAATGAAATATACTAAGCCCATAATCTGATTATAAGCTTGTTCGTACCACATGATTTTTAACACAGACTCATATGTAGTATGGGCATCAAATTTATTGGCGACCCAAGAGAAAATCGCAGAATAAATAGCAATACCAATAAAAGCAAATAGCAAGCCAACCGCTAGGCCTAATATACCGGCCCCAGAAAGAGCCGCCGCACCAGTAAGTGCAACACTAAGTTTATCCACAAATATCATACTCAAAAAAGTAGGTAGAATATTTGAAAATACGAATGCCACCAATGCCAAAGCTACTGTAGCATAGAACCCTTTTCGACAAGATCCATGCTCTACAATCTGTGGAATACCGCGTTTAAAGGGAGCTACCACAAGCTGCCAAATATCTGAATACCATTTTGTTTCCATAAAACCTCCAAAACACCTATATTTCTTTAATTGTAACACAAACTATATTTAAACCGTCATGGACAACATTATACCTCCCACACCAAAGATGAAGGATATTATGTAAAAAGAAATTCCCGTTATCCAAAGATTTAGACCAAATTGCTTATAGGTAACTTGCCCCTTCAAAATAATAACTATGGTCAAGCCCTTTCATCAGCAACCCCTGATTTATTAATGATAACCATATTAGGTTTCCTTTTTATTTCATCTATTAATATATTATACTATATAATTCAAATTTTAAGACATTATTCTAACCTATTATAACGCAAAAAAGCAGCCCCACTAGGGGCCGCCTTTTCGTTTATCTTATTGCAAAGATGCTGCAATTTTTGTAAGGTTTTCATCCATACGTTCTAAGTATGTTTTATTATCTTCGTTGCTTTCGATAGTATAAATAGTTTCTACCTTAGCACCTACTTCTTGTGCCAAAGTTTTGGATACTTCTGGGCTAGCCATTTCTTCTGCAAAGATAGTAGTAATATGGTTTTCTTTAGCGTATTCGATGAGTTTAGCCAATTGTGCTGCATTAGGTTCACCTTCAGCAAATACATCTTCCACACTGTTTTGTTCTAAACCAAAATCACGGCATAGGTACGCAAATGCTGCATGGCCTGTAACAAAGTTTTTATGCGGAGCTTTAGCGAATTGCTCTTCATATTTTTTAATCATTGCATCTAATTTAGCAACGTATTCAGTATAATTCTTTTCATAATAATCCTTGTTTGCTGGGTCAACTTTTACAAGGGCATCCTTGATATTTTTCACTTCAATTTTAGCATTTTTCAAAGATAACCATGCATGAGGATCTTCTGCACCATGTTCTTTAATTTCTTCTGGGTCAGTATTTTTAATAGCTTCAACACCTTCAGTAGCTACAACAGATACGAGTTTATCATTTTTAGCTGCTTCGATAGCTTGTTTTGCCCAAGGCTCCATACCAAAACCGTTATACACAAATACTTGAGCTGTTGCCAATTGTTTCATATTTTCAGGCTTCAATTCGAAATCATGTGGTTCTACGCCATCTGGTATAATAGTAGATACCTCTACCTTGTCACCACCAATAGCCTTAGTAAACTCAGCCATTGCATTAAAGCTTGTTACCACTTGGATTTTTTTACTTGCTTGTTCCTTCTGTGCATTCGGTGCATCGTTGCCACAACCTGCAAATAAAGCAGCCATCATAATACCTACAACTAACAAAATCAGTTTCTTGATCATCGTAGTCCTCCTTTGTAAAAACCTGATCGCTATGCCTATACAGAATATAAACCATTCTTTAGTTGCAGTTGCGACTCAGTTGCATTTGTAATATAGTTATAGTATAAACTTACTTAGAATTTTGTCAATCAGAAATGTGGTTTTCATATGTTATCAATAGAACATCTTTATTTTTCCTATCAAGGTCAACCGCCTTATGTGTTAAATGACCTTAATTTACATATTCACAGTGGTGATTATATATCCATCGTTGGGGATAATGGGTGTGGTAAAAGTACCTTGCTCCGTCTCATTTTAGGTTTTCTTACCCCTGTAAAAGGCTCTATCAAGCGAAGCACCAATAATATTCGGTATGTGTCTCAAAAAAATGACTTCTCTCACGCAGGCTTTCCTATTACGGTAAAAGAAATCCTCGATTCCTACCGTAAACTTTTAAAGATTAAGGATAAACAGGAAGTCAATCGCGTATTAGAGCTTACCCATATGACGGAATTTAAAGACCGTCTCATCAGCAAACTTTCAGGTGGACAAGCTCAGCGTGTATCTATCGCCCGCGCCCTCATCGGTAAGCCTGACCTCATCATCCTCGATGAGCCTTCAACAGGTATCGATAGAAAAAGCCAAGAGGGCATCTATGCTCTACTTCGAAATTTGAACCAAGAGCACCATATTACGATTATCTCTGTTGAGCACAATATCGAAATGGCTCTCGCCAACTCTACCAATATCTACCATATTGCAAATGGTCAAGGTCACCTTTGCTCCCCTGAGCAATATGCTAGTGAAATCATGCACAGTACAGGTCGCAATCCAATAGATCACAAAAACTGCTCCTGTTTCACAGATGTAACAACAGAGTCTCAGGCTCAGGCCGATGATACCACAATTGAGGAGGTGCACCATGTTTAATTATGATTTCATGCAAAATGCCTTCTTCGTAGCGATTTGTATTTCTCTTTTATGTCCATGTATTGGTATCTTCATGGTGCTACGCCGTTCCAGTATGATTGGGGACACCATGAGTCATGCATCTCTAGCAGGTATTACGCTAGGTTTATTGACGAATACTAATCCAATTTTAGGGGCTTTTATCTTTACTGCTATCTGCGGTGCACTCATCGAGTTCTTGCGAAAATATTTTTCACACCATCTCGATTTGATTCTTACTATAATCTTATCCCTCAGCATTGGTACAGCTATTACGCTTATTAGCTCAGGCAAACTAAAGGCTAACGCAAATGTATTCTTTTTTGGTAGCATCCTAACGGTAAACGCAACTGATATGATTAGTATTGCTGTGCTTACAATCTTATCTGTACTCACCTTATATTTCCTATACAACTCACTTCTTTACATCGCCTATGATGAAGAGGCCGCTCGTGTAGCAGGTGTTAAGGTAGATTTTATTAACTATATCTTTGCCATCTTAATGGCTGCAGCCGTATCAATTTCTATTAAAATTGTTGGTGTCCTCGTATTGAGTGCCATGATTGCGTTACCTGTAGCATCTGCATTACAATTAGAAAAAGGATTTAAAATAACTTTATTATGCTCCATTGGATTTAGCTTGCTCGCTATGATCATTGGACTCTTTGGATCCTACTTCCTTAACGTAGCACCTGGTGGCTTCGTGTCCCTAACGTCGGTAGGTATTTTACTGGTAGTGTTAGTCATTAAAAATATTCGCACCATCATACGACGCTTTCAGTTTAGTAGATAAGCTAAAACAATAATTTATATATTTAGGCATAAATATTATAGCTAGTTAGAGTAATATAACTAGTTAGAGTCAAATAATACAGCTAGTAGATTAAAAAATATAACTAGTTAAATATAAAAATATATCTAACCAAATGCGATAGCATATTTGATATTCTATTAGCCATATAAGTCATTTAACTATACAGGTGTATAGCATGTTTAGTATTAAAATAGAATCGAAAGAGAGCTATGAATACAACAACTTGGCCAGAAGGCATAAAAAAGACCAAACAGCGCGAAGCCATTTGGTCTGTATTAACAACTACAGATAAACCCATTACAGCCCTTGAAATCGCAGAACGCTTAGGTGACGGTAGCACTACTTGGATGTCTACTATCTACCGTACACTTGAACTATTAGAAACTAAGGGTATCGTTACACGTACCACGCTCATGGGTAGTGATATGGCATATTATGAAATCACCCCTCATACACACCGCCACTATGCTGTATGTACGAGCTGTGGTGCTATGATACCACTCCATACCTGTCCTGTCGTAGAAATGCCTAAAGAACTCAGCAAAGCAGGATTTACTGTGACGGAACATCACTTAGAGATTGCTGGAATCTGTAGAAACTGTAAGGATAAAAATAAATAACAAAAAGGACGTAACACTGTAGTTACGTCCTTTAACGTTTTAGCGTATACTTTGGAATTAACCGTATTTAGCTTTCACCAATTACAGCATCAACGGAGCCACTAAGAAACCGAGTGCTACGGAGATGGCAATAGCAAGTACGCCAGGTATGAAGAACGGATGGTTAAATACGAGTTTACCAATTCGTGTAGAGCCCGTATCGTCCATTTGTACAGCCCCCAAAAGTGTTGGATATGTAGGCAATACAAAGAGTGCAGATACAGCTGCAAAGGATGCGATAATAATATAAACGGATCCTGTGTTCTCTGGTGTAATACCGAGAGCTAGAATTACAGCTGGTACCAAAGCTTGCGTAGTTGCCGCTTGACTATACAACAATGTACTTGCAAAGAAGAACGCTACCGCCAATAGGAACGGATATGCTGTTACCATGCTAGAAGCGAGCGCTTTGATTTCAGGGATATGACCTTTTACAAAGGTATCACCCAACCATGCTACGCCTAGTACACAGACACAAGCGGATAAGCCGGATTTGAATGTACTTGTATTAACAAGTTCTGCTGTATCAAGCTTACAGAAGAATGTGATAGCAGCCGCAATAATCATCATAAAGCCGATGATAGCATCATTTCGACCAAAGATAACTGGTTTAATAATACCAATGTTTTTGGAAATTGCTGTTGCGTAGAATACGATACAAATGATACCAATCAAGAAAATCAATACTGAAGTTTTTGCACCAGGTTTTAAGTGGAAATCAGTGCTTTTTTCACGAGGTGGCGCCACGTGACCTGCCGCCAAACGTTCTTGATACACTGGATCAGAAGATAAATCATTATTCGCAAAGGTAGACATGATAAATGCCGTAATCATAACCCCTACAAATGTTGTGGAAATACAGATGGCGAGCAATGTAGGATAGTTAACACCATATGGCTCAAGGAACCCACTCATAGCAACTACTGCTGCCGATACAGGACTCGCTGTGATACCAATTTGGCTTGCTACAACGGCGATAGATAATGGCACAGATGGCTTAATGTTTTCACTTTTCGCCACCTCTACGATTACTGGAATCATAGAGAATGCTGTATGACCAGTACCCGCTAGAATAGTTAAGAAATACGTAACAGTTGGTGCCAAATAGTTGATATGCTTAGGATTTTTACGCAAAATACTTTCAGCAATGCGCACCAAATAATCAAGACCGCCGGCTAACTGTAAGGCACAGATGGCTGCGATAGCAGACATGATAATCAGAATTACATCCCATGGAATCTGTCCCGGAAACATCCCCATACCAAGGCTTAACAACACAACCCCAAGGCCGCCAGCGTAACCGATGCCCATGCCACCTAGGCGAACACCGAGGAAGATGGCACCAAATAAAATAATAACTTGCATAATTACATAAATGTCCATACGATGACCTCCTTTATACATATATAGTATCATAGATATGCTAAATAATCATCGAATTTTGGCAATGTATAGTCTATAGTTTAAAATATGACGAAATTTCGATATGTTATGCAAAAAAACTACACCCCATTGCCTTAAACTACTAACAAAAGACAATAGGTGTAGCTTTTCAATAATTAATTTAGCATTATAAAATAATTGGGCGCATATCTTCAAGTATCCCCTCTTCCTCAGTTGCACGTTGGATACTTTCACCTACAATACGAACCATGTCCTCTAATTGTTCCACAGTCGATGCCAATGGAGGCATAAGGATAACCACGTCGCCAATAGGGCGGCAAATAAGACCTTGTTCACGGGCAAGGATTGCCACCTTAGCACCTACCGCATCATTTGGGCGATACGCTTCGTGGGTGGACACATCTTTTTCAAGTTCAATACCTACGATGAGACCCCGCTGACGAACCTCTTTCACATGCTTCAAAGATTTAATAGGTTCTAAGGCCTTTGTGAAAGCTTCTACTTTAGCAGGCAATTGTTCAATTACCTTTTCATCACGGAATACTTTCAAAGAAGCCAACGCAACGGCACAGGCCAAGGCATTACCAGTATAGGAGTGACCATGATAGAATGTTTTCTTTTCCTCAAAGGTGCCGAGGAATGCATCGAATACGCGTTGTGTAGTCAATGTTGCTGCTAATGGAAGGTACCCACCAGTGATGCCTTTGGATAAGGTCATAAAATCTGGAGATACTCCTTCATGTTCGCAAGCAAAGAATTTGCCAGTTCGGCCAAAGCCAGTAGCTACTTCGTCAACGATGAGGAATACATCGTGTTGTTCTGTTAACTCACGAACCCGTTTCAAATAACCGTGAGGCATTACGAGCATGCCTGCCGCTGCTTGCACCAATGGTTCCATAACAAGAGCTGTAATTTCATCGCCTTCTTTGTTAAGGATGCGTTCCAATTCAGTCAACGACTCTTCAAAAGCTTTATCTCGATCTGCCAAATCTCTATACACACCAGGGCTTGGCAATGTTAATGGTTTAAATAATAGATTATGGAATACTTGGTGAAATAATTGAATACCACCTACGGATACGGTACCTAATGTATCCCCATGATAGCCTGCATTGAGGGCAATGAACTTAGTCTTTTTCGTTTGCCCTACTTGTTGACGGTATTGGTACGCCATTTTAATAGCCACTTCGATAGCTGTACTGCCATCATCAGAGAGGAATACTTTATCTAAGCCTTCTGGAGCAAGCTCTACAAGTTCTTTACACAATTGTGCAGACGGAGGACTTACGAGGCCTAATAACGTGCTATGCGCAATTTTATCGATTTGATCCTTCAATGCTTGGTTCAATACAGGATGGTTGTGACCATGAATATTAACCCACAAAGAGGATACACCATCGTAATACTTTTTACCGTTCTCATCGATGAGGTATACCCCCTCACCGCGTTCAATTACTACTGGTTCTTGTGCTAGCCAATCTTGCATTTGTGTAAATGGATGCCATACAAACTCGTGGTCCCATTGTGCTGCTTGTGAAAGCTGTTTCTCTGCCATTTCGTCACCTCATACTTACTAAGTTTACAAACTATAACTCTCTATCACATATACCTTATATAAACTAAATTAAGTTGCCCAATCTAAGGTATGCTAAATCACAAATTTAATACGTCTCAAAATTACTGTTAATATGTACTCAATATCACTTCTAACATATATTAACTTGCTATAGCTAATATAAAATCAGCCAATTATTATTTATAGACCTAATACTGTGTTCCATAATTCCTTAGAATCAATAAAAGATCGAGCCCAACCAAGTTGAACCTTTTGAATATCCGGACCTTGGTATGGCGGCACTACAGCTACTACAGGAACACCTGTGTAACGCTCCATATCTGCCACATTTGTTTTCAACAAAAACAGATCTACAGCTGTTGTATCATTTACGATAATAGCTTTCACCTCGATACCATGCAACTTAGCATATTCGCAAGTCAAAACGGCGCGATTAATAGATCCAAGACGACCATCTGCTACAACAATAGCTGGTAATTTGATATCTTTCATAAAATCCGTGAAAGTTTTATCTCCATAGAGAGGGGTCGTGATACCGCCTGCACCTTCTACAAAGGTTATGTCATAGCGACTCACTACATCTAATGTATGTTCTACAAGGCCATCATAGTCAATCTCGATACCAGCCAATTCCGCTGCAAGGCGAGGAGAGAAATCACCGGCTATAGCATAAGGATTCACTTCATGACGACGAGATTCAGGAATACCTGCGGAGCGCATCAAATGTGTTGCATCTTTACTCTCAAGGCCAATATTATAATTATCCTCATCCATCGTCACACATTCAGGGAAAGGAACTGCACTAGAAGACACAGGTTTCACCATACCAACAGCAAAGCCATCGTCTACAGCCATCGCCCCCAATAACCCTGTCACAAACGTCTTACCTACATCTGTATCTGTACCAATTATAGAAATACCTAACTGCTTCATACAAAGCTCCTCTCAAGCGAATACTTACTGCCGCATAGGTTAACTAATTTATATGATTAAGTTTACAATCTAATTACAATATACAGCGAAAAGGAATATATAGTCAACCTATTATTACGCTTAAGGTTTACCATAATAGGACTATATGGGGCCCGAATACATTAGTGAGACCCTAGTTAAAAATCACAGAACCTAGCTCATCGCTCCAAAGCGAGCTAAGTCGCGCTTTACTAGGTTCTGTGATTTTTATGGCTGTACTTATGTAATAGTCCCATATAGTCCTACCATCAACCTTAAATGCGAAAATAATAGGTTGGCTATATAGAGAGCAAGAAAAGAGAATGGCTAAGCCATTCCCTTTCTCTGTTCACTCTTGATGCGGCAAAATTACGCTAACTCGTTAATAGACATTCAGATTTGATGGGACTAATTCATAGGTACAGTTAGAAAAAGGGCGATAACTAACCGACTAGCGACTTAGCTCGCTTTGGAGCGTAGAGGTTAGTTATCGTTCTTTTTCACCTAAATGTACAAATCAACTTGGGCCCCATCAAATCTTAGCCTAGATTTCGAGGTAGCGAAATTCACCTGTATCAGGATC
Organism: Veillonella sp. AF36-20BH; assembly: GCF_003602765.1. Taxonomy (NCBI): domain Bacteria; kingdom Bacillati; phylum Bacillota; class Negativicutes; order Veillonellales; family Veillonellaceae; genus Veillonella; species Veillonella sp. AF36-20BH. The sequence goes on from NZ_QTLR01000004.1 coordinate 150,752, forward strand.
CATCATACCTCCATAGAACCCCATTCCTTTTGGAAATAGTGGATGGTGGCGTAGGAAGTTAACTGTATAAATTACATTGTCTTCAGAGATATGGAATCGATCCATCCAGTCGATAAGGCCCGGTTCAATCATGCGAATAGCATCTTCACTAATACCTTTCGCTTTCATAGATTCCATGAATGTTGTAGCAGAAAAATCAATCATACCGCAGTTTTCATGACCGATGATTAGCACATCTTCAATTTCCATACCATAGGTAGCAACGAGCAAGCTTTGCACAATGTTATCGATAGGTTGTGTTACACTATTTCCTGCAGTTTTGATGACAATTATCTCACCTCGATTAAAGCCTAGTGCTTCTTCTAGCATACCTACTAAGCGGGTATCCATACAAGTTACGATGCCTAACTTTTTTGTAGGATGGCTTGTTAGCCCCGCCTTTGGTAGCTCAGGGTGTTGTTTCACATATTCTTTATTGGTTTCAATTATTTTTGTAATATCAATCATAAGGGTCCTCACTTTATATACTCTATTTCCACCTGAAATAGATTCTATTCATTATATACACCTTATTCATCACAAAACAAGTTTAAATTTCAACTTATAAATTATTATTATGAATTTTACGATTATACAAAATCTTTAACTCAATAATATTAACTCCTATCTTATAATTTGTTTTTATTTATATTAATCATATAAAAACTTCAAAAATGCGATGAATATTCTGTATAATTCTGACATATATAGTAGATTTAAAAACCCTTCCTATGGTACTATTAACACTATAGAAAGCAAACGCCACATGATACCGCATATGACGTGAACTGTATGTACAGTAAGGAGGTTTTATAATGGGTATCAATCAAAAAACGTTGCCAGGCATTTTGCTCTGTGCCATTCTCGCTATTCCTTGTTGGCTACTAGGACAGCAATTTCATCTAGTAGGTAGTCCAATCTTTGCCATCATTTTAGGTATAATTATCGGTTCTATCTTCACCTCTTGGAAACGGGAAAAAACAGGTGCTGGCATTGGATTTACATCCAAAAAGATTTTACAGTGGGCCGTTATTTTGTTGGGCTTTGGTCTTAACATTACACAGATTCTACATGTAGGTTGGATTTCTTTACCTGTCATCATTTCTACCATCGCTACATCGTTAATCGTATCCTATGTTATTTATCGATTAACCCATATTGACTCTAACTCAGCAGTCCTCATTGGTGTTGGTTCATCCATTTGTGGTGGTTCCGCTATTGCTGCAGCGGCACCAGTTATTAAAGCAGAGGATCATGATATTGCACAAGCAATCTCTGTTGTATTCTTCTTCAATGTGGTAGCCGCCTTCGTATTCCCTCAATTAGGCGACGCCATTGGGCTCTCTAACATGGGCTTTGGATTGTTCGCTGGTACTGCAGTTAACGATACTTCTTCTGTAACAGCAACAGCTGCTGTATGGGATAGTATGAAAGGTACGGGCACTCAAGTTTTGGAATATGCTACTATCGTAAAGCTAACACGTACCCTAGCTATTATTCCTATATGTTTAGGCCTCGCTAGTTATCAAGTATACAAAGCCAAGAAAAATGCCTCTCAGACAGATGGTGCAAACGTTAGTATTGCTAAGATTTTCCCAAGATTCGTTTTATACTTTGTACTTTGCTCCCTTATCACAACAGCATTATCCTATGCTAATGTAGATATTCAATTCTTGAGTATCTTCAAAACAATTTCCAAATACTTTATTACAATGGCCATGGTAGCAATCGGCCTTAATACAAATATTGTAAAATTATTAAAATCCGGCGGCTCTGCTCTAGCCTTAGGTGCTTGTTGCTGGATTGCTATTTCTGTCGTAAGCCTTATGGCACAACATATGATAGGTTTATGGTAGAAAATATACATATATTGTATATTATGTTATAATTATATATGAATAGAATAGTAAGGACCCCTCCAGTAATGGAGGGGTTTCGTGCTACTATTCACCTTATTAGTACTTTATCATACCATAGTCAGGAGGGTTAATATGTACTTCTTACAAGGACTTCTTGTCGGCCTCGCTACGTTTGCCCCTGTTGGCATGCAAAACCTCTTCATTATTAATACGGCCTTGGTGCAACCTGTCCGTCGCATTATATTGACGCTAATCATACTAGCGTTTTTTGACATGAGTTTAAGTGCTGCCGCCTTCTATGGTATTGGTGCCGTTCTTGAAATGTGGCCACTCACAAAGCTCATAGTTCTACTCTTTGGGGGCCTCCTCATTGTTTATATGGGCTTTAATATATTTAAAACTGAACCAGACATGCGCAATGTGGACACACATATTCCGATTAGAAAAATTATTGTCTCAGCCATTGCGGTATCATGGGGCAATCCTCAAGCCATTCTAGATGCGACAATGATGCTCGGTGCTTTTCAAGCTAATATTCCAAAAGAAAGCATCTACCACTTTTTCGCTGGTTTCTTAGTTATGACACCAATTTGGTTTGGTTCTCTAGCTACTACAATGCATCTACTAGCTAAAAAAATTAAAATTACTCATATGGCATGGATTAACCGTTTCTGTGGTTCGGTTCTCGTCATTTACGGTATCAAACTATGTATTGATGGCTTCATGATGTTAAGAGACTTTTTGTAAGGTTATAGTCATAGATACAAAGAGAAGTCTAAATCACTAATACCATCATAACTATATAAGAAAAATACAAATAGATGATGTACAAAAAAGAAAAAAGTCGTTAGCAAGTTGCTAACGACTTTTTCATTTATAATCTCATTTATAATTCTTCAAGTACCTGCCGGAACATATCTCTAAGAGCTACAATATACGAATTATTTTGATTTCGTTGCGATATAAAGTAGTAGTGGCGTTCCATAGGTTTACTATGATTCGTCAACACCTTACGTTCGATACCTGGCATAGGATCTGTTAAGTATTTAAAACAATCTAATAGTAATAGCCCTTGCTGCCCTGCAACCAGGTATCGTGCTTCTTCTAACGTACGAGCATAAGCGAAGGCACCATTATAACCTATGGCCTTACGATAGTGTTCCTCTTCAGACAAGGTATATTTCCCGCGACACAATAAAATAAGTGGTAAATCATCGATATGCTTTAGTTCTACACAATCTTCATTAGTATATCCTTGTGGTACCTCTATAAATGTAGTGGCTTTATCAATTAAATGACTTTCAAAATCATCAGACAAAATTTGCCATTGATCATTAAATACTACATCTACACGACGATCGCTGAGCATGCCATATAGCTCTTCATGACTGCCGCTGTACATACGAATATCTAAATTTTTATAACGCTTTGCCATGCGAATCACAGTTTGCTGCATAGCAATCCCACTATAACGGTTCAAATAGCCAATGCGCAAACTCACCCGTGCATCTGTACCAATGCGCGTCGTTTCTACCTTAATATCATGGAACCGTTCTAATAACTTCTTACCAGATCGATATAAATATTGTCCTGCTGGTGTTAGATAAAAACTTCGTTTCTCTCGAACCATTAATTCAACACCAAGGCTATTTTCAAGAGCTTTGATTTGCTGAGATATAGCAGATTGAGATACATATTGCTCTGTTGCAGCTTGTGTAAAACTATTATTATCTACTACACATACAAAATACTCTAATTGTTTTAATAACATAACGATGCACTCTCATCTCTCTTACGGATTAGACAAATCAATACCTTTGAAACATTTCGCAACATACAGCCCCATATTGGAGTTTGCTATACGTTTTCTCTACATAGTATCTTACATAGAATCTATAGTATCTATCGATTCTCTACATAGTACTAAATATATTTAACTATGTCTAAAACGGTGAAAGCAGATCAGCTATGATGATTAACTTTCACTGGGAATAACTAAACTACGATAAATAAACAGTGCCGCTACAAAGAATATAGCTGCTGTAGACCAAAATACTGCCCCGTACCCAAAGGCACGAGCAATCATGCCACTAAGGACAGGCCCCAATACATTTCCCATCATGGCTACACTGGACACTGCACCAAACACGATACCTCGGCGCTCAATAGGAACAGCCTTGGATATGAGCGTATTCGCAATCGGTGTAATAAAGCCCATGAAGAATCCTGCAATGGCACGGAATATACCAAGTCCCCATATGCTAGGCATTATATATTGAAGTATAAACAAAGTCCCTACAGCCCATGTAGCAGTAAAAACAATACGAGGCATGGTTAAACGTTCTGTTATCTTGCCAATGGAGATTGAAGCTAAAGCACTAAACAAACCGGCGCCAAAGATGATTATACCAACAATAGTGGCTACAAACTCATCATTCATATGCATATAGTGCTTAATGTATAGTGGTAAAATGGGGCCAATACCGGTAATACCAAAATTACATAGAAACAATAGCCCTACCAAGAGGCGAACACGAGGTATGACCAAAAAGGATTTAATTAGAGACAGCTGCGACTCTCTAGCATCTACCTTATGCTCAAACTGTAGATTAGGCATGAATAGATAAATCCCTAACATACAAAGCCCTGTTAAGGCTGAGAACATAATAAATGGTGCGCGATAACCTAATAAGTCCGCCGCCAAACCACCCATGAGTGGTCCAAATACGAGACCCATAACCATGGAGGCTTGATATAAACCCATTGCCCAAGGTACCTTATCCTCAGGAGTTACGAGAATAATAATAGCCAATCCTATTGGAACATAGCCCCCTACCACACCTTGCAAGATACGTAACATCAATAACTGCCATGGTGTTTGTGTAAAAGCACAGGCGCCAACAGTCACCATCAGGGTAAACAAGATGAACATCATTACCTTACGTGGACCAAGCTGATTTGCCTTACGCGACCAATAGGGAGCACTCAGTGCCACCATACAAGGCGTTACACCTGATACAAGACCTGCCCACATGGCCGCTTCCCCTGGATCATGCAGGCCTAGCTCAGCTAAAAATAACGGAAGGAAGGATAATACACCGATAATTGTTATACCCCCACCAACCTGTATAGTACAGATTAGGTATATAATTCGTTTCCAAGAAGAATCCATAATATCCTTCTTTCTTATTTGAAATTACCTATAAAGGTAGTAATATACATATCGATATGAGCTAAAGAATACTATAATACAAAAGAAATGTTTATAGAACAGATTTTTATTCTTACCTCAAAAGAATGCAACAGCATATATTTACATAAATCCATAGAATATATACTTATAATTCTATTGTATCGCAAACAACCTAAAAAGACCATCGCTTATACCCATAAGGGTCAGCGATGGTCTTTTTTATCGTGTGATTCTCCTACTTTTACCAAAGAAAGAGATGCCTACGATATATTATTTTTGTTTGAACATCCAATAAATATAGTAAATAACAAGCGCATAAGTCACTACGTCAAATACAGGTAAGAATGGCACCATTTTAGATAAACGTCCAAATCCATGAACATGGATATTTGCCGCAATAATAGCAACAAGATTCAAGCGATGAATCCAGATTGCTTTTTTACGAGATACAGATTTTGCCATATTCCCTATCCAAGGTGTTAAGTATAATACCGCAAAGATAAGAGCAATAAACATAGCCACAAGGGAGATATAACCTCCCCAGAAGCCTAAGAAGGATTTCAAAGCTTTCAAAAAGTATACATACCAGTGTGCACATACGAGAACCACACTAACAATACCTACGATGCGATGAATTTCAAACATTTCTTTTGGATTGTATCGTTTGATAAACCATTTTGGTTTTGTTGCAATGTATGTTAATACAAGCCATGCCACATAAGGAATAAGGCCTAAGTGAACCTTCCAATTGCCGAATGGTCTACCACCTGTTACATAACCATATTCCACCATCCCCATAAATATTAAGGATAAAACTGCAATCCAAATTAAAATATGGTATTTACTCTTAAACTGTTTTTTTACAACTTCTGCCATAATAAACCTCTCTATGTCTTATATATACAATCTACAACTATACATCTAGTTTGGCCTAATGTAGCATGCTAATAAAACACTCTCACCCTATAGCATTCTACTTAGAACTAATTACTGATTAAATTAGAATTTAAAGTTAAGATCCGCACGATAGTAATCATTTACGCGATTACCCTCTTGTGTTTTAGCATTGAAACCGTAGTATGCATTAATGCCGATATTTTTCTCTGGTGCGTAGGATGCACCTAATTGCCATGCTTTATAACCTTCATACCGTGTTTTCTTTAATAAATCATTAGATTCATATTTTTGTGTTTTAAATACAGGTGCATTCTTAGCTTGATCAAAGTAATCTAATCGGATAGCCCAAGAGTTCTTCTTATTAATTTTATAGTCGCCCCATTTAACGCCAACGTTCCAAATATCGGAATCACTCAAGCCAGATGCTTTTACCCACTCACCATCAATACCAAATTTACCAATATTATACTTAGCATTAAATCCATATACATTATCGAATTCGTTATTTTTCTTGCCATTACCCATACGTACATTCGTTGTACCTACATGAGCAAACATACCACCAAAACCAAAGCGATCATTAACAGCTACATTAGCATTGATAAGACCTACATCACCATTATCAGCTTTACTAGTCTTAGCAAAACGACCTGCTGTCATGTAACCATAAGCGCCATTTAATGTAACTTTATCACCAAGCTTAGCTGTAGCGCCTACCCCATCAAAGTTAGAGCTATAAATCAAGCCACCACCAAATTTTTGAGTATAGCGACCCGCATCGACCACAACATTTTTACCGAATTTGTGCTCTACATATGCTAAATCCCAATTAGCTTGTGCCTCTTTAGAGCTATCACCTAGTTCAATAGAGCCTGTTGTAATACGTGCTTTAACAGATGTATTTTTATTAACCTTTGCATCAAGACCTAAACGTACACGAGCTGTGATTTTATCTTCGTAATCATAACCATCGATACCCTCTTTACCGATATAATTGATACGAGCATCACCAGTAACTTTGACATTGCCTACTTGATCTTCCAATTTAGCTACACGCACACCGAGTGTATTCAATTCATTGGAAAACTCATCAGCTAAGCGATTCAACATAGCTTGTTGTTCTGCATTAGCACGGTCTTGGTTAGCCATACCTTTTGCAATCATTTGGGCCATTTCATAACGAGTAATGTTATTTTGACCTTTGAAAGTACCATCTGGATAACCATTGATAATACCCGCTGTAGCTAATTGATCTACAGCTTGATAAGCCCAGCTATCGGACGGAACATCGGAAAATGGGTTAACAGCAAAGGCTGTAGCCACACCCATCATGGCTGCTACTGCAAAAGCACTAGTCATTTTACGTTTAATCATGATAAACCTCACACAATAAAATAAGAAAGAATAAAATGAGTAGACAATGAATATATGAAGTTCATTATCATTATCACATGTAACATAAAGATAATAACAACTTTCATTAATTGAGTAAAGAGAAAATGTATATCAATCTCACAATTATATATACCTTTGACTAATAATATGCCCTATTTAATTTCCTAAATAATAAAAATATAACGAGAAAATCCCTTCTGTTTAACACAGAAGGGATTTGTATGTATCTTATTATCTCTTTTTAAACATCAAGTAGATACAGTAGATAACAAGGCCGTACGTGATAATATCAAATACTTGTAAGAATGGTACCATTTTGGAAATACGATTAAAACCATGAATATGGATATCTGCAGCAACTAATGCTACAAGATTTAAGCGATGAAGCCAAATGCCCACATTACGACCAGAAGCTGTAACTTTTCTAAGTTTTGGAGTTAAGAACGCAAGGCCAGAAATTGTGCCAATACCAAAGGAAGTAAGTGCCACATAGCCACCCCACCAACCGAGGATGGATTTAGCTGCTTTACCAAAATAGAGATATAAATGAAACCCAATAACAGCTACAGATGCAATACCTAGTGCACGGTGAATCTTGAACATTTCACCCAAATTATAACGGCTTGTAAACCATTTAGGTCTAGTTGCCAAATAAGTCATAACAATCCATGCACACCAAGGTACAAGACCTGTATAGACTTTATAGTTACCAAAGGCACGACCACCCACGATATAGCCCCACTCTAGTAAACCGATCATAATTAAAGAAAATACAGCAATCCATATAAAGATATGGTAAATACTCTTATACTGTTTCGTTTCCACTTGATTCATTGTAAACCTCTCTAAAATAATACCTATAAAATATCTAATTTACTTAATATATTTTATCATTTAAATCGAAATCTGTAGATTACTTATATTAGATAAATAGCATTTATTATAAGAATAATTCTAAATTAGAATACTATTCGACTTTAATTATAATACTATATACAGCACCCCCATATATTATCATTAGTATTTTGATTTAGCTTAGAACAAAAAAATAACATACTCAAACAAAAAGCCCCTTGTACTAGTCAGCATAAGCTTTCACCAATACAAGGGGCAAAGGATTAATTTGTCATATTATAAAGAGCATGCAAATCAATCATTATCCTAATTATTTTTCATCTCGTTTACGATATACAATGAACGGACGTGTTAAGTAGTTGAGTGGAACACTCAAGCAGTGTACCAAACGGCTGAATGGGAAGATAATAGCAACCACCATCCATGCCAACATGTGGAATTTAAACATGAATGGTACGCCTTCCATCAAGGATGGATCAGGCATAAAGGATAGTAAGCTACGGAACCATGGGCCGATGGATACACGGTAGTCAAAGAAGCCAGATGCATTAAGCAATGTACCAGCCATACCACTAAAGATAGCTAATGTTAAGAATAAATATAACCATTTATCAAGGCCAGATGTATTTACTTTCATAGCAGGTACAGTAAAGCGACGTTTCATCAAGAGCAAGAAACCAACGATGAAGATGATACCCGCTACAGCACCCATATATAATGCACCTTCATGGTACATATGGTCATTGATACCCAAAGCTGCAGTCCAAGCTTTAGGTACTAATACACCTACTACGTGACCGCCGATAACGCATAGCAAACCAAAGTGGAACAATGGATTGGCAATACGTAATTGTTTTTTCTCTAAAAATTCACTTGATTTTGTAGTCCAGTTTCTTTCAAAGTAGAAGAAACGAACAAGTGTGCCTACGATTAAGAAGGTAAACGCAATATATGGCAAAGCGCCCCATAAAAATAGATTCATCGTGCACCGTCCTCCAATCCATTTGCAACCGACAATATGATATCAAATAAGAATGCATAGGTCAGTTTTGCTTCGATCAATCGATCCCTAATATATTCTAGCTTTGGTTTACAATAATCATACACTTCACGAGCCTTTTCAGGTTCGATAACAGCGCATAACTCTAGAATAGCTGGAATATAGTCAGGCATCTCCTTTGGTAAATCATAGCCATTTTCTAGGAAGAAGGCTTTATATTTAACGAGTTCCTCTGCTTGTTCCCCTGTACCTTGCAATTCATAAGTTGATAAGTACATTGTTGTATTACGACTGAAGTCAAAGATACGTACGTATTGGTCTTCAAAGGCCTTACGATCCGTTTCTTCAATGTAATCAAAGAACTCTAACAATCCTTGGCGAAGTTGAGGATGCTCAACAGAGCGAGTATCCTCTTTCCATTCACCAAGTTCATTGTACCAAGATTCATCTGGATACCGAAGCAAAAAAGAAGCAATGAGAGCTATTTTTTGTGCATCATCCATTATGGCAACCCCCTGTCGGGCATGCAAAACCACGATTGTGTTGCATTTCTAAGCGACCTTCGCGAGATACATTAACATCGGATGGGATAACAAAACGATCATTATATTTAGACAAGGCTAACAATTTGTACATAGCATACATTTGCTCTTCTGTAAGATCTACTTCATGAGCGATTGCTTCATCACCTGTTTCACGGCGACGCATGTATTCACGCATATCGAGAATGCGTTGTAATACACGAGCTAAAATATCTGTATTACCAGCAGTAAACATATTAGCTAAGTATTGTACAGGCACGCGCATTTCATGTGCATCTGGCAAGTATACATCAGATGTAACACGTTGTAAAATTGGGCTGAGCGGTGGCACATACCAAACCATTGGCAATGTGCGATACTCTGGATGCAATGGCAATGCAACGCCCCATTCTTTTACAAGCTTGTAAACAGGAGATTTTTTAGCTGCTTTCAAGAATGCTTCAGAGATACCTGCTTCGCGAGCGGCTTTAATAACCTCTGGATCATTAGGGTCCAAGATTAAATCTACTGTATTTTGGTAGATGTCTTGTTCATCCTTCGTAGCTGCCATTTCTTGAACTTTGTCCATATCGTATAAGACTACACCAACATAGCGCATACGACCTACACATGTTTCAGCGCATATTTGAGGCAGACCATTTTCCAAACGAGGATAACAGAATACACATTTTTCAGCTTTATTCGTTTCCCAGTTATAGAAGATTTTTTTGTATGGGCAAGATGGAACGCAATGTCTCCAACCGCGGCATACATCTTGAGAAACAAGTACAACACCATCTTCATCACGCTTGTAGATAGCACCGGATGGGCATGCTGCTACACATGCAGGATTCAAACAGTGGTTACAAAGACGTGGTAAATAACGCATGAATACTTCTTCGTAGTCAAATACGATATCATCACCCATCTTAGCCAAGTTCACATCTTCCCGTGCATGATGACCACCAGCCAAATCATCATCCCAGTTAGGGCCCCATGTTACTTCCATTTTTTGCTTTGTTAACAAAGAACGAGGACGTGCTACAGGTTGATTATTTTTACGACCGGTATGAATCAATGTTTCATAATCGTATGTCCAAGGTTCAAAGTAATCCGTAATTTCTGGTTGTTCTGGATGATAGAACAACTTCATCAATCGAGAGCCTTTAGAGCCTGTGGAAAGCGCCAAATTACCGCTTTTATCGAGAGTCCAGCCACCCTTCCATTTCTCTTGGTTTTCCCAATTACGTGGGTAACCTACGCCAGGGCGGGTTTCCACGTTATTAAAGTACATATATTCCGCGCCTTCGCGGTTCGTCCATGTATTTTTACAAGTAATAGAGCATGTATGACAGCCTAAACACTTGTCCAAATTTAGGACCATGGATACTTGAGCTTTAATCTTCAAGCCAATCCACCTCCTTCAATTTACGAGCCACAATTGTCATATCACGTTGGTTACCAGTTGGGCCATAGTAGTTAAAGCCATAGCTCAATTGACCATAACCGCCGATCATGTGTGTCGGCTTCATGTGAATATGTGTTGGCGCATTGTGTGTACCACCGCGACGATCTTTCTTAACTTGCGTACCAGGAACGTTGATGTGACGGTCTTGGGAGTGATGCATATAAGAAATGCCACGAGGAATACGTGGAGATACAACTGCACGAGCTGCAACTACACCATTTTTATTGAAAGCTTCTACCCAGTCATTATCTTGAACACCAATTTCTGCTGCATCATCTTCGTTAAGCCAAATTGTTTGGCCTCCGCGGAATAATGTTAACATTTGTTGGCTATCAAAGTACATACTATGTGTAGACCACTTATTATGTGGTGTTAAGTATTTCAACGTAATTTCTGGAATACCTTCTTGTTTATAATCACCTTGTACTGGTTTATATGACAATACAGGTTTGTACAATGCCATAGCTTCGCCATAGTCGCGCATCATTTCATGATCACAATAGAACGATTGACGACCTGTTACAGTACGGAATGGTACCTTATCTTCTGTAGATGTTGTAAATGGGGAATAACGACGGTTTTTATCGTTCTTACCTGTACTTGTTACAGAGCTAATGATAAAGCGTGGTTGACGAACCATGTCATCGAAAGTAATCTTTTCTTGTTCGCGACCTTTTGCATTCTTTTCAAGCCCAGAAAGACCTGTTTTTTCTTCCATCGCTTTCCAAGAACGAACCGCTAATTTACCATTTGTACAAGAAGATAATGTTAATACAACATTACAAGCTTCCTTACATTCGTAAATGCTTGGACGGCCATGAGAAATGAAGTCTGGATTATCAATCGTACCATTTTGACCATACAATGTTTGATATTCGTCAGATACATCCCACGCCAAACCGTGAGCACCCATTTTATTTTCGATATTAGGTCCTAAAGCAATGTATTTTTCAAAGATTTGACTGTAATCGCGTTTTACATGAACGAGGTTCGGCATTGTTTTACCAGGGATTGGTTCACATTCGCCTTTACTCCAATCAAGAACTTTACCTTCTGGTTGCGCTACTTCGCCTGGGCTATCATGGCCAAGTGGAGTAGCTACAATATCTTCATATTCTGTAAAGCCAGATTCTTTTGCTACGCGAGATACTGTTTCTGCAAGAGTGCGGAATGTATCCCAGTCGGATTTAGTTTCCCATGCGCAATCAACAGCTGCTTGGAATACATGTACATATGGATGCATGTCCGTAGAAGACAAGTCTTCTTTTTCATACCATGTAGCTGCGGGGAACACGATATCAGAATATAAACCTGTAGACGCCATACGGAAGTCGATATCAATTAAGAGATCAAGCTTACCCGCACCATCTGCTTCACGCCATTTAATTTCTTCTGGGCGTGTAGGAGCATCATCATCTTCCAATACGGCATTTTTTGTGCCTAATAAATGTTTCAAGAAGTATTCGTGGCCTTTAGAAGAAGAACCGATAAGGTTCGCACGCCATACAAACAAGTTACGTGGATGGTTTTCTTTAGCTGCTGGATCCTCTACACAGAATTGTAAATCTTTATTTTTCAAGGCTTGTGCCACATATTGGTTGATTTCCGCTTCTGTACTAGCACCGGCTGCACGAGCATCATTAATCAATTCTTGGCTACCTTTATTGAAAGTAGGATAGGATGGCAACCAACCTAAACGAGCTGCTAAGACGTTGTAATCCCCAGGATGGCGATAGCGAGGTTTAGCCAATTTAGATACGCGGTCTGCCAAGTCGATGCAGTCAGAACGATATTGTTCTGTAGCAAAGTAGAACCAAGATGTACCATTTTGCAAACGAGGAGCCTTACTCCAGTCATTGGCAGTCATGATACCACCCCAACCTTCAACAGGACGAAGCTTTTCTTGACCTACGTAGTGGGCCCAACCACCGCCGTTAACGCCTTCTGTACCACAGAACATGATAAGGTTCAAAATAGTACGGTAAATAACATCGGCATGGTACCAGTGGTTGATACCACCGCCCATGATAATCATGGAACGACCTTTCGTTTTTTCAGCATTATCTGCAAATTCACGTGCTGTAGCAATAGCAATGTCCGCTTTTACGCCAGTGATTTTTTCTTGCCATGTAGGTGTGTATGGAGTGTCATCAGTATAGCTTGTAGCCACTTCACCACCGATACCACGGTCAATACCGTAGTTAGCAAGAATGAGGTCATACACTGTAGTTACTTTCACAGGACCATCTGCAGTTTGTACCGTAATAGTAGGAATAGCACGTTCAATAACACCTTCGTGCTCTTCATCACCAAAGTACGGCAATTTAACAATCGTCACATCTTCCCGTTGATCAAACACGGATAAGCGAGGATCAATTTTAGCTCCTGTGTCGCGATTTTCAAGTCGTAAATTCCATTTTTGTGGGTTCGTGTGACGTTCACCCATTGTACCATTAGGTACAACGATTTCATTTGTTAATTCATCAATCAATACCATTTGGAAGTCAGCGCCTTCCTCTTGGCGACCTAAGTCCTTAGCATTCAAGAAACGGCCTGGTTGAACTGTGCCGTTGATATCTTCAACGCGTACAAGGAATGGCATATCTGTGAACTCTTTTGCATACTCTTTGAAGTATGGAGTTTCTTTGTCGATGTAATATTCTTTTAGGATAACGTGACCCATTGCCATTGCAAGAGCCGCATCGGTACCAGCTTTTACATTGAGCCATGCATCGGAAGAAGTTGTAGATTCCGCATAGTCAGGAGACACGGATACTACTTTAGTACCTTTATAACGAACCTCTGTCAAGAAGTGAGCATCTGGCGTACGGGTCAACGGTACGTTAGAACCCCACGTCATGATGTAACCAGCATTATACCAGTCACCAGATTCAGGTGTATCAGTTTGTTCACCCCAAACTTGAGGGCTGGAAGGTGGCAAATCGGCATACCAGTCATAGAAGGACAATGGTGTGCCACCCATCAAGTTAAGGAAACGAGCCCCTGCTGCATAGGACAACATGGACATCGCAGGAATTACAGAGAAGCCTGCGTTGCGGTCAGGGCCATATGTTTTTGCTGTATATAGTAAGGATGCTGCAGTAATTTCTGTTGCTTCATCCCATGTGGAGCGCACAAAGCCACCCATACCACGGGCTGACTTATATTTTTTCGCTTTTTCAGGATCTTCTACGATAGATTTCCAAGCTTCGATTGGATTCTTAGCATGCTTCTTCGCTTCTCTCCAAAGCTCGACCAATTCGCCACGTACATAAGGATATTTTACGCGCAAAGGGCTATAAAGATACCAAGAGAATGTTGCACCACGAGGGCACCCACGTGGTTCATAATCTGGCATATCATCTGGTGTTTCAGGGTAGTCAATTGCTTGATTTTCCCAGGCTACAACACCGTTTTTGACATAAATATTCCAGCTACAAGAACCAGTACAGTTTACGCCATGCGTTGTGCGGACAACTTTATCGTAAGACCAACGGTCACGATAATAATTTTCCCATTCACGACCTCCATCTTCTGTGATTTGATGGCCGTTTGGAGATACTTCCTTCTTGCGAAGAAACTTAAACTTTTGAGACAACAAGCTCATCTCATGTCCTCCTTCAAAACTACAAAAAAATCCCTTGTGCTAGATGTGCTAACACAAGGGAGAAAATCCTGTTATTCGATATTACTAATATTAGGGTCAATACTATCAACCTCTAAATCAAGTAATCCGATTAAAGCGTCAAAATCACAGATTACTAGATGGTGTTTGTCATAGGCTACATAGCCTAACTTACGTAACTCACTTAACATGCGATTTAAACTTTCTCTTGATGTGGCAGCAAACTCAGCCAATTCTTGATTTGTTAGGGCAATATCAATAAAGATACCATCCTCGCGCTTTACACCATAACTATTGGCTAAGCGCAACAAGGTAGAATAGAATGCTCCCTTCTTGCCGTAAAGTAGCAAGTCCCGGTATTTTGCCTGTTGACGACGCATATGTAAAGTGTAGATTTTCATCATTGCAATAGCCAATGAATGGTCTTTTGCAATAGCCCCTTCCAACACATCATAGCGTATACAATAAACAGAGCAATCCTCCCGAGCAATGGCGTTGAACACATATGTTCTAGTGTTCTCCTCATACAACGGAACCTCACCAATTACATTATTCGGCCCTACTAAACGCAACGCAAAAATGTGCCCGCTAGCTTCGAACTTCTTAATGCTCATTCTACCTTTTACTACTACGTAAAAGTATTCTGCCTTGTCCCCCTCACGGAAGAGAAAATCACCTTTTTTAAGATGTAGTTCCTCACCCGGCAAAGCAAGCAATTGGTTAATTAATTTTTGATCCATACCATTATCACTCCACAGTACTTTTATAACAAAATCCATTAGTTATACTAATCTATTTATAGTAAAAGTACGTATACTATATACTTTTTCGTATATATATGATTATTATAACTTATTAATTTCAGAATATGTGTGTTTTACATCACATTCACAAAAAAAATTACACTATATAATATATCTGTGATGTAAGACATTGAAAAATATTAATGCTACAATAATTATAACGCAGTTTTGTAAGTAAATCGAATGCTTTCTATGGAAATTCTTTAGATTTTACTATTATATATATATATTATATATAATCTTATATATTTTTCTTGTCTACGTGTATAGTTGTTACAGTAAGGAGAAGTTCAAAATGAACGAACTAAAAATGCCTCAAGTAGGTGCAAGCCGCAGCGAAATCGTGGCTAATTGGCAACCGGAGAATCCGGAATTTTGGGAAAAGTTTGGCAAAAAAATTGCTAAACAAAACCTCGTTATATCCACTATTGCCTTAACACTTTCATTCTGTGTTTGGTACTTATGGGCAACCATTGCGGCTCAGCTAAATAGCGCTGGATTTAACTTTACTACTGATCAATTATTTACATTGGCTGCCTTACCAGGCCTAGTAGGTGCCACATTGCGATTTGTATACACATACATGCCAGCACTGTTAGGCGGTAAAAACTGGACATTTATTTCCACAATTATCTTATTAGTTCCTGTTGTGTGGCTCGGCTTTGCTGTACAAGATACAACAACTTCTTATGCGACATTTATGATTTTAACAGCCCTTATCGGTTTAGCAGGTGCCAACTTCTCATCCTCTATGGCATACATTGGTAACTTCTTCCCTAAATCTGAAAAAGGCACAGCTCTTGGTATCAACGGTGGAGTTGGTAATCTTGGCATTTCTGTAATCTACTTCCTAGCTCCATTTGCTATGGGATCTGCGGCTTTAGGTAGTGTATTTGGTGTAACGCCAACAATTATTAAGGGCAACGCAGTATATCTAGCTAATGCAGCTTTCATGTGGGTTGTACCTCTTGTTGTTATCCTTGCATTGATGACTCGCTTCATGGATAACCTACCTCTAGAAAAACCAAATCCTAAAAACCTCGTACAAATCTTTGGTAACAAGCACACATGGGCGTTAACATTGCTCTATACATGTTCTTTCGGTGCATTCTCTGGTTACGCAGCAGCACTTGGTCTATTAGTAGGCAAAGAATTCCCTGAAATTCCATTTGCTTCTATCGCATTTGTAGGTCCACTCGTAGCAGGTGCCCTTCGTCCTGTGGGTGGTTGGTTAGCAGATAAAATCAATAGTGGTACAAAAGTTACCTTTATTAGTCTTATCGGATTATGTGCATCAACCGCATTAATTGCAGTTGGTGTAGATATGCACAACTTCCCATTCTTCTTTGCAATGTCCGTATTAACCTTTGTATGCTGTGGTTTTGCTACCGGCGCAACATTCCGTATGATTCCACACGTATTTGGCAATCCATTGCTCTCCTCTTTAATTACAGGTTTCGTAGCCGCTGTAGCTGCATATGGTGCCTTCATTACTCCTAAAATCTTCGGCTTTGTATATTCCATGTTCGGCAATATTCACCCAGCCTTTGCTGTATTACTTGCGTTCAACCTTGTAACTGTATCTGTGTGCTACTGGTTCTATGTGCGTAAAGGTGCAAATATGAACGTATAATTTTCTGGAAACAGAAAATTTACGTTCACTCGACGGTACTACAAAATATAATTCACTTTTCTATACTAAGTGATAAAAGAAACCCCGCATCTTTCCTCCATACTTATCAGGTCTGCGGCCTAGGGCCTTGACCTCGTAAGTCAGATAGATGCGGGGTTCTCTTTTATAAAAATATAGTTATAAATAAGATACTCAGACATAGTGAATTATATTTTACGCAGTACAGTAAAAAAGAATACAAAAATTTTTTATTCAAAATTATAGCCTTCATTTTGAGGGGAGAAAAAAGGGACTGCCAAGCAGTCCCTTTTATTATCCAAAGATTTCTTCTAGTAGTGCGTCGTCGATGATGGTACCAACATAGAAGTCGCTGAAGATACCATATTTTGCACTGGCTACTTCAAAGCGCATATCGTATACGATTTTTTTGAATTGGATGTCGTCGTTGCTGAAAATGGTAATGCCCCATTCCCAGTCGTCTAGACCACAGCCACCAGTAGTGAATTCAGATAATACATCCAAGTATGTTTTACCAAGTTCACCGTGAGCTTTCATCAAAGCACCGCGCTCTTGCGGTGGTAACATGAACCAATTGTCATCACCTTCGCGTTTTTTACTCATATTATAAAAACAGATATATTTATCGCGAGGTACATGAGGATATAATTTTTGGTTAACTTCCTCTGTATCTAACTTGGCCTTAACATAGGTGCTTACTTCTGTTACAGAAGTATAAGAATAAGTTTGCACCAACACGCTTGCAATAGCTAAACGACGGAATTTACGTTCTACTTGAGCCAAGTATTCAAGGGATGGACCGAGAATCCATAAGATTAAATCCCCTTTTGCTCCATTACAATCATAGAATGCATAGCTACCTTCTTTAGCTTGATGTTTAGCTTCAAGGTCGACTAAGAATGCTTTTAATTCATTGCGCGCTGCTGCTTTTTCATCCTCTGTGAAGCAGTTCCATGCGCTGAAATCCATGGCAAATACCATGTGTTGGCTATGCCAACCTTCTACTGTAGGGATTGCTTTTCCCATTATGATCACTCCTATCTATGGTGATTATATCAAAATAATAATGTATATCTATAATTACGGAAATCAAAAGACTCCACTTACTATTATAGCATATAGAGTCTTTTCAATTTAGTTTCTATTGAGATTTTTTATTAGTATATTCTTTAGTTAAGACTAAATTACTGCCTTTAGGCTGAGATAATCCTATGTCGCTTAATACTATACTAACTCTTTTAAGCAAGTCACTATCTTACTTGTCATTCACAAGTTTTTCTACGAGTTCTTTTGCTTGTTTTACACCATCAGGAATACCAATGCCATCAAATGGCGTACCGATGAGGTGTAAATTTGGATAATGTTCCGCCACATGTTCACGGACTGCTTTAATCCCTGCACGATGGCCTACATTATATTGCGGCATGCAGTGAATGAGACGATTGATACGTACCCATTCAGGTTTGACAGAAAAACCCATGATATGTTGAATTTCTTTGACTGCCAATTCTGAAAGTTCCTCTTCGCTGAGTCGTTCTACCACATCATTACCAGGCTTACCGATGAAGACGCGCAACACTACCTTATCATCAGGCGTAGTTTGTGGCCATTTTTGATTAAGAATGGTACACGCTGTGAGAGGTGTATTCGTGTTACGAGTAATGAGAAGACCTGATCCCTTTAAATCACCATCAAAGGTGCTTTTATCAAAAGACATGATAGCAATGGCGCAACTAGATTGCTCCATGGAACGCAAGAAATCAAAACCCGCATCATCCTTGAACCATTGAGTATATGTTGCCGGCGGTGTAGTGATAATCACATGGTCTGCCGTAGATTGACAGCCACAAGAATCGTTACACGACTTCACTACATCGATTGCATATACACCATCAATATATCGAATATCAGAAACTAGCGCACCTGTATGCAAGTGTACATTACTAGGCATAGCCTTGACAATAGCAGTAATCACGCTTTCAAGTCCACCTGTCAATTGACGGAACATGCCAGATTGAGCAGCAGTACCCTTTCGACTTTCCATATCCGCTTGTGTCTTAGCAGACTGATGATTAGAACTAGTCTTTGTCATTTGACTAGAATTGTTTACACTATTACCAGCAGAAGTATCTTGACTAGTCTTAGCTTCGTGACTTTCAAATTGACGGTCCGTCATAGTGCCTTTACCAGCTCGAGGGACATCACCTTCAGTAACAGCCCCTTTGGCGGCCTTAGAGACACCTGCTTTGGAGTGACTCATCTTAGCGGCCATCATACCTTTTACCATGTTCCCATATTTTTGTTCTACTTGAATAAAATGAGGGAATGTCGACAATAGGCTAATTTTATAAATATCGCCACCATAGATGCCAGCTAATAGGGGCTCGATGAGTTTATCCATCATTTCTTGTCCTAAGTGGTATTTGAAGAAATGACCAATGGATACATCCCCATTTTCATCGAGTTGGTATGGTTTCTTAAAATAATCTAAGCCTGCACGCAATTTACCAGGCCAGGAAATGAGCGTTGCTTTCACAAAGGGCATCATTTCCGTAGGAATGCCCATGATGGAACCGCCTGGAATTGGGTGGATAGAGCCCTTATCATATACAAAGGCTTGACCTGTTTCATTAGACACAAGGGTATCACCTAGTCCAAGATCATGCACGAGATCTGTCATTTCGGTTTTACGACCCAAATAGGAGTCAGGACCGAGTTCCACTACGAAGTCATCCACACGTTGCGTTTGTATTTTCCCACCAAATCGTGGTGCTTGTTCGTAAAGAGTAATGGTCCATTCCGGCTTTGCATGACCTAGATAATAAGCCGCTGTTAGCCCTGTTAAGCCACCGCCCACAATTGTTACGTTCACGAATGAATCCTTTCTATTATTGCACTCGCCATTGCTTGTAAAAATGTTTCATTACAATTTGGCATGGGTGCACGCATATATGTTGCGCCCTTTGCTTCAACGAGTTCTTTACACTCCACATCATTATCGTACAGTACCTCAACGTGATTGCTTACAAATCCAAATGGTACAAAAGCAATGCGAGTAGCACCAGTTTGTAAAGCTTCATTGATTGCATCCTCTACAGTAGGGCCCAACCATTGGCCATGAGGAGCCGCACTTTGCCATGCCACAGACCAATTCGGTAATTTACAATATTCAGCAATCTCTTTAGCACTTTCCTCTAAAGCTAACGCATACGAATCGCCACCATGATTATTGATAAGAGGTATACTGTGCGCA
This sequence comes from Veillonella sp. AF36-20BH, assembly GCF_003602765.1. NCBI lineage: Bacteria > Bacillati > Bacillota > Negativicutes > Veillonellales > Veillonellaceae > Veillonella > Veillonella sp. AF36-20BH. The sequence continues at coordinate 171,311 of NZ_QTLR01000004.1, forward strand.
CTAAAAATAACGAATACATCTTTAGCATTATGCACACACTCTGAAAGTGCTTTTACCCAGTATTCCTTGAAAGTTGGTTGGTCCCACCAGGAACGGATAAAGTCAAATGTCACATTATCATAGTTTGAAATGGCTGCTTGCACTTGTTTTTCATAAGCTCCAGTACCGAGAGCGGTGAAGAATGGAGCCGTTACAATAGCGATAATATGCTCCACTCCTTGCTGGACTAAGGAGTCAACCGCATCTGCAATGGATGGTTTCATGTGTAAAAAACCAATAGCGGAAGGCATAGTCGGCAACAGAGTAAGCAATGCTTTATATTGGCACTCTGCCATAGTTTGAAGCTCAATATTTTCCCATTGACCGATTGTATCATAACGCTTAGTGAGATTTGTAATCTCTGCTTCCGTTGGTACACGGCCACGACGAATGCTCGTCATATAGGGTACTAAATCATCCTTACTTAAAGGGCTACCATAAGACAGGAATAATAATCCTTTTTTTTCTACTTTCACTAATTTACCTCTCTTGAGCCCAAATCTCACGACTACGTTCATGCACATAGTCCGTTAGCCAATGGAGTTTTTGAGGATCTGCCTCTGGGAATACGCCATGACCTAAATTAAAGATATGGCGCCCATAGCGAACGCCGTCGAGCAAGATGCGATCGACTTCGCGGGCCAATGTTTTTTCGTCTCCGAACAAATACGCCGGATCCAAGTTACCTTGTACCGTTTGTGTTACGCCACGCTCGTTTGCCATAACGATGGAACTACGCCAATCAAGGGCAATGACATCTAAAGGCAAGTGAGACCAAATAGACACCAAATGATCCGTACCAACACCATTCATGGCCATTGGCAAATGAGGATATTGAGCTTTCACAGTCTTTATGATCCGCTCCATATGAGGGTAAATTCCTTGTTTATACTGGTCTACATTAACAGCACCTACCCAAGAGTCAAAGATTTGAAGTGCATTAGCACCCGCTTCGGCTTGCATGGACAAGTACGCAATGGACATGTCCGCTAGTTTTGTCATCAGTGCATTCCACATATCTGGAGCACCGATGAGCATACCGCGAGTCTTATTGTAATTCTTTGTTGGGCCCCCCTCGATAAGGTAGGACGCAATAGTAAACGGTGCCCCGCAGAAACCAATGAGAGGCACGTCAAGCATACCAGAAGTTAATAATGTAATCGTTTTCGCGATATAATCTACCTTTGTAGGATCAAAGGTTTCTAATTTATCCACATCAGCCATAGAGCGGATAGGTGTGCTAAACACAGGTCCTACACCAGCCTTGAGCTCTACATTTACATTCATAGCCACCATGGGGCTCATAATATCTTTGTAGAGAATCGCCGCATCGACGCCATATTCCTTAACAGGTAATTCCGTAACGCGAGCACATAGCTCAGGCTCTTTTGTAATTTCAAATAAAGTATATTTTTCTTTGATTTTGCGGTATTCCGCTTGACTACGACCAGCTTGTCGCATATACCACACAGGCGTCACACCAGGGTTCTTCCCCTGGATCATGTCCAAATAAGCTGTGTTCAAGTACTCAACCCCTTTCGTTCTAAATGTATACTAACACACTATGGTAACCAAAACAGTTACTTTAGTTACAATCACTTACATTATTTATTCTTTAATAATCCCTAATAATCCCTGTGAAAGCATATGCCTCCACAGGGATTATTATTTCATTACCACTTTAATTTGACTGAGTCTTTAATTCAAGTCTGAAATTCATTTAGCTACGACTCAATCTATGGCAATCGATGCCCATAATAGATTGAGCCATATCATATACGGAGCGTTGACAAGTAAAGAGCCAAATCTGTTGATTTTTCCCAAGCTCAGCCAATAATTCTAAAGCACTACGTTGACGATTTTCGTCAAAGCGCACAAGAATATCGTCCAAGATAATCGGTAAGGACTCCACTTGATAAGAGAATACCTTAGCTAGGGCGAGTCGTAATGACAAGTACACTTGATCAGCTAAGCCACTAGACCAAAATTTAAGCTCTAGTCGTTCTCCATTATTGTTGATAAGTGCTACCCCTTTATTGATGCCTAGAATATCAAGCGTATACCTCTCACCAGTTAGTTTTTCAACATAAGAGGAGGCAAGCTCTAACATATGAGGTTGTTTTTCTTGTTCATACGATTGTTGAGCCTTATCCATACAATGGCTTATCAATACTTGTGTAGCCCAATCTTCTAGTGCAGACTCTAATTCACTTTGTAAAGCCTCTCGTTCTTGCAACATTTGGTGTTGCTCCTGGTCAGATCCAAGTGTACGCATTGCTTCAACGATTTGACCACGGCGCTCGTACAAGGTAGCCAATTTATCTTCAATAGAGGCTATTTCACGCTCAGAGTGAGCCAATTCATCTAACCAGTTATCTTTGTTGCCTTCTCGCAAACGACGATAGAACAGGTCTTTATTCTCCGCATCAGGAGCAAGTAAATCCAGCTGTACCTGACTTTGCTTGTAAATAGTTTGCCACTGTTTATATTGGTCCTCATCGATAAGATGTTGACGATACTCGTTGGAACTTTCCATACCAGCTTTATGGAGTAATTCTTTTTGGCGAAGGAGTAGTTCTTTTTCCTTGCGATGCCAATTATCGTATTCATTGCGGAAGCTTTTACGTTGTGCTTCCTTTTGTTCCCATACAATTTTATTTTGTTGAAAGTTCTTATATTGATTATAAATACGTTTTAATTCCGTAGGAGATACTGGTGACTCTATTCCAAGGTTATACCACAAAGCCATCGCTTGGTCTTCAATAATGCGTAGACCTTCTTTATGCTCCGCTAAACGCTTTTCATAGCCTTCTATAGTACGTAGTTGCTCATGATATTGATCATATTCATGTTTGAGACCAAAGAAATCATCTTCATCGAGACTCTTAGCCGCCCCTCGGGGTAACCAGTTTTGCCATGCTGCGAGGGCTTCATCATAAATACCTTGTAAGGTATGCCCTTCCTGAATCCAACGCTCAAGATGTGCCTCTCCTTCTAAGGATGGTACAGGGCTCACTGTAGGTGTAGCAGCCTTGATCAAAGCCTCTAGCTGATGTTCTACATCAGATTTACGGGAAGATAAAATTTGTAACTCATAGTTTAATTTAGACACATCAGAGTTACTATTATGAAGCCTCCAGGTAGCATACCAGAATAGCCCCATAGATAGAATCAAGAAAATAAAACCACCTATAGTATATAATGCAGATTCAAGAACCAACAGGCCTGCTAATACTACCAATACAGCTATAACAGCACCTATACCACTAATGCGTTGTAGCCATTTTGGCAGAATTGTGGGCTGTGCGTCTGAACCATAACTATTCCGTCTAGCCTCTAGTCTAGCCTCTACTTGATCTATATCCATTAAGATACGATCTAATTCACGTTCTAAATATTCTTTTTTAGCTAATTCTTCTTCACTAAAGTTAGGTAAGGATGCCCCTTCAAGGTTCGCCGTCGGCACCTCATCGGTAGCCTCTGCAGGTTTGCGGTCTTGCCAATGTAAAAGTTGTTCTTTTGCGGTGCGCAAACGACTTGCCAAACGTTCTCCATCAAACCAATTGATGTCTTCTGCCATTGGCTCATCATGACGCCACGCAGAATGTAGGGTGCGTGAAAACTCCAATTGTTCTCTAACCTTACGGATATACGCATCTCCTTCCTCGCACTCACGGCGTAATTGCTCCCATTTAGCACCTTGTTGAATAAGGTCTTCAATATCTTGGCCATAAGTTCCAAATGGGCTATCAGGACTAAAGTTAGCGGGCATCAATGCCGCTTCCTTTTCCTGCCATAATTGCATATTGTCACGAGCCCGTTTTATTTCTTCATCAAGACGTAGGAACTCATCACGACTCAAGGCGAGCTCACTATTATACTGCTGCATGTGCATACGCGCCTCTTCACTGCGACGATACGTATCCCACGCACGCAATACTACATCGATACCATCCCGATATTCCTTCCATTCTTTCAACTGATTTTGCAATTCCATTTCGGTTTGCTCCGTACTGTGAAAGACGGTTTGTAATTCCACATATTGCGCTTCATGCTCCGCCAACTGACTCAACTTTTGACGGTTTTCTTTAAGCTCATCCATCAATACATTGATGCGACGTTTACCATTCGAGGATGCTACAAGTAGGTCTGTAGCCCCTTTTTCAACATCCTTAACAGCTCCACCTAAGTGTTCTCCCCCTTCGGCGCCAAAGAATCGAGAACGAACCTCTACCTCTTGTAATACATCAAGGCCTTGTAGATCGTCTAATGTTAACGCAAATATGCGGTTATATGTTTTTTTATCGATGCCATGCCACCAATGTTGAGCCGGCTCTTCATGGATGGCAGGATGACCAGGGTTGTAAAAGTCTAACTGCTTACCCTTACGACCGATATAGTAACTTTCACCATTACGGTCCACATCAAGGGCCCCCGTCATAGGGCCATAAGCCTTATGAGTACCGCCAAACAACAAGGTGCGCATCCCTTCGAGCAAGGATGTCTTACCACTTTCATTAGGGCCATACATGAGTTGAACCCCATTGTCACCCGTGGTGAAAGACCAGTCGCGATACGGGCCAAATTCATCAAATCGTATGCGTTTAATGTTCATCATTAGCCCCCATCAATACAGTAACACCTTCAATTTCACAACGTTTCAAAGCTCGCGCCAATAATTCATCACTCAATAAATCTGCATATGCGCCTAAGCGCTTAAATTCAGGACGATCCGCCATGATTTGGCGCGCAGTCTGTATCGCATCCCCATCTACCATATCATCATAAGCACGCAAGTAATCACCTACTACATCTGTTAATAGACGTCGTTCAACTAGATTAATACTAGGTCTTGTATTAGAAGTGATACGGTAAGGCATAACAAATATAGATTTGCTTTTCTCTTCATTTTGAGACTCTTGCAACCATAGTTTTCGAATCCCCTCTTGCGTACATAGGCGATGTAGAGGTCCTGTACCAGACAAAACGATGGATAGCAAGATGTTTTTCTTATGCTGCTTTCGCAAATTTTCTTTTTTACGGCGCAAAATCTCTAAGAAATCCGTTTCATTTTGCATGCCAGCAATATCGATTTTGATTTCCTCAAACCGGACAGCACAGGTATCGATAAATCGCAAATCACAATGACCATTATGAGATACGGATACAAGATAACATCCCTTTGGTCCATGTTCTTTACGATGCAATCCTTGCGAATTACCAGCATAAACTACGAGAGGCTCCTCGCTAAGAACTTGAGATTTATGAATATGGCCCAATGCCCAATAATCCATAGCAGCCTCTGTTAAATCAGTTAAGTTACAAGGTCCTATTACATTATGATTTTCAGAGCCTACGCTAGAACCTACAGTACCATGCATAACAGCAAGAGAAAACTCATCCCGTTCAAAAGCTCTGTATTGACGAGCATAGTTGTCGCTTTCATTACCATGACCACAACTAATACCATATACGCCACCAATTTCTATATTGTTAACGATGAGCGGGAAACGCTGTACCTGTTCGCTAGAAAATACATGTACATTATCTGGCATCTGTAATTGTGCTTTCCAGCTTTCAGCAGGATCATGGTTACCTTGTACCATATAGACATCAATACGATGCTCCGCCAAGCGATACATGGCGCGCACAAAACGGACTTGAGCCTCTAAATTATGGTCTTCGCTATTATAAATATCACCAGCTATTACAACAGCATGAACATGTTCTGTAATAGCAGTATCAATAATTTTATCTAAGGCTACATAAGTGGCTTCACTTACGGCGCGATCAACAGCGCTGCTAATACCTGTAGCATATTGAAAGGGTGCCCCTAAATGCAGATCACCACAGTGTATAAATCGAAACGGCTGCATCTATATCCACTCCTCCATTAATATTCTTATTATAGTTATATATAGTAATTACAATAATTTATTATACTACAAAACCTTAAAGATAAGTTAAAAATAACTATCATTTAGCATCAAAAAGATATAGTTAAACTAAACTTCTCTTAACTATTAATAAATATAAATTATAAGATAAGCACATATTCTTTCATCATAAGATATAAATCATAATATATTTTTTGTTAACCAATTCATGCATTAAGTTGACAATTTATGCGCGAACGTTTACAATCAAATTGTCAATATATTATGTTTTTATTAAGTTAACAATTTCCTGGAGGCTATTATGGCTTTGCCTATAGATCAACAACCATCCCAAGTGGGTACATACGAAAAAATACTTACCATTGCAAACCGCATCATGAACGGCGGCGAAATTACAAAAGAAGAAGCAATCGAGCTAATTCATACTTCAGATGATGATACTATGATTCTACTCGCTATGGCTGATAAAATTCGCCAACATTTCAATGATAATTCTGTGGATGTATGCGCCATTGTTAATGCTCGATCCGGCAAATGTCCTGAAAACTGTAAATTCTGTGCTCAATCCGCACACCACAACACAGGCGTTCAGGAGTATCCTTTCATGGATGAAGAAAGCATTCTCCAAGCAGCACGTAAAGCTAAAGAGGCTGGTGCCATTCGTTTTTCCATCGTAACAAGTGGTCGTAATACTAATAACCCTGATGAATTTGATCAAATCATCCATGTATTAGGCCGTATCAAAAACGAAATTGGTCTTGAAATCTGCTGTTCTCTTGGGTTGTTAACTTACGAACAAGCACTCAAATTAAAAGAAGTTGGTGTTACTCGATACCACTCCAATATCGAAACGGCACCTAGTCACTTCCCAGATATTTGTACTACACATTCCTACGAAGATAAAATGTTTACCATAGATAATGCACAAAAAGCAGGCATCCGTGTTTGCTCTGGTGGCATTCTTGGACTTAACGAAACATTAGAACAACGCGTAGAAATGGCGTTCGAACTTAAACGTTTACATATTGACTCCGTGCCATTAAACATTTTGAATCCTGTTAAAGGGACTCCATTTGAAAGCAACGAAGCTTTACGTCCATTGGATATCTTACGTACCTTCGCCGTATTCCGTTTCATCTTGCCAAACGCATTGATTCGTACTGCAGGGGGTCGCGAAGTAAATCTACGAGACTTACAAGCTTATGCTCTAAAAGGTGGCCTAAACGGTATTATGGTTGGTGGCTACTTAACTACTGGTGGTCGTTCACCTCAAGACGATCTCCAAATGATTCAAGACTTGGAGTTGACTCGCAATACAGCTCAAGTCTAAAAACCTCATATATACCATTCTCTATATCTAGAGGATGTAGTATATAAATTATTCCCTAATGCTTTATAAATATTTTACACATAAAAAGAACCATCTAGTTTGCTGTACTAGATGGTTCTTTTATTTCCATAATAAAATGTAAATGGCTTGACCATTTGTGTTACCCGCAATGGGCTCAGGATTCTCATTAAATTCTACATTCTCATACGGCGTCCCGTCTGACATGTACGCATCTACCTTCAATGTTTCCATGGTTCGATTATATCTACTGATATAAACTTTATATCGCAATTCGTCGCCACCCAGTTCATTAACTCGCAGCCACAAAAGTGCATCGTAATCACTCTTCTGTACACTGTCATTGTCAATAAATAATTGGTTTCCTGATGCATCTGGTCCAACATAGTACCAGTCCGTTGCGTTAGTAGTCCCCCCTATACTGAGTAGCCACAAAAGTGTTAATATGGTGAATATTTTACTCATATGACTGCCCCTCTCATGCTATCGAGCTGTATATTTTATAAAAGCTTAATGTGGATAAACCTTTATAAAATATACAACTTCTCCTTTATATAATACCAAAATTGTCCCATATTTATCAACAATAATTAAAATTAATTACCATGTTTTTTACAAATATAAGAAACTTAAAGAAATTTATTAAATTTCTTCATTTTTAACTCATTTACTCTTCCTATAATGATAATGTCAAATGATAAATAGAGGTAACAATTCCCTGGTTACCGTACGTGTATTTATCTCCCGACAAGTAATACTAACCCCAAACCTACTACTTGTTTAAATACATGTTTCATTTGATATTAATACTAACACTCCCCTTACATGAAAAAAGGACTCTATACAGAGTCCTTTTTTCGTTACTTCATAAACTTATACATATTGTTAAGTCTACATACATATTACCATAAGGGTTAATAGTAAAGGGTTTATAAGGACTCACGAATTAACAAGTAATACTATATTCTTAAAAAAAAAACGCTCAAAAGCTTAAGGAAATACGATAACCATTACGCTTTTGAGCGTTTTTTATTATAAACTACAATTTACTAATTTCTATCTTACTATTTTACTTCAGCCCAACCTAAAGCAGCACGTTTTTCATCGATATCTGCCAAGATTTTCTCAGCTACTTTAGCAGGATCCGTATTTACATACATAACAGAGCCTAAGATATCTTTAGTGTCTTCTTTGAGCCATTTTGTAACAGCATCAGAGCCTTGTGTAGGTGGCTCAACGCAGTGGTAAGAGTTAATCCCCATCAAGCGGAAGCCAAGGGATGCATCGATACCTTTTTCGTTAGACCATTCAGGGCTAGACATAGCAAATGGCAATTGAGGTAAGTTAAGACCAAGTTCTGCCGCAATACCACCGAAGATACCGGAGGAACGCGCATTATCTACACATTCACCCACATGCCATACTGGTGGTTGATCATCACCCAAGAACTCTTGCAATGCAGGACTACATTTCTTGTTAGCATCTGTATTACAATAGCCAAGTTTCATCAATGGGAAAGATGCACAACCATTTGTAAGGATGATACAGCCATTTTTAATAAGTGTATCAACAATATCTACAGTTGCCTTTTCATAGATAACACGAGGGTTGGAACAACCTACTACGTTAACGATACCGCGAACTTTACCAGATTTTAAAGCCTCTGCCAATGGTTTGAAGGAACCATAATGTTTAACAGTGGATTCTGGAGAGAAGCCAACTTCTGCTGTGATTTCGTATGGCGGAATGAATACAGGCATACCTTTGCGCAATTCATGAGCTTCAAGAGCACGATCCAAGATTTTGCGAGCCAATTCTTTTGTTTCAGCCAAGTTAGTGTGATGATGGTCGTAGCCGATGTGTTCAGCACCTGGTAAACGAGCTGCATCAGATGTAGTGATAACTTTTGTGTTGAAGCAACGTGCTACGTCCATAATAGCAGGGTAAACGTCTTGAACGTCAGCTACCCAGCAATCGAGTGCGCCAGTACCAAGTACAAGTTCCGCACCGATAGCATTACACAATGGAATAACGTTTTCGTAGCGGTACATGCTGGACAAGCCAGAGCAACAAATACCATAGAATTGGATACCTTTGGCACCGATAGCTTTCGCTTTTTCTAAATACTCTTCAGAGGCACCAATTGTACAAATTTGAGATACTAATGTTGGCAAGTGACCATGAACAGCGATGTTAACATACCCTTTTTTCAAGGCACCAATGTTAACTTTGGAAGTACGACGACCACCTTGCCCGAACAATGCGTCTGTTGCGATATCCGCTGCCACTACGCCAGTGAATGTGAAAGCAAGGCCACAACGTAAGAATTGCTTCATGTTGCTTTCCCAATCGCCATCCGTACCTACGCATGTACGATGATATGCATCGAAGGCTTCATTGTATGCAGAAATAGGCAAGATATCCAAGTTTTTCCATACTTCGCGACGTTCTGCAGGAGCCATAGCTGTAATTGTTTTATATTCGCCAGGCAATGCACGGCTCAAATCTTCTAATAGAACATCTGCCAAGTCATTTGCCACTTCTTTTAAGGAACGGCCTTCTTCAGGGATGTTGAAAGCTTTACATACAGTACGGATTTTTTCTTCCCCTAAAATTGGAATATCCAATTGGTCATTAGCAGCCGCTTTCAAAGAAATCAAGATTTCACGAGCATGTGCACCATGTTGGGTCAAGCCACCTGCAGCAGCACGTGTCATATTACGAGCTACGATAAGATCTGCATCGGCACCACAGACCCCACGAGGGCTCTTAGGTGTAATTTTACATGGCCCCATGAAGCAAATACGGCAACATACACCGGCAATACCAAATGTACATTGTGGTTGTTGTTTATCAAAACGGTCAAATACTGTATCGCAACCGATTTGCTCCATGCGAAGAATCATTTCGCGTACCGCAGGATCTGGTGTTTGTTCAATAACGTCTTGTTTTGTAGGCCATGTTTTACGATACTCAGCAACGGCTTTCATATAGTCATTTACGCCATGTTCATGAGGTACCCCTGGTTCATGAGTGTGTGGCACCCATTTATCCGTCGGAAGAGCCTTTGCATGACTATGGTCGTGACCATGTTCATGATCGTGGTCATGATCGTGGTCGTGATGATGACCATGGTCGTGATGATGGTCATGGTCGTGACCATGGTGATGATGACCGTGATCATGTTGATGTTCACCGCAATAGCAATGGTGATCATGTTCATGAGTCTTTTTATTTTCCACTTCTTTACTCATAGTAAACCTCCTAGTGACCTACATAGGCCAACCAACAATAATAAGAAAACATATTCTACTTTTAATTCACTTTAAATCCACTACAATTATGGGTTTTAAATCCTATCTCCTAAATATGTTTTAAACTACTATAAGTATATTTTCTGAAAGGACATTTGTCAATTAAAATTTGAGAAATTTTTGACGCATCTATATCTAAGAATATGATAATTACTATATTTATTTAATTCGATTCTTTCAGTTTCTTTTCATAAATAAAAAGAGACTAATTCCTGAATTTTACAGGAATTAGTCTCTATATCTTATTGATTAATTGATGGATTTACGTATTAATTTATATCTTGAATTGCAATAAGTAATGCGACAAAATTAAATCAATTTTCTAA
>NZ_QTLR01000005.1:0-136462 GCF_003602765.1 Veillonella sp. AF36-20BH
ACGCCGAAAGTACTTGGCTGGAGACGGCCTGGGAGGATAGGAAGCCGCTGATTAATTAAAGGCACACCTGAGGGTGTGTCTTTTTTTTGTATGGCTTCCTATCCTCCCAGGGGACCTGGTAAGCAGGGCAGTAGAAGATGGAGGAGTGAAACGACGACAGATTCACTGCATCGCTTAGTTCGGAGCGTAAGATGGATATGTAGCGCAGCTACATAGGTCCTTCCACAGCGACGAACACCCCGTATCCTGGAGCAAAGAACCGTACATAAGAACTCGCTGATTAACGAAATAGAGGGTCAACCCTATAAAGGGTTGGCCCTCTATTTTTGTGCTCTAACGAGCACATTCTAATTCCTTCTAGAGCCGTTTTCAGCCAAGGTTGTAGAAGTATTGTCTATGTGTATTGATCAATAGAGACGGCGTGGGAAAAGTAGGGCAGTAGAAGATGGAGGAACAACGTGACGACAGATTCACTGCATCACTTTCTTCCGAACGTAAGATTTACCAAACTGCGAAGCAGAGAAGGGAAATCCACAGTGAGGAAGCAAGTAGGGCAAGCGAAAAGTAATTAGGATTAAACGACGTATGGGGCCCACACATCACCTTTTTCCGAACGTAAGATTTACCAAACTGCGAAGCGGTAAAGGGAAATCCACAGTGAGGAAGCAAGTAGGGCAAGTTAAAGGTAATAAGAATTAAGCGACGACAGATTCATTGCATCAACAGTTTTTATATTAATCTTGTGAGGGATTTTCTTGATAATAGCCACTTATATGTGGTATTCTCATTATGTATGTAAGTCGATGGGAGTGATTATTTTATATGTATAAATATGGCAAGAGCTGTATTAAAAAGTTGTTATATTGTATTGCAATATGTATTGCAATTTTAGCGGTTTCTATTGGAGTTATGTGGGGACTGTCTTCAAATTATAAGTTATATGGTGTACCGGTACTTAATTATCATCAAATAAATGATGAGAAACACTCTGCTTTAACATTGCATGTGGATCAGTTTAAGGAGCAGATGGAATACCTCCATAATCATGGATATCATACGATATCATTGGATCAATTGTATGAGTATTTGCAAAATGGTACGGAGTTACCAGAGAAGCCTATAGTAATAACATTTGACGATGGTTATGTAGATAATTATGAACATGCATTGCCTATATTAAAAGCATATAATATGAAAGCTACTTTGTTCATGATTAGTGACGCAGCCAATACGCCTGGTTTTGTAAATACAGCACAAATGCGTCAAATGGAGACGGCAGGATTTGATATTCAAGGGCATACAAATCATCATAAGATACTAACTCATATGGATCCTACAGAATTGCCTGATGCCATTCTCGGTGGTAAAACATCTATGGAAGGTATTTTAGGAGAACCTATCAATTATTTGGCGTATCCTGGTGGTTTTAATGATATGCTCGTTCAATATGTTACTAAACAGTCTGGGTATAAAATGGCTTTCACAGTTCAACCAGGAACAGTAAAGCCAGGGGATAATTTATATGCTCTAGATCGACTAGCTGTATTCCAAGGAGATACACCGTATTTATCTTTCTGGTTGCGCCTACATTGTGCACCGCTTATTAAGTATACATGGGCATTGCGTGATACATTACGCGATAATGGATGGCCGATATTGGCGTCTATTGTGCCTTTATTTTAGGAGGAACTATGTCTTACGAAGTTGTAGCAAGACCATTATGTGTTGCAGTATTAACTGTATCTGATACTCGTACATTAGAAACTGATAAAGGAGGCAACAAGGTTCAAGAATTTTTGGAAGCAGCAAATCATATTGTAGCAGATCGAAAAATTGTAATTGATGATTGTGAGGCTATAATAAATGCTATGACTCCATGGTGTAATGATGAGTCTATTGATGTCATTATATCTACTGGGGGAACTGGTATTGCTATGAGAGATGTTACCATCGAGGCGGTAAATAGCTTATATGAAAAGCATATTCCAGGTTTTGGTGAAATCTTTAGATATTTATCCTATACGGAGGATATTGGAACAAAAGCAATGGCATCTCGTGCAGAAGCTGGTGTTAAGAATAACACTTTGATGTTTTCTATTCCTGGCTCTGTTGGGGCCGTCACCTTAGCGATGAGCAAACTCATCATTCCTGAAATGGGCCATTTGGTGCGAGAAATTACAAAATAATATATATGGAGACTGTTCTTTTGAGAGTAGTCTTTTTATATATGATGACAATCAATATTTGATGGATATAAAAGTAGGTAATTGATCCATAAAATATGAGCATGAGAAGTAAGTGAATTAATTTATTCTGTTTAAAACAATACCATTGCAGTATTGTTTTATTTCATTTATACTAGATTTAGTAATACGTTTGTCCGAGTGCATGAGAAAGGAGACTTTATGAAGTTAAATCAGGCCACGGATTATGCATTTCGCATGGTCTTGCATATGGCGCTACTACCTTCGGGCTCGAAGATAACTGGTGCTGTATTGGCTGAGCAAGAGTTGATTCCAGAACGCTTTTTGCTCAAGATTATGCGTAGTCTCATTGCAGCAGGAATTATGAAATCTTTCCGAGGTGTAGATGGCGGGTTTGCCCTGAATCGAAGCCCTCAAGAGATTTCGTTGCTTGATGTAATTAGAGCAGTAGAAGGGGATGCGTATTTACAACGTTGTTTATATGATGTAGGTTCTTGCTCTAAGTCTTGTAAGGGACATTGCGCTATAAATGAAGCAATGGGCGTGATTCAGCATCAATTGATTAATCAGTTGGAAGCGGTTAATTTTAAGACCCTTGCCCAAAGAGAACAGTTGATTGGTGCTGAGGCTTGAGCTTTTTTACAGTCGCAATGATGCAAGGTTTTTTGTAAAAGCTCGTCAAGTGATGTTAGTATTTTATTCTAAGGAGGAAAACACATGTTTGAAGCTGTAGATTTAGCCCGATTGCAATTCGCGCTAACATCTATCTATCACTGGTTATTTGTGCCGTTCACACTAGGCATGACAGTGATTGTTGCTGCTTTAGAGTGGACCTATGTGTCAACTGGTAAAGAAGTATACAAAAAAATGGCTAAGTTCTGGGGCAAATTGTTCCTAATTAACTTTGCCATGGGTGTGGTGACTGGTATTGTTCAGGAATTCCATTTCGGTATGAACTGGGCAGAATATTCTCGTTTTATGGGTGACATTTTTGGTGCCCCATTGGCCCTTGAAGCATTAATGGCATTTTTCTTGGAATCTACATTCATGGGCGTTTGGATTTTCGGTTGGGACCGCTTACACAAATGTGTTCACGCCCTTGTAGCTACATTTGTAGCGTTAGGTACTAACTTATCTGCGTTCTGGATTCTCGTAGCAAACTCCTTTATGCAACATCCTGTAGGCTTTGTATTACGCAATGGCCGTGCAGAGATGGAAAATTTCCTGACCATCGTTCAAAATGGCTATGTACCTGGACAATTTTTCCATATCGTATTGAATGGTTTATTAACAGCTGGTGTAATTATTATGGCAATCAGTGCATGGCACTTATTGCGTAATAATGCGACAGAGTTCTACCGCCGCTCCGCTAAATGGGGCATGGTTATCGCCCTTGTATTTGGTACTTTAGGTGCATTAGCTGGTCATCATCAAGGTCAATACATCACAAAAGTACAACCTATGAAAATGGCTGCTATGGAAGCGTTGTGGGAAACACAAGATCCAGCGCCATTCTCTTTGGTAGCTAATATTGATACTAAAGCACAAAAGAATACAGGTGCTCTTGAAATTCCTGGTGGTTTATCCTTCTTGACTCAAAACTCCTTTACGTCTGGTAAGGTAGAAGGTATCAAAGACCTTCAAGCAAAATCGGAGGCTCAATATGGCCCTGGCAACTATATTCCAGATGTTCCAGCAATCTTCTGGACATTCCGTGTCATGGTAGCATCCGGTTCTCTTATGTTACTTGTTGCCTTTGTAGGTCTTATCCTAAATGCAAAAGACAAGCTTGTTGAAAATCGTACATTCTTAAAAATTATGTTCTGGATGTTGCCATTGCCATTCATCGCTCACTCCACTGGTTGGTTTGTAGCGGAAGCAGGTCGTCAACCATGGCTTGTATATGGTTTGCAATTGACTGCAGATGGTGCGTCTAAATCCGTAACGGCTCCAGAAATTATGACTACAATCATCGGCTTTACACTTGTGTATATCGTGGCTGCTATCGCGGCTATCTACCTTGCTGTAGAACACATTAAAAAAGGTCCAGATGGAAATCCATCTCATGATGTAGTTGAAAAAGAGGAGGCAAGATTATGGAATTAATTTTTAATAACCTTGAAGTGGTATGGTTTATCTTAATTACTGTACTATTCGCTGGCTTCTTCTTATTAGAAGGTTTTGACTATGGTACTGGTATTTTGTTGCCATTCATTGGTAAAACTGACGTTGAACGTCGACAAATGATCAATGCCTTAGGTCCTGTGTGGGATGGTAATGAGGTTTGGATGATTACTGCCGGAGGGGCATTATTCGCATCCTTCCCTCACGTGTATGCTACATTATTTAGTGGATTCTACTTGGCTCTATTCTTGATGCTTGCAGCTCTTATTATTCGTGGTGTATCCTTTGAATTCCGTTCTAAGAGCCCTAATTTGTTATGGCGTAAAACATTCGACTACTGCATCTTCTTTGGTTCCTTGATTCCTGCATTATTGTGGGGTGTTACAGTAGGTAACTTGATTCAAGGTACTCCAATTGATGCAAGTATGACATATGTTGGTACTTTTTCTGATTTATTAAGTCCATACACCATACTTTGTGGTATTGCGTTTATTTTGGTATTTACATACCATGGTGGCTTATTTACTTCTATTAAAACAGCTGGTGCTGTTTCTGAGCGCGCTCGTGCGGCATCTTTGGTAGTAGGTGTTCCTACAGCTATCGGTGCATTGGCATTGGTAGGTGCAACTTACGTGTATACAGATTTGTTTAATTCTGTATTAGCTATAGTTTGCTTTGCATTAGCTATCGTGTCCTTCCTCATTTCTTGGGGGGCAGCACGCACTCGAAATACAAAATGGGGTTTCTTATTCAGTTGTTTATCTGTTATTTCTGTAACAGCTGCATACTTTGCAGGTTTGTTCCCTCGCATCATGGTTTCTTCTTTGAATCCTGAGTGGAGCTTGACTATTACTAATGCAGCTAACTCTACTTATACGTTGACTTTGATGACTTGTGTAGCCTTCGTATTTGTGCCAATTATTTTGGTTTACCAATCTTGGGTATATTGGACATTCCGTCATCGTGTAACAGAAAAAGATTTACACTATTAATAGCATAGCTTTACAACTTATGTAAGTTGTAAAAATTAGGTCTTAATGTGAGGCGTGCCGTAGCGGCACGCCTCTTTTTTATGGTAAGATGAATATAATATTGATAAATTTAGATTCGCTTGAACTCTTGTAGGCTTAGTAATAGGGATTTAAATTTGTTTGAGTTTATATATTTAAATAGATTTACCGTAGAGGATAGTATGATACAGCGTACCGCATTTAAAGCGCTGCTAGAACATAAAGGACAGCTTGTGCTACTCGGCTTAACCTGTTTAGTAGAAAGTCTGTCCATTGTTGGGCAAGCCTGGTTCTTTGGAACCTTAATAAATAATCTTATATTTTTGGAGCATACACTAGCTGACGAAACGAACACCATTATTTATTTGTTTATTGCTATTATTATGAGATTGGTGGCTCATTATGTTCAAGAGGCGGTAGCAAATCATTTGGGGAGTGCTGTAAAAGCATCCTTTAGAGAACGCTCTTTGGAGCATATGTTTAAGCTCGGTATACAGCATAAGGAACGTCATGGCGATGTCATCCATATGCTTACCGATGGTTTAGAACAAGTAGATGCTTACATAGCACGTTACATTCCGCAGATTTTATATGCTATTATGATTCCTCTTATTATGGGGATTTCCATTGTAAATACATTACCAATAATTGGTATTATTTTGATTGTTACGGTGCCTTTAATTCCATTTTTTATGATCTTGATTGGGAAGCAAGCTGATCGATTAAATAAGGAACAATGGGAACGTATGAGCTTCTTATCGGGGCATTTTTTAGATGTACTACAAGGGATTACTACGCTAAAGCTCTTTGGCCGTGCAAAGGATCAAATTAAGGTTATTGGTCGATTATCTCAAGAGTTTAAAGATTCCACTTTACGCGTGTTGCGCGTAGCCTTTTTATCTGCATTAGTACTTGAATTAGTGAGTACAATTAGTACTGCTCTGATTGCGGTATATTTAGGTCTAACCTTATTAGATGGTGAAGTCACATTCTTTTCAGCCTTCTTTATTTTGTTGTTAGCGCCGGAGTTCTATACTCCATTTAGACAATTGGGGGCAGCTTTCCACACAGGGATGGCAGGGAAAACATCTATTCTGAAGTATGAAGAATTCATGCAGCGTCCACCTTATTTACCAGTAGGTGGTGAGTCTAAACTTGATAAGCCTATACAGGAAATTGCAATTAAAGATTTAACTTTCACCTATAAAAATAGTGAGAATGGGGTACACCACATTACGCTGCAGGCTGAACGTAATGCACCTATTATGCTCGTTGGTGAAAGCGGAGCTGGTAAATCTACTATGGCCCATATTGTTGGAGGGTTTTTACAGGCTCCGAAAGGAACAGTTACTATCGATGGCATTGATATATGTGATTTAGATATCAACTGGTGGCGTCAGCAAATTATCTATGTATCTCAACATCCACATATTATGAAAGGGTCCTTGCGAGAGGTCTTATCCTTTGGTATGGATGTAAGTGATGCAGAGATTCTTGATGCGTGCAAAGAAGTTCAGCTATTAGATGTTATTAATCGAGAACAAGATGGGCTTGATGCGGTTATCGGTGAAGGTGGGTTAGGTCTTAGTGGAGGCGAGCGGCAACGTATTGCTTTAGCTCGTGCATTCCTCCGGAAGGGTCAAGTATTGATTCTTGATGAAGTGACAGCACATCTAGATGTAAAAACAGAAGCTATTATAAGTACAGCTATTCAGCGTTTGATGGAAAATAAGGTTGCCATCATTATTGGGCATCGATTACAAACTATGCATTGGGCATCTAAGCTATATGTCTTGAAAAATGGATCAATTCTTCAAGAAGGTTCTTATCATGACCTACTTGAAGAAGAGGGGTATTTTAAAGACCTTGTTACATCTGGCTTAGGGCAATTATCAGCAACTCTTGAAGAACCATTGTATATTGGAAAACAATTTGATTCAGAGAATACATTGGTCGTAGATACACCTATCAATAGTACAGAGCATTTTGTTAAATTTGTTAAATATACTGAGACCTTTAAAGATAATGCAAAAGGTTCTAATATGGGCTTACAAGGTTGGAAATTGTTGTTTTCTGTATTGAGTCCCGCTAAGTGGTCATTAGTATTGGCCTTGCTATTTACATTCTTAACAGTGTTTATGAATGTTGGGCTTTTGACAGTATCCTCTTGGCTATTGGCATCTGCCGCACTGCAACCAGGACTTACTTATTTAAGTCTTGCAATCGTAGGAGTTCGATTCTTCGGTGTTAGTCGTGCTGTATGTCGTTATTTTGAGCGCTATACATCTCATCGCATGGCATTCCAAGGACTCTATGGCTTGCGCTTGTGGTTTTATGCTCATTTGGAACCATTGGCACCTGCTATACTCAAACGGTTTGGGGCAGGTGATATGTTGGGACGCATCATGGGGGATATAGAGGTATTACAATTCTTCTACTTGCGCACTTTGATTCCACCCGTAGCAGCCGTTGCCTTGACTATATTGATTGCATATGGAGTTTCTACAATTGACAATAGTTTGATTATACCTATTCTTTTGTCGGCCTTCGTATTAGGTGTAATAGTACCTTTGGTTGTTTATTCGTATAATAAAGAATCTTTACGTACGATTGGGCCCCAACAAGGCGATTATAAAGCGCTTTTAAGTGATACTATGGATAGTTTGGAAGATGTGATTAGTTATGGCAATGAAGACATGGTATATAAGCGTATTCAGCATATGATGCGCAATGTAGATGCTCAAAAAGGTACTATTGAGCGAGGCATGAATATGGGTAATACACTATTCATGGGCGGCGTTCAGTTAACTGTAGTTATTGTAGCTATTATGGCTTCTAATGCGTTAACAGGTGCTTGGGCTAGTGTTATGGTAGCGGTGGCTGCCATTGGCACACAGGCTTGGTTTGAAGCGTTACAGCCTATGATTGCTGCTGTTCATCATGGTGCAGAAAGTAAAGTTGCTACAAGTCGTCTCATGGCTCTCAGTAATGAACCGATATCTATTGTAGAACCTATATCACCAAAATCATTTAACCCTAATGATGATATTATTTTTACAGATGTATCCTTTGGTTATGATGAATATCGCCATATTTATGAGAATCTCAGACTACATATTCAGCAAGGGAAATCCATTGCTATCGTTGGTGCTAGTGGGTCTGGCAAGACGACATTATTTAATATGCTTGAGAGGTTATATGATTATGGTGGATCCATTCGTATAGGCTCGGTGGAGTTGAAAGATATTTCAATTGATACTTGGCGTAATGCATTGGGGACTATAACTCAAGATACGTATATTTTTAATGCTTCCTTTAAGGATAATATACGCCTTGCAAGACCTGAAGCTTCTATGGCGGATTTAGATCAAGCTATTAACCGTGCATCATTGCGATCGGTAGTTGAAAAATTACCAGAAGGTATGAATACGATTGTAGGGAGTGGAGGGCAAGGTTTGAGTGGTGGTGAACGTCAAAGAGTTGCATTAGCTAGATTGTTCTTGCGGAATCCTAAAATCGTTTTATTAGATGAACCTTTAGAAGGCTTGGATCAAGTAACAAGAAAAGCTTTACATCGTGACTTGATGCATTATGTAGAGGGTAGGACATGTCTATATATTACGCATCAATTGGAAGGTTTAGAACAAATGGACCGGATTTTATTTATGGATAAAGGGCAAATTGTTGAAGATGGAACGTATGAAGAGCTAATGGCGCTTAAAGGTCGTTTCTATGAATACTGTTATTTATCCATGGCAAGTATTCAATAAAACTAAATATCATTTAAAGTATCTATTATTAATGCTTAATTATAGATTTGAACAATGTTTAATATTACGTTGCAATTTAAGATCTATTATGAATATTAAATTATAATATGACTAATGTTTAACTACATTAATAAGGCCCCTTTTACTATGCAAAAAGGGGCTTTAATTATATTTATATTTAATAGTATATGTAGTATACTTTTATCGATAAATCATGCAATATATGGTATAATTTTTGTGTTAAGAGCTATTATTTCACCCTTGGAGGGGTTATGACTAAAATCTTCACCAAATTACGAGCTTTGGTGGATGAAGCATTATCTGATCGAGATGCGGTGGTGGATAAGGCGCCCGTATTAGAAAAAGCACCTTTAGAACAAGATTTGTTTGACCATCGCTTATTATATATAGAAGAAGATATGGTTAATCGCATGTTGCGTGCCGCTCTTCGTAATCATTGGTTCTTTTATGCTGTAACATTTGAATTTGAACCAAACAATCAAATATTCCTATCCATTATTACAAAATGGGGGAATGTGATTAATGTGGAATTCACCTTAGAGGATTTATGGTTCGATGATTATTCATCATCCTTTGCCATTCGTTTAGATACAAATAATATAGATACAGGTGGGTTTATTTTGAACTCTATTTTACACTTGTTGGGTAACTGGTGTCTAAGTCTCTTCGGTATTTTCTTTAACCCTATTGCATTAGGTGAAAAAGGATCTACTGTACGCTTTGAGAAGAAGGGTATAATTCAGTTTGACTTATTACCTAATACACAAGTGAAGAAATTTATACCCATGCCTGAGCGCCATATTGGTAGTAATGGACCCGTTCTCTTGGGTAACCCGCGTACCAGTCAATCTGTGTTACAGTTGGATTACTATGCATTCCATGATCCTGTAGATACTTTTACAGTACCTGATGTGCCAACTCGTACTAGCTGGCTTCGTTCTATCGATATTGCAGCGGTTCTTTTATTGCCAATAGGTGTATGGATTACATTTATTATCTTGCATCACTACTTACCAACAGAAACATTGGAATTTTCATTCTCTACATACTTTTTAATTTCCTTAGGGATTTTTATCATTTCCTTCTTGGTTATGAATATTCCTCGGTATTTGTACATGTATTTTGATTCTCGCAAACAGTGGCAAAGTGCATTTGTACATAACAATATTAAAATTCAAATGCGTAAACTACACCGACGCATCTTCATGCAACAAGCTACATTGACAGCTGATTGTGATGAGTATACTGCTAATGAAAGCCAAGAGCGAATTAAACACCTTTTGTTGCAAATTCGAGATAAACGATTCCTTGCAAATCGACTTAAAATTGCAGATGATGATAGAGCGCGTAAACAAAAGGTTAAGTTTATTATTGCATATATAGGTTGTACTTTGATTGAGTTGATGTTGTTAATGAACTAATATTGTAAAAACAGAAGACATAATAAAAACGTATCTCTTTGATATGTACTCTCTTTACTGGTTGTCCAGTAAAGAAGGTATATATTACTTATAGAGATACGTTTTTTATTGTAGGGTGTTAATTTTTAATTATCGCTTTTTGCGTCGCTTACGAACTGTTTTTCGACCTTCTTGTTTTTTGTTAGATATAGGAGTCTGTATTGGTTCATAAACTGTCCGATTTACAGTCATAAATGGAGGGTTGCCATATTGATTAGGCTCAGGTTGTCCTGGCAATACCCAGAATAGGAAGCCGATGAGCCATATAAAAAGCTCTAGCATGTAATTGAATGGAGATACGGCAGAGTAGGTATTGATGAAAATCATGATTACCGACCAGAGGATTCCTGCCCATGCATTGAAGCCGATGTCGTGAATACGACGGCCAAATAAGACACAAGATAAAGGAAAGAGGGTTGCCAATAAGAGCCAAATAATGACCCTAGTCAACCAATATGCTGGTAGTGATACAACAAAGTCCAAGAATATGTTATCGATGTAGTGGACAATATGAAATAAAATCATTAAAGCGATGAAGCATATGATAAATTGTAGTCGATTTAACCGTCCCGTTAAGTTAAAAATCGATAAACCCATGCGACGTCCTTGGAATGCAATGAGTAAACCGATGGTACATATGAGCAGTGTTCTTAATACAACATAAAGTAAATCCATAAGTTCCCCTTTATTTATAGCTTATAGTTGAGTTAATTCTGGCAAAACTAACTCAAATGCGACTCCATGTTTTAGCGATTGTACTGTATCTAATGTTGCTTGAATCGCGTTGGTAGTAAAATTCATTGCCAGTTCTGCCGCATCATAAGGAGAATATCCCCTCATTACAGCACCAGATAATACAGCAGTAAAAATATCTCCTGTCCCTGTAGCTTTTACAGGAACCAGAGGTATAGAGTATGTTTTTAAAAAGTCTGTAGGTCCATCATAGACCGCAATAACAGCATGTGTTTTCGATGGGACGCTGGTCATGATAACCATTTCAGGGCCCATGTGATGTAATTGTTTACATCGCTCACGTAATTCATCTTCGCTAATAGGATTTGTTGAGAATGGAATATCTAATAAGAAGCATGCCTCAGTATAGTTTGGCTTTACGATGTGGGCCTTAGATACAAGTTGGCGCATAGCTACAACCATATCAGGAGTATAAATGGAATAGAGGCGACCATCATCGGCCATTGCGGGATCGACGATAACCATCTGACCATTAGAGGCAAATCGATCGATTGCTTCTTCAACAAGGTGAATTTGTTCTGGTGATGCCAAGAATCCACTTACGATAGCGTGAAAGTCAATTTCGTTTTTATCCCAGCAGTCCATAAAATCTCTCATATGAGCAGATAAATCAACGAATTCATAGTGTGGATACTCTAAGTGATTGCTTAGTACCGCTGTCGCCAAAGGAACCGCCTGACAGCGCATGGCACTGATGATAGGAATCATAACGGTAAGGGCACAGCGTCCGATAGAGCTCATGTCTTGAATTGTTAAAACTCTAGGTACTGCTATCATAGACACCTCCAAATAATCATATATTTTATTGTACGTTATGTGAGCCTTTCTGTAAATGTAATGATGTTAATCATGAAATTAACTTCATAATGTAGTATAATAAAACGAATAGACTTTTTATGGAGGAAAGTGACAATGACGAGGTATGTATTTCGACGCCTAGGTGGCGCAATCATAATCTTATGGGTCATCATTACCGTAACATTTGCATTAATGCATGCGATACCTGGTGGGCCTTTTACAACAGAAAAGAAATTACCGCCTCAGGTGAAAGCAAGTATCGAGGCTAAATATCATCTCGATGATCCTGTATGGAAACAGTATGGAGATTATTTAGGTGGCGTCATTACAGGTGACTTGGGCCCATCATTTAAATATGAAGGCCGTAGTGTAAACGATATAATTGGTGATGCATTCCCAATTTCCGCACAGCTTGGTTTATTATCTTTAATGGTAGCTATAGTTGGTGGTATTACAGCTGGTGCGATTAGTGCCATGAGACCTAATAGCATTGTAGATTATGCGGTAACTGTATTATCTACAATAGGGATTTCGGTACCAACATTTATTATCGGTGCTGTTCTTGTGTACATAGTAGGCTTTGAATTGGGATGGTTCCCGGTAGCCTTATGGCGTGGCCCCTCTTACATGGTGTTACCTGTGTTGACATTAGCAGCGCAACCGATGGCATTTATTGCTCGTTTAACGCGCAGTGGTTTACTTGACGTGTATCAACAAGAATACATTCGTACAGCTCGCGCAAAAGGTCTAGGTTCTTGGACCATTTTGACACGTCATGCCCTTGGCAATGCAATTTTGCCAGTTATTACGTACTTAGGTCCATTGGCAGCTAGTTTGTTAACAGGCAGCTTTATCGTAGAAACAATTTTTGCGATTCCTGGTCTAGGTCAGTATTTTGTAACATCTATTTATAACCGAGACTATACGGTTATTCTTGGTATTACGATTTTCTATAGTGCGCTTGTAGTATTTCTTAATATTTTGGTGGACATGATTTATCCATTAATCGATCCACGAGTTACAACGGAGGAGGGGACAGATGAATAAGGAAGACTTTTTACCTATTGAACGAGCCCCTCAAGAAGAGATTACTAGCTTTATAAAACGTCCTAGTAAATGGGAACGATTTAAGGTAAATCGTTTAGCTGTAGTTGGTGCAACCATCATTATTGTGATGATGGTGCTTGCTATTCTAGGTCCACTTATTTCACCTTATACCTATGCGGACCAATCCTTAATTGATGCGAACCAAAGTCCAAGCTTTAGCCATTGGTTTGGTACGGATACATTGGGCCGTGATATCTATACACGTGTTATGTACGGCGCTCGTATTTCCTTAACCATTGGTTTTGTAGCAGCTTTTATTAATCTTGTGATTGGCGTTGCCTATGGCGGCATTGCGGGTTATATAGGTGGCAAGGTAGACCGTATCATGATGGGGATCGTAGATGTTTTGTATGGTATTCCACTTTTACTATACGTAATCTTATTGATGGTTGTACTTGGACCTGGGCTAATCTCTATTTTTGTAGCGTTGGGGATTGCGTATTGGCTTAATATGGCCCGTATCGTACGCAGCCAAATTTTGAAAGTTAAAAACGAAGAATACATCATTGCAGCAGAAGCTATGGGTATTCCTAAGCGTCGAATTTTATTACGTCATATTTTACCAAACTGTGTAGGACCGATCATTATTACTTTAACATTGGCCATTCCTGAGGCTATTTTTACAGAAGCATTTCTTAGTTTTATCGGCTTAGGTGTAAATGCACCTATGGCGAGCTGGGGCGTACTAGCTTCTGAAGGTATTAGTAGCATGCGCTCTTATCCGTTCCAATTGATTTTCCCAGCTGTTGCTATTAGTATTACCATGCTTGGTTTCGCATTTTTTGGCGACGGTTTACGTAATGTATTAGACCCTAAGGAAGGAGATAGATAATGAATAATGCTATTGTTGATGTACGTAATGTATCTATTACCATCAATACCTTCCAAGGTCCGTTGCGAGTTATTCGCAATCAAGATATTTCTTTATACCCTGGTGAGATTTTAGGTATAGTCGGGGAATCTGGGTGTGGTAAATCCGTTTTAGTTAACTCTTTAATGGGCTTATTGCCATATGGTAAAACTAAAATTAAAGCGGATACATTCATGATTGATGGTCATGATTGTTTAGGATTTACTGAAGATGATTGGAATGAACTTCGTGGTACGACGGTTGCCATGGTGTTCCAAGATCCTATGACCTCCTTGAATCCTATCATGACCATTGGAGAGCAAATGTATGAGGTTATCCGTCGTACAAATGCGTATGGTGAAGATTACGATGAAAGGGCCATTGCCATCGATTTATTGAAGAAGATGGGGCTGTCTACACCGGAACGCCGGTTATCTCAATATCCTCATGAGTTGAGCGGTGGAATGCGCCAACGCGTATGTATTGCTATGGCAGTGGCCGGTCGTCCCAAGATTTTAATTTGTGATGAGCCCACAACAGCTCTTGATATTACTACAGAGGCACAAATTTTGCGCCTTATGCAAACATTAGCCGTAGAGGCTGGCATAGGGATTATCTTTATCTCTCATAACCTACGTGTTATTGCTCAAATTTGTGATCGGGTTATGGTTATGTACGCAGGTAAATGTGTTGAGTCTGCTACAGTAGATGGTATTTTTAGCGAGCCTCGTCATCCATATACTTTGGGGCTGTTGCTTGCATTGCCTCAAGGTAAATGGCACGGCGAATTGAAGGCTGTTGAAGGTCAACCACCTGATCTATTTGATTTACCTCGTGGATGCGCATTTAATCCTCGTTGTAAATGGGCTATGCGAATCTGTGGTAGTCGGGTTCCGATGGTTACAAATGTTGGTGAAAGTCACCAGTTTACATGTTGGTTAGCTAAGTTGGAGGGACTTTAATGAGTTACGTATGGGAGACTGACAATCTCGTTAAAGAGTTCACCCTGTCAGGCGGCTTATTTAAGCCAAAACAAACGGTACATGCCGTACAAGGCGTGAGTCTATATCAATCACCAGGGGAAACCCTAGGTATCGTAGGTGAATCTGGATGTGGTAAATCTACATTTGGTTACACTTTGATGGGTTTATATCAAGCTACATCTGGTTCTATTTATATGAATGGTCGACATATCAACCCTTATGTGGATAGAGAGTCTGTTCACCCGGTGATGCAAATGGTATTTCAAAATCCTTATGCATCCCTTAATCCGCGGCTTACGGTTAATGCGATTTTAGAGGAGCCTTTAGAACTGGATCCAAAGTATACACCTCGAGATCGCGTGATTCGTGTAAAAGAGGTGCTTGACCAAGTTGGCTTAAATATGTCATTTGGTGAGCGTTATGCTCATGAACTATCTGGTGGGCAACGTCAACGTATCGGCATTGCACGGGCTCTTATTATGGAGCCTCAATGTATCATCTGTGATGAGCCGATTTCTGCGTTAGATGTATCTATCCAAGTGCAAATTATGACATTACTAGAACGGTTACAAGAACAACATGGTATTTCGTACCTCTTTATTTCTCATGATTTAAATATGGTGCGCTACATTAGTCATCGCATGGTTGTTATGTATTTAGGTGCCGTCATGGAAGAAGGTCCTGCATTGGACTTATATGAATTCCCTCAGCATCCGTATACCCGTGCATTGACGGCCTTAAATGGTCCAGTTATGCCACATGCACCAATTGGGGCACCGCTTAAAGGGGATCCACCAAATCCATTAGACCCACCAAAAGGGTGTCTGTTTAGTGGTCGATGTCCAGAAGCGGAAGGTCGTTGTTTTACAGAACGTCCGCCACTTCGAGATTGGGCAGATCGCCGCATCGCATGCTGGCACATATAATGGGAGAATAGTATGGAAAAACTAATTGTTGGCAAGTCCTTGGAACATCAACTAGATACAGTCATTAAAGAATTGGCACCAGCAGGGAATATATCTTATGCGGTGCTACAATTCGATGATGAAGAGGAACCAACACTCATCGCAGCTAGAGGTGAAAATACTGTACATTCTAGTGCGAGTTTAATTAAGGTACTTATCATGGAATATGTCTTTCATTTAGCTCGTACGGAGCAATTGGACATTAATGATACAGTTCCTTTATCTAGAACTCCACGCGTTGAAGGTGGCGGCGCACTACAAGAGTTAGTTGGTAAACATAGTTTTACATATCTTGAGTTATGCCGTCTCATGATGGTTCTTAGTGATAATATCGCAACAAATCTACTCATCACAGTGCTCGGCATGGAAAATATCAATGCTCGTGCAGAAAAGCTTGGTGTGGATGAGATGGAGCTTAATCGTATGATGATGGACTTTAACGCCCTAGCTGAAGGTCGTGATAATCACATTACAGCTATGTCGTTAGCTCGTTTGTATAAACACATTTTTGAATGTCGTGATAGAGATGCTTATGGCAGAGAAATGTGGAATATCTTAGGTCGCCAACAATTCCGTGATATCTTACCATTTTACTGGGGAGAAGGCATACGCTTTCACCATAAAACAGGATCCCTTGATCGTGTAGAACATGATGGGGGTGTAATAGAAACATTTAGGGGTCATTTTTGTTTTATCCTTTTAATGAGCGATATTGATAATGACCGAGGTAAAGAGTTAGGCGCTCAAGTTGGGCGCATCATGAAAGAATTTGTAGAGGAAGCATTGCCATGATGGATAAACGAAACTTGTTAAAACTCATGGTCCTCGCTCTAGGGGTGAGCGTACTCTTATTCGTATTTGGGTACCCTCGTGGTGTTCAACCAATCGATGAACACACAATCCGCTATGTTATTGAGCAGGAACCATCCACATTGGATCCCGCAAAGTCTACTACCTCTCCGGAGGCTACGGTTCAACTTCAATTATTCGATGGTCTAGTTCGTTTGAATGATGAAAGTGAACCTGAAGCAGCACTTGCTAAAAATTGGGACATCTCCGATGATGGTCGTGAGTATACCTTCCATTTACGACCTAATTTAAAATGGTCCAATGGAGAGCCTTTAACGGCTTATGACTTTGAATACGCTTGGAAGCGCGTATTAGACCCTGAAGTCCATGCGGATAATGCATATATGTTATATGTATTGGAAAATGGTGAAGCTTTTAATACGGGGAAAGCTGCAGCTGAAGATGTTGGGGTTAAAGCTATTGATGAGGATACATTGGTAGTTACCTTAGAAAATCCAACGGCTTATTTCTTGAAATTATTAGCGTCTCATAGCTATTATCCAGTGAGTAAAAAAGCAGTAGAAGCTCACGAAAACTGGGCGGCTAATGCGGAAACAATAGTATCTAATGGTCCATATCGTTTATTTTCTTGGAAGCATAATGGGGAAATGGATTTCATTAAGAATCCAAACTATTGGGATGCAGAATCTGTGAAGACAGAGAAAATGAATTGGCCTATTAGTGAGTCTCAAAGTACACGCCTTACCTTAGTTGAAGGTGGCGAAGCTGATATGACGGTTGAGCCTCCTGTAGCGGATCAAAAACGTCTAGAAGAAGCCGGCCTATTACATATTGGACCTATGCTTGGTAACTATTATTACGTATTCAATGTTAAAGCAGAACCTTTCACAGATCCAGATGTGCGTAAAGCCTTTTCTATGGTTATCAACCGTGCTAATATTGTTAATAATATTGTTAGAGGCGGTAAAGAACCAGCTTATGCATTCGTACCATATGGTATGCTTGAAAGTAATGGTCGTGAAGACTTCCGTGAAGCTGGTAGCTATCTCGTATACGAAGATGTAGAGCAAGCCAAGGAAATCCTGAAAAAGGCTGGCTATGGTAAGAATCGTCCATTGCCGCAAATTACGATTTTGTATAATACAAGTGAATTACATAAAGCTATTGCAGAAGCGATTCAAGATGCATGGATAAATGCATTTGGCGCAGATGTACGCTTACAAAATCAAGAGACAAAGGTATTCTTGGCAGACCGTGAAGCTGGCAAGTACCAAGTAGCTCGCGCTTCTTGGGTTGCCGATTATAGCGATCCACAAAACTTTTTAGAGGTATTCTCTGCTGAAGATAACGATGGTCAGTATCATAGTGATGAGTATAATGAGTTGATTGCACGTATTCGTACAACTCCAAATGGGGCGGCTCGTGATGCGTTGATGCATGAAGCAGAAAAGATGATTTTTGATGAATCTCTTGTTATGCCGTTGTACTTTACAACACAACCATATGTGACAAATGGAACAATTCAAAATTATTTCTGGACCACATTGGGACTTGTTGACTTTAAAAAAGCATACAAATAAGATACACTTAAGACGTACACCTTGTGTACGTCTTTTGTTGTATGGGAATATTAATATATTAGTCTTTTGTTGCATGGGATTATTAATATATTATAAGTTAACAGGTATTTTCTGAGGATATATGGACTGGATTGAACCAAAACGTTTGGCACCGGGGATGACCATAGGTATTATGGCACCTGCTAGTGCTAGCGATGAAGATTTACATAGAATAGAAGAAATTTGTAAGGCTAAAGGCTATAAGGTGCTTGTAGGTGAAAGTGCAAGGAGAAAGGGGCTATATGGAGGCACGCCTGAGGAGCAAGCCGTAGAATTTCAGTACATGATGACTGCGGCTCCTTGTGATACGGTTCTTGCTTTGCGCGGTGGTTATGGCACGATGCGCTATTTAGACTTATTAGATTATAAAGCGATTCGTAAGTATCGGAAGGCTTTTGTTGGATATAGTGATTGTACAGCACTTCATATGGCTATTAATCGATACAGCCGCCTCATTACGTATCATGGACCTATGGGGGTAGATTTTAAATTAGACCGTAAGTCAGATATTGATACGCTATTTAATGCTTTAGAAGGCAAATTAAAAGTTATAGAACCCTTGCTAGAGCCTCCCCGAGGTGCGATTGGCACAGAACTCGGTGAGGGTATTTTACGAGGTGGTAATATGACGATGTTATCCATGTTATCGGGAACGCCTTATTTTTTAGAGAATGAATCATGGGAAGATACCTTACTATTTATTGAAGATGTCGGGGAGGCTCCTTATAAGCTGGATCGCATGTTACAACAATTTCGACTCAGCGGTTTGTTGAGCCGTATTAAAGGCTTAGTCATTGGTACCTTTACAGATTGTGAAGGAGATGAAGATGAGCGTGATTACGATTTAGGTTATGAAGCATTGCGCTATATGGAGGAAAATAGAAATCCAAAATTACCAGATCCTTTTGTATGCTATGTGCCAACGGGACATGGGTCGCCACATCAAACATTACCGCTAGGAGCGACGATTAGCTTTAGATATATTTCTAATACCATCATCGTTCATCCTTATACGAAATAGTTAAGAGCTTTTGGATGAACGATTTTACTTAATAGACAAATAGATATTAGATAAAAATAGTAGTTACCGTGATATTAGGTAATAAAATAATAGGTAATAAGATATTAGATAATAACAAGGGGAGTTATGACACTACAAGAACGAGAGGCTCGCGCCTGTGCCATCATAGATAGTATGGCACGGGAATTGCGTGCAGTTTCCATATATTTACACGATAATCCTGAATTGGGCTTGAATGAGCATAAAGCAGTAAAGGTAATTCACCAATTCTTAGAAACACATAATTTTATATCTCATGTAAGTCTAACTAATCGGCCAGAGTTACAAACAGCGTTACGGGGCGACTATAACGGTACTGCACGGCATAAAATAGCCTTCTTAGGTGAATATGATGCGTTACCGGAACTAGGCCACGGCTGTGGTCATAACCTTATTGCTATGATGAGCTTAGGTGCTGCTGTTGCTTTTAGTCAAAGTGCACCACAGGATTGGGGTACAACATTCTTTGGGTGCCCTGCAGAGGAAACTATCGGTGGTAAGGTATATATGGCAGAAGCCGGTCTTTTTAAAGGCTATGAGGCAGCACTTATCATTCATCCAGGTGGAGAAAATGAGGTGGGAGGTACATCCTTGGCGACACATCCTCTAGAGGTTACGTTCCATGGACGTTCTTGTCATATTGCATCCTTAACAGATTCAGGAATCAATGCCTTAGATTGTGCGGTAGACTTATATCAAAGGGTAAAAGATTTAAAAAAGACCTTTCCTAAAGGTGCTATTGTAGGTGCCATCTTTACAGAGGCAGGTACGGCACCAAATGTGGTTACACCAAAAGCTACGATTCGTATGACTGTTCGTGGTAGTACAGTGGATGATTTAGAAGGTATTATTTTGCCGGCTATTAAAGAGGCAGCCCAAGAAATCGGTTCATCCTATGGAGCTCAAGTTGAGATGCATCACTATGAGCCACTCTTTAAGGATATGCGTCAAGATAAACAGTTATTAAATCTCTTTAAAGATGTGATGACTGAATTTGGTGAAAGCCCACGAATATTGCCTGATGATGAGGCGGATGGTAGCACTGATGTAGGTAATGTGTCTTACGAAGTACCAACAGCACAGCCTACCTTGCAGATTGGATTAGGTTTAGAAGCGCATACGCCAGAATTTACTTGTGCTGCTGGATCTGACTATGGGTTAGACCAAGCGATTAAGGGTGCTAAGATTATGGCTGTTGTAGCCTTGCGTTATGCGATGTGTAAGTAAGTTCAATTTTTGACATATAGAGGTCAAAAAGGTACAATAGATATAATATTTAAGTAAGTATGAAATAAGCCGTCTTCAACAAGACGGCTTTTATTCCGGTGGAGATAGATATGAGTGTTTTAACCGTTTCAAATGTAACTCATGGTTTTGGAGCGCGACAAATTTTAGATGATGCATCATTCCGCTTGCTAAAAGGTGAACATGTAGGCCTCATTGGTGCAAATGGTGAAGGTAAATCTACGTTTCTTAATATCATTACAGGCAAACTGCCACCTGATGAAGGAAAAATTGAATGGTCCAATCAGGTAACTGTTGGTTACTTGGATCAACATGCTGTTCTTGAGAAAGGTATGACCATCCGCGATGTATTACAACGCGCTTTTGATGATTTGTTCGTCATGGAGCAAAACATTAATGATGCGTATAATCGCATGGGCGATGTATCCGAAGATGAAATGAATAAGCTTCTCGAGCAAGTTGGGGAGTGGCAAGAAATTCTAGAGCAACGTGGGTTCTATGAAATTGATGCGGTTATTGAGCGTACGGCTGCAGGCTTGGGCCTTGTGGATATCGGTTTGGACCGAGATGTAACAGAACTCAGTGGTGGTCAACGTACAAAGGTTTTGCTCACAAAGCTTTTACTAGAGAAACCGACTATTCTATTGTTGGATGAACCTACGAACTATCTTGATGTAGAGCATATTCAATGGTTGCAAAACTATTTGCAAAATTACGAAAATGCATTCATCTTGATTTCTCATGATATGGAGTTTTTAAACTCCGTAGTTAATGTTATTTACCATATCGAACAAGCGGTGCTTACGCGTTATACTGGTGATTATCATCAGTTCCAAGCTGCTTACGAGGTGAAAAAAGCGCAAGCAGCTAAGGCGTATGAACGTCAACAGCAAGAGATTGAGCGTATGGAAGACTTTATTCAGTGCAATAAAGCGCGCGTTGCAACACGTGGTATGGCAAATTCTCGAGCAAAGCGCTTAGAAAAGATGGAAATTCTAGAAAAGCCAAAAGAGTATATTAAACCTAGCTTTGGCTTTAAAGAAGGACGTACGCCAAGTCGCTTTATTGTAGAGGCTTTTGGATTGCAATTAGGTTATGATGAACCATTAACAAGACCAGTAGACTTTCAAATTGAAAGAAACAAAAAAATTGCTATTCGCGGTGTCAATGGTTTAGGTAAAACAACGTTGTTGAAGACTACTTTAGGTCTATTAAAGCCTGTTAGTGGTGAGTTGGTAAAAGGTGAATTCTTACAAGTTGGCTATTTTGCCCAAGAGGATACGCCATCTAATTCCGAAACAGCGTTAGATTATATTTGGAATGAATATCCGGCGATGACAAATGCAGAGGTGCGTGCAGCATTAGCTCGTTGTGGCCTTACAAATGAACATATTACGTCTCAAATGCGCGTACTTTCAGGTGGTGAGAATGCGAAGGTTCGCCTATGTAAGCTCATGCAGAATAAGTACAATGTGTTGGTCCTAGACGAACCGACTAACCATTTAGACATATATGCAAAAGAAGAACTGAGCCGTGCACTACGTGATTTTAAAGGTACAATTATATTGGTAAGTCACGAGCCTGAATTCTATCAAGATTGGGTTACGGATATTTGGAATATTGAAGATTGGACGACAAAGATTGTTTAGGAGGACCGATGAATCAACGTGCAAATGACGGGATAAAGCAATTCTTAGAGGCTTTATCTGTTGATACAGAGGCACCAGAGTTAGAAAAGACACCAAGTCGTGTAACAGAATTATATAGTGAATTATTCAGCGGTGTAGGATTAGACACGAAAGCTGCATGGGGAGAGACTTTTAGTACAGACTATAAAGGTCTCGTAGCAGTTACAGGGATTCCGTTTTACTCCATGTGTGAGCATCATTTATTGCCTTTTTTTGGTACCGTAGATATCGTGTACCAACCTAAGGATGGATGTGTGGCAGGACTTAGTAAGTTTCAAGATATCGTGAATATCCTCAGCCGTAGACCGCAATTACAAGAGCGGTTAGCATCTGAATTAGCTGATGCGATTATGAATGATTTATTTGCTCATGGCGTATTTGTACGCATTACATCGACTCAGTTGTGTATGCTCATCAAAGGGACCATGCAGCAAGATTCAAAGGTTATTACATTAGAAAGCCGAGGCGTATTAGCCGAAAAGGGCACATTAAGAGATGAAGCGTTGGCAATGTTAGGCGGAGGACAGGTAAATGTTTAAACGTAGAAATTATACATGGAATGATGGCAAAAGCTTATCTTTGTGTGATCGTACCCTTATCATGGGTATACTGAATGGTACACCTGACTCCTTCTCTGATGGGGGAAAATTTAATACACCAGAAACAGCTATTGCTCATGTAAAACAAATGATTGAAGATGGTGCAGATATTATCGATTTAGGCGTTGAATCTACACGCCCTGGTTCTACACCTTTGACCGCAGACGAGGAAATAGAACGCTTATCTCTATTAATAGAGCCTGTCTTACAGGCCTCTACAGTTCCTGTGTCTATCGATACATATCATGCTAAAACCGCAGAATATGCCTTCTCAAAAGGGGCACATATTCTAAATGATGTATGGGGCTTACATTATGACCCTGACATGGCCGCAGTAGTGGCTAAATATAAGGTACCTGTTATCATCATGCATAATAGTAATGATACAAATTATGGTGATATCATTGAAGATATGAAAGCATTCTTCTTCTGTGCTATCGATAAAGCGTTGAAAGAGGGGGTAACGCCACAACAAATCTGGCTTGACCCAGGTATTGGCTTTGGTAAAACTGAAGAACAAAATATTGAAGTTATGCAACGCTTGGGTGAGTTAACGGCTTACGAATATCCTGTTTTACTTGCTCCAAGCCGCAAGCGTTTCATCGGATCTATGTTAGGCGGATTGCCTCCAGAAGATCGCGATGAAGGTACGGTAGCTGCTTGTATTACAGGTGTATTCCAAGGCGTTGACATGGTGCGTGTTCACAATGTGAAAATGCACAAACGCGCCTTAGCTGTAGCAGACGGCTTGTTACGAGGTGAATAATGGATAGAATCGTTTTAAAAAATATGGCATTCTACGGATACCACGGAAATTTGGCATCTGAGCAAGAACAAGGGCAACGATTTTTTGTAGATGTAGAAATAATAACTGATCTTACAAAGGCCGGTCAAAGTGATCAATTAGAGGACTCAATCAATTATGTAGAGGTATATGAAATTGTAGAATCAATTATGACTGGTGAAAAGTACAATCTTTTAGAACGATTAGGGGCGCTTATCGCCGATTCCTTGTACCAACATTATCAAGGTATTGTAGGTCTCTCTGTAACGGTGCGTAAACCATCTGTACCGATTTCAGGCATTTTGGATTATGTTGAGGTTATCACTACAAGAGGACAAATTTGATGTATACCTATTACATCAGTGTAGGCTCGAATATAGGGGACAAGAGTGACTACATCAATTCTGCTTTTCAATCCTTACAACAACATGGGGCAATTTCTAAGCTAGTCACTTCTTCTCTTATTGAAACTGAGCCGTGGGGATATACGGAACAAGATACCTTTGTTAATGGCGTATGGTCTTGTGAAAGCACTCTAGAACCACATCAAATGCTCAGCCTTATTCAGCAATTAGAGCAGGCGGCTGGACGAAAACGATTGATTCATTGGGGCCCTCGCACATTAGATTTGGATATTATTTTAGTGTACGATACAGAGGGGAAAATGATTTCTCTGTGTGATGAAAGTCTTGTGATACCGCATCCTCATTTTTGGAATCGTAATTTTGTACTAGAACCGCTATCTCAGCTGTTACCAACTTTCACATATAAAGGGGTTAAGGTTGCCGACCGATTATCTCAATTGGAGGTATAGGCTAGAATCGTATATAAGCTAATGTTAGATACATTGTAAACATGATACAGATTGTACGCATGCTCTTACGTTTTATGATTGGGGAGTCATGGAGAGTGTAGATGAATATAAAACGTATTGGATTATTTGTACTGGCACTTATTATAATGGGCATATCTTACTGGCTTGCTGTAGGGGCAAATTATGATAGCAAAACAGTACGTATTGATCCAGAAGCGCATACACTGGTTAATTCTAGTGATGCCATTATTTCAAAACGAATATTAGCTATGAAGACCAGTGGATCGCAAGTGTATTTCTTAGGTTATGAAGGACTAGGGATTTATAATTTATCTGATAATACACTTCGCTTGATGCCCATTACCTTTAGAGGGCAACATATAGAACCTCCTAAATCGGGTGATTACCAACGAGGTTTACGGAATATAACAAAGGTAAAAGCATTGTCTGACTTCAGTAATGATGAGCAAGACGAATTTAAAAGTTTGTTGGACTCTACCGATGGAGGGGCCCATTATTATGGTGACTTTTACCATTCTGGTTATGAGTCGTCTCTCATTGATTTGAAGGACCAGTATTTTATTACGAATACAGTACGTGCATTAAAACGTGTTAATCATACATTATATGTGTATGATGGATCAGGTTTTATTATTATAGATTTAGATAATCGTCGTATCCAAGGCTTTTTTAATAATCGCATTAGTGGTGAAGGCTCTAAGGGGGTGCCTGATAGTTTACGTGGACATTATGGTTCTGATTTTATTATGATATATGCATTATCCAAATTAGATCCTAAAGATTTGGATATCTTATGGTCTATGCGTAAACAATATTTAGAAAAATCTCCTCAAGCGATGGAAGAAAAAGATTTGTTCCCACTCAATTTGGATGAGATGAATTTAAATGAGTTATGATTCTATTAAGGTAAATCATATACGGATATACGTGATTTAAATGATTGGCATTTGAGGATATGTTATCGTTTTATGCTAAGGTATGGAGGCTCTTATGAAGTTACGCAAGGTAGGTATTATTGGTACTGGACATGTAGGCTCTCATGTGGCATTTTCTTTAGCCTTGCAAGGTGAAGTTGATGAATTATATTTGATGGATATTGACGAGAAAAAAGCTCAGGCGCAAGCTATGGATATTAATGATGCCGTTAGCTATATTCCACATCAAGTAACTGCTACATCAGGTCCTATTGAAGAATGTGGAGATTGTGATATCCTCGTTTTTAGTGCGGGGCCTTTGCCGAATTTGTATCAGGATCGCCTTGAGAGTCTTGGTGAAACCATAGCTGTACTTAAAGATGTTATTCCACGTATCAAGCAATCTTGCTTCAAAGGCTTTATCATTTCAATTTCTAATCCTGCTGATGTAGTAGCCACTTATTTATGTAAACATCTTGAGTGGAATCCTAAACGTATCATTTCAACGGGAACAGCGCTAGACTCAGCTAGATTACAAAAAGAATTAGCTCATATCTTTACTATTAGTAATCGCTCTATTACGGCCTACTGTTTAGGTGAACATGGAGGTAGTGCCATGGTGCCGTGGTCCCATGTCTGTGTACAAGGTAAACCACTTTTAGAATTATATCGAGAGCTACCTCATAGATTTCCTAAACTTGACCATACAAAAGTACTAGATGATGTTAAAATTGGTGGCTATCATGTACTAGCTGGTAAAGGCTCTACGGAGTTTGGTATTGCGAGTGCTACCACAGAATTGATTCGCGCCGTATTCCATGATGAAAAGAAGGTATTGCCTTGCTCCTGTTATTTAAATGGACAATATGGAGAAGAAGGAATATTTGCATCTACTCCTGCTGTTATTGGTAAAGATGGCATAGAAGATGTTTTTGAACTGCAACTAACTAATGAAGAGCTAGCCTTATTTAAAGCTTCTTGTGCTGTCATTCGTGAACATGTTGCAAAGGCTGAGGCTATGTAAGTGGATGTTTACTTTTGTATATAGAAAGTTTACATCGCATATGGAGTTTTAAATTTATACGGATTTATGTTACCGTTCTTAATGAGAAATATCTGTAATTTTCTTTAGTCCCAAGCTCTGTTATGTGGTATAATCTAAAAATGACAGTATACAGATGATGAATATTTGGGGGACATTATGACTCAGGACACTATGGATGTACAACGCCCAAAAAGGCCACGCAAACGGGTTCGTCCTAATCGCAAAGCACAGGATCAGCGTATTATCCTCATGTGGATCAAGCGAATTGGCATAGGGATTATGGTGCTGTTACTGTTAGGGCAGGCTTATCGCTTGGTGGCTGTATATCAAGAAAAACAACATATAGAGCAACAATTGCAAGAGTTACAGCAGCGAAATGAAGAGTTAGAACAGGAAAAGGCTAGGTTACAAGATCCAAAGACCATAGAAGGGGTTGCTCGTGAGGAGTTAGGATTGGTAAAGCCTGGTGAAGTACCGTATGTAAAATAGAGTGTATTCTATTATTTTTTCTTTGCATCAGTTTGTAGTTTAAGGTTTCCGCATTAATTAGGAGGTTGCATGGCAATCGAAGTTGGTAACATTATTGATGGTACCGTATCAGGTATTACAAAATTCGGCGTATTTGTTGATTTAGGAGAAAAGCAAACAGGGTTAGTTCATATTTCTGAAGTAGCTCATGGGTATATCGAAGATATTAATACCCTTTTAAAGGTTGAGGATCCAGTAAAGGTTAAGGTTTTATCTATTGATGGTAATAAAATAGGACTTTCCATTCGTCAAACACAACCTAAAGAGGGGATGGACGAAGAAAAACGTCCTCATCGTGTTCAATCGAAACAAAGCATAGAGTCTTTCGAAGCGAAGATGAAATCATTCTTGCGCGATAGCAATGAACGATTACACGATTTAAAACGTAATACCGAAGGAAAACGCGGAGGCCGAGGTGGTCGTCGAGATTAATAGTGAGAGATGGCATCTAGCCATCTCTTTACTTATGTATAGAGTATTAACGCTATAATAGTATTAGGAAAAATCTATTTATATGTAAGGAGCAATTATGAAGTTAGCAATTATCGATATTGGCTCTAATTCGGTGCGCTTATTATTGGCTACCTATGAGAATAACGAGTGGCGTTATGAGCCTAAGCAGTTGTGGACTACTCGTTTAGGTCAACGAAATACAGATGGTACCTTGCGAGATGAATCCATGGAAGCATCCTATCAAGCCTTTACGGATATACAAAAAATAGCAAATGAATACGGTGCTGACTATTGCTTTGGTTTTGCGACGAGCGCTGTTCGTGAAGCGGCTAATGGACTTGCATTTATGGAACGTATTAATACATACTGTCCTATGGAGTGGCGAATTTTATCTGGTGCTGAAGAGGCCATGTATGGCTTTTATGGCGCTTTAGGAAATCAATTAGAGGATGGACGTCATTATACGACCATTGATATTGGTGGAGGTAGTACAGAACTTGCATTAGGTAACAAGGATGGAGTGTACTGGAGCCGTTCTTATCCTGTGGGAGCGGTACGCCTTCAATCTATATCTGACGAAGGGCCTCAACGAGTGTGGGAGGAAACCCGTTTTCTTTGGGATCCGATGATGATTGAAGGTGAATTTGGTGAATTTATCGGTATTGGAGGAACCCTAACAACCTTGGCTGCTATTGATTTAGGTTTAGATCATTATGATGGCACAAAGGTACAAGGTCATAAATTGAGCCGTGAAACGGTGGAAGGCATTATTATGAAATTGCGGTATATGAGTCGTGACGAGAGAATACAAGTAAAAGGTTTACCTGCTGGGCGTGCCGACATCATCGTTGCTGGGGCGGAGATTTTAACGTCCTTTATGGATTCCTATGAGGTCCCTCATGTATTTGTGAGCGACCAAGATGGTATGGAGGCGATGGCCCGTGAATGTGAAAGCACTCATTCGAACTGTTAATCACACTTTAAAATTACATAATCTTTTTCCTGAGAATAGTCGTATCTTGGTAGCTTGCTCTGGAGGCCCTGATTCGATGGCCTTATTGCATTTGTTGCAAGATATTGCTACACATCGCCACACGGAGTATGAGCTTGGAGTGGCAATTGTAGATCATTGTATTCGTCCTGAAAGCAAGGATGAGGTCTTATGGTTGCGAAATCAAGTGGAAATACTAGGATTGCCATTTTATACGGCTATCTTTGATGTGCCGAAATTGAGTAAAGAGCAAAAGCTATCAGAGGAAACTATAGGTCGCCACGTTCGGTATCAATGGCTAACCGGTATAGCACAGTCTGAGGGGTATGACTATATTGCAGTAGCTCATCATAAAGATGACCAAGCAGAATCAATTTTAGCACATCTTATTAGAGGGACTGGACTTAATGGTTTGACAGGCATGGCCGTTGTTAGTAATGATTATACTGTTCCAGTAGTAAGACCTCTGTTAGATGTCACAAAAGAAGAATTACTTCTATATTTAAAAGAGAAAGATATTTCTTACTGTATAGATAGTACAAATGAGGATGTACGATATCAAAGAAATAGAATTCGTCATTGCATTATACCTGAGTTAAAAGCCATTAATCCTATCGTTATCGATGCTATAGTAAGGCTAGGGGCTTCTGTACGCGAAGACATTTCTCTTATTTCTAATTTAACGGATATGGCGTTTGATGAGTTAGTAACTATCTCTGATGAGGGCGCGTTTATATCTCGTAGGGGGTTACGTAAGAAGCCGTTGTCTATCCAACGTCGATTGTGGCAAAGACTGGTGAGCATCTTTGATCCTGAAATCAAGCTTACCACTGCTCATCAAGAGCAATTACTCGATATTGTTAACACTGGGGAAGGGAAAACTTTCAATATTAAAAGTATAAAAGTAAGTGCTCAATGTGATACAATAAAAGTATATTGCAAACATTAATATGAATTGCGGAGGTCATATAGATGCATCAAGATGCAAAAGATATTTTATATACAGAGGAACAATTAAAGGCTCGTGTGGCTGAATTAGGTCGTCAAATCAGTGCTGACTATAAAGGGGAATCCGTAGTTCTCGTAGGGGTATTGAAAGGTGCTATCGTTTTTTTTACAGATTTAGCTCGTTCTATCGATGAGAATGTGGATGTAAGCTTCGATTTTATTTCTTGCTCTAGCTATGGCAGCGGTACAACAAGTACAGGGGTAGTTCGAATTTTAAAAGATTTGGATCGCTCTGTAGAAGGAAAGCATGTACTCGTTGTAGAAGATATTGTAGATACGGGTACAACATTACATTACTTGCTAGAAAATTTACATGCCCGTGGAGCTAAAAGTGTACGCCTTGCAGCGTTATTGAATAAGCCTGAACGCCGTAAAATGGATGTAGAAGTAGACTATGTAGGCTTTGTCATTCCTGACTACTTTGTTATCGGCTATGGTTTAGACTATGCAGAAAAATATCGACACTTACCTTATATAGGTATTTTAAAGGAAGAAATGTATCAAGATTAAAAATATGATATAATATATGAGTGCATCTCTCAACGAGATGTACTCAATTCGTTTATGCCACTAAACTATTATTGAAAGGGGTAATATTTTGGGTCGATTTACAAAAAATATCGTCCTTTATTTACTTATCATTGCCGCTTTCGTTATCGCCATTGACGCTTTCTCTGGTCAAAGTGCGAATAAATCTGAACTCAGTTATACAGGATTTATTCAACAAGTACAACAGAAAAAGGTTGAGTCCGTAACGATTACCAATGATCATGGTATTAAAGGTAAACTAAAAAATGGAACAGAATTCAATTCTTATGCGCCAACTGATGAAACATTAATCAAAACTTTACAAGATAATGGTGTAGAAATTACTGCAGCTCCACCTGAGCAACCTGCTTGGTGGATGAGCTTGTTAGGTTCTGCTATTCCGATTATCATCTTGGTAGTATTATTCTTCTTCATCATGCAACAAACGCA
Organism: Veillonella sp. AF36-20BH; assembly: GCF_003602765.1. Taxonomy (NCBI): domain Bacteria; kingdom Bacillati; phylum Bacillota; class Negativicutes; order Veillonellales; family Veillonellaceae; genus Veillonella; species Veillonella sp. AF36-20BH. The sequence continues at coordinate 30,603 of NZ_QTLR01000005.1, forward strand.
AGGTGGCGGTGGCCGAGTGATGAACTTTGGTAAAAGCCGTGCTAAATTGATGGGTGAAGGCAATGTAAAGGTTAGCTTCAAAGATGTAGCTGGCGCTGAAGAAGCAAAACAAGAATTAGAAGAAGTAGTAGAGTTCTTAAAGGATCCAGGCAAATTTACAACTATCGGTGCTAAAATTCCGAAAGGTGTATTATTGGCAGGACCTCCAGGTACAGGCAAAACATTACTTGCTAAAGCTGTTGCTGGTGAAGCAGGGGTACCATTCTTTACGATTTCTGGTTCTGACTTTGTAGAGATGTTCGTTGGTGTTGGTGCTTCTCGTGTGCGTGATCTTTTCACACAAGCGAAAAAGAACGCCCCATGTATCATCTTTATAGACGAAATTGATGCGGTTGGTCGCCAACGTGGTGCCGGCCTTGGTGGTGGTCACGATGAACGTGAACAAACATTAAACCAATTGCTCGTTGAAATGGATGGCTTTGGTGCCAACGAAGGTATTATTACTATCGCTGCAACAAACCGCCCAGATATTCTAGATCCTGCACTTTTACGTCCAGGTCGTTTTGACCGTCAAGTTATTGTAGGTCGTCCAGATCTACGCGGCCGTGAAGCAATTTTGAAAGTTCATGCTCGTAATAAGCCTTTGGCTGATGATGTAGACTTGAAAATAATTGCGAAGAAAACTCCAGGCTTTACTGGTGCAGACTTGAGCAATTTGTTAAATGAAGCAGCTCTTTTGGCGGCTCGTCTTAACAAAAAAGTAATTACTATGGCTGAAGTTGAAGAAGCCAGTGAAAAAGTTAGTATGGGACCTGAACGCCGCAGTCATATTGTGAGCGATAAGGATCGTAAATTGACAGCATACCATGAATCTGGTCATGCTATCGTGGCACATCTATTGCCTCATGCAGATCCTGTTCATAAAGTAACGATTATTCCTCGTGGTGCAGCTGGTGGCTACACTATGATGCTTCCTACTGAGGAACAAAACTACAAAACAAAATCTCAATTATTAGCAGATATTCGAGTTGCTCTTGGTGGTCGAATTGCAGAAGCCTTGATTTTAGATGAAATCAGTACAGGCGCTTCTGGGGACCTTCAAAGTGTAACTAATACTGCTCGCGCTATGGTAACGCGTTGGGGGATGAGCGATGAGCTTGGTCCTATCGTGTTTGGTGAACAACAAGAACAAATCTTCTTAGGAAAAAACCTAGGCCATGAGCGCAACTATAGTGAAGAAATTGCTGCGAAAATCGACTCTGAAATTCATCGTATCGTAGAAGAAGCTTATAAAGATGTAACAAAACTTCTTAGCGATAATGAAAAATTCTTACATGACATGGCAAATGCTTTGTTAGAAGAGGAAACAATCGATGCGAAAGCGGTAGATAATCTTTACAAATATGGTACAACAAAAGAACCTGAAGCTGAGGAGCCTAAAGTAGCTTCTGAAGTAGAAGGTAGCGTAGTACCAGAGAGTGTTGATGCTAAAGAAATAACTAGTACTGTAGCAGATCCTAGTGAAGCATCATCTAATGAAATTAAATAATGGATTTTGTCCAAATGAAAAAGAGCTAGCCTTTTTAGAAGGCTAGCTCTTTTTTACTGTCCATCGTTTATATGACGTGTGGCAAGAAGTTCTGTCATGCGTTGTTCTTTTAGTTTTTGCAAATATTTTTGTGCCAAAACATTTGGTATAGCTACACCGATTGCTATAGCTATAGTTGTAAATGTGCCAGTTACACCATTTTGTATCATAAGGATTAGACTAGCATCATTTAATGCATTGATGTGTAACATGTCGAAGAGAAATCGGTAGTACAGTATACCGGGCATTAATGCGATGGCAGACGGCACGATAATGATAGTGCTAGATGTTTTTAACCAAGTAGAAACTTTTACAAAAATAATACTCATAATGGCAGCACCAATAAAGGTAGCACCTGGTGTAGAAAATCCTAATTCTACGGATAGTATATTGCGAATACATACACATAGTACGCCACCAATACCAATGGATACTAATAGTCTGACAGGAGCATTAAAAAGTACCGCAAAAGCAGCTGCAGCTGTAAAAGAACCGATAACTTGCTCAATGGAAATAACATGAGGTTTAATATCAACAAAATTAAATGCTGGTGCAGGGCTAAAGTAGAGTGCCATGGCCATACCTAAAGTCATGCTACCCACGATCAGTAATGTTCTAATAGCGCGTGTCATACCCGATAAAATATGATTATTAATGATATCGATGACACAATTGATCAATGGTACCCCAGGAATCATGAACAAGGTACAGCAAACGAGTACATATAGTAAGGATTCATTATTTACATGACTATAAAAAGCGTAAGCCGATATCATGGCACCAAATCCGCCTAATGCGATTCCTACATATTCATTAAGCCCTAATCTGCCTGATAGGGTGCGCGTAAAATAACCAATACTAGAACATATGATGGTAACGATGAATGCGATAATATCGCCACTGTAAAGGTATGCAAGACCTGCCGAACCTAGTGCACAAGCTAGTCCTTTTATCCAGTTTGGATACGTCGGTATAGTTGTATCCAGTTTTGCAATTAGTCGTTCATAGGTCGTTAGTGAGTAATGTCGCTCAAAGGCGCGCCATGTGAGCTTTGATACGGCATTGATCATAGCCATATTCGGAATATGAACCGGTGTTTTTCTGAAGACCGTTATGGATCGCTCTTTGTGTAATAGATTGACCATAATAGTGGTATATGAAATATGGATATTTAAGTAATCATGAGGAATTCCCATAAATGTTGCGGCTTTTAGCATTTCCTCAATGATTCGATTTGTATTTGCCCCACATTCCATTAGTAACTTCCCTATATTGAGTAATACATCCAGTTTTCGATGAATATGGATAAAAGGGTTCTCTAAAACTTGATTTTTCTCTTCTAATGTAAACTGTTTCATATATCTCTCCGAAGGATAATAGATAGCATTATTGTTATCTATTTTTTTATGTATACCTTTATAACTATATACATTATAACATTAATTATTTTAAATAATCCTTGCATTTTACAAGGTACACTTGTAAAATCGAATTGTAAACCTAGGTTGACAAAGAAAGGGGCTCTAAACTATGCGTGATGAAGTGCTAGAATTCTTGAGACAAAACCAAGGTAGTTTCGTATCGGGACAAGATATGTCCGAAGCCTGCCATGTTTCGCGCACAGCTATTTGGAAACATATCAAGGCGTTACGTCAAAAAGGCTACAAAATTGAATCTTATACCAAGAGAGGGTATCGATTATTGGAAGAACCTGATTTGTTGAGCCCCTTGGCAATGAAACAAATCTTAAAAACAGATGTATTTGGTAAACGATATGTTTATATGGATACCACGGAGTCTACGAACTTAGAAGCTCGTCGTTTAGCTCAACAAGGTGCAGAAGAAGGTACGGTTGTGGTTACTGAGGAACAGGCTGCTGGTCGTGGGCGTTTATCTCGCGGTTGGTATTCTCCATTTGGCAAAGGCTTGTGGTTTAGCTTGATTTTACGGCCTGATTTTCCACCTGTAGAGGCTCCAAAGTGTACTTTGATGGCTGCTGTAGCTTTGACAAAGGCATTTCATAAGATGGGGCTCACCGATGCGGGGATAAAGTGGCCTAATGATATTCTTGTGAATGGTCGTAAGCTAGTAGGTATTTTGACAGAAATGTCTGGTTCTATGGAAGAAATTTCTCATATTGTAATGGGCATTGGGGTCAACGTAAAAATAAAACAAGAAGAATTACCAGAAGAGTTGAAATTAATTGCTACATCCCTTGCGATGGAAGATATTGATATTGAGCGCACAGAAGCATTTAGACTTATATTAGAAGAATTAGAACATCAATATTATGAAGTGCTCGATAGCGGCTTTGAAGAAACCCTTAATGAATGGCGGCAATTATCTGTTACGCTCGGTGAAGAAATTGAAGTGCGTGCTCCTGGCAATACCTATGAAGGGGTAGCTACAGATATTGATGAAGATGGTAATTTATTAGTAAGAATCTCAGATGGGACAATTAAACGTATTGTGGCAGGGGACGTATCAATTCGTCCGCGTAAATAGGAGGCATTAATGTTATTAGTAATTGATGTGGGAAACACCAATATTGTTCTCGGTGTATACGACAAGACAGAACTTGTGGGTCACTGGCGTATTTCCACAGATCGGGTCCGTACCACCGATGAATATGGCATGCTGATGATGAACTTATTCTTTCACGACCGTAAGGTTGATGTAAAAGATATTAATGCTATCATTATTTCCTCGGTTGTACCACCATTAATGCCTACATTAGAGCGCGTGTGTTTGCGCTACTTTAATGTAAATCCTCTTATTGTAGGTCCAGGTACTAAAACTGGCATCGCTATTAAGTATGATAATCCTCGTGAAGTAGGGGCTGACCGTATTGTAAATGCTGTAGCAGCACATGAGCTTTATAAGGGCGATTTAATTATCATCGATTTTGGTACGGCTACAACTTATTGTGCGGTACAAGGTAATGGCGATTATATGGGCGGGGTTATTACTCCAGGAGTAACAATTTCTGCAGAGGCTTTATTCCAACGGGCGGCCAAATTACCTCGTATCGATGTGAGAGACCCAGGGCAAGTCATTTGCCGAAATACGGTGTCTTCTATGCAATCTGGTATGTTCTACGGTTATGTAGGTCAAGTAGAAGGTCTCGTGTCTCGTATGAAAGCGGAAATGGGAAATCATGTAACTGTAGTGGCTACAGGTGGTTTGGCACAGCTTATTAGCAGTGCTACAGACTGCATTGACCATGTAGAACCTATGCTTACATTAGAAGGTTTACGCCTTATTTACGAAAGAAATAAATAATGCTACTATAATATAGTTACGTATAGGTAACGAAGTAGTGTACATTCGGGTACAGCTTATGCTGTACCTTTTTTATTAAGGGAAATAGAATTATATGAATAATAAACTGTGGCAAATTGGGGCTGTCAAAATTGATGGTCAAGCCATATTAGCGCCTATGGCAGGGGTTAGCGATATTGCGTATCGACTACTGGCTAAAGAACATGGTGCAGCCTTGGTATGTACCGAAATGGTCAGTGCTATGGGCATTAAATATAAGAATGAACGTACTCATGAATTATTGCGTATTGAAGAGGCAGAACGTCCTGTATCCATGCAAATTTTTGGCTCTAATCCAGAAGCAATCGCTTTGGGGGCTAAGGTTGTGGCCGATGCGGGTGCCGATATTGTAGATATAAACATGGGCTGTCCTGTAAAAAAGGTAGTTACCTCTGGCGATGGTTCGGCACTTATGAAAAATCCTGATCTAGCGGCGCGTGTTGCAGAAGCTGCTGTTGAGGCTGTTGATGTACCTGTTACTGTAAAAATGCGTATCGGTTGGGATAGTGACTCTATTAATGTCGTGGATTTTGCAAAACGCATTGAGTCTACAGGTGTGGCTGCTATTGCCGTACATGGGCGTACAAAGGAGCAAATGTATAGTGGACATGCGGACTGGTCTTATATTAAGGCTGTGAAAGAAGCGGTATCTGTACCTGTACTTGGCAATGGTGATATTGTGGAGCCTGAAGATGCTAAGCAAATGCTTGATGAAACAGGCTGTGACGCTGTAATGATAGGTCGTGGGGCACAAGGGAACCCTTGGATCTTTGATCGTATTCACCACTATCTAGCTACTGGTGAAGTGTTACCTGCACCGACCGATATAGAGCGTCTAGATATGTTATTAAAGCATTTTGACCTGTTATGCCAATACAAGGGTGAAGGTATGGCTGTTAAGGAGATACGAACTCATGCGGGTTGGTATATGAAGGGATTACCAGAATCTGCATATTGGCGCAATCGAGTGAATACAATTCATACTGTAACGAGCTTTCACAATGAACTAGAAACGTATCGCAAAATATTGTCTGAAGGTTAGTCAGATTGACAAATGAATAGTATTTTTATATAATGGTTGAGATAATTTAGAAACAAAAGATAAGGTGTCATCTTATTATGACACTTTTTCTTATTATTTATATGTAGAAAGAGTGGGGTACCCATGGCAGACGTAAAAGAAACATTACTCACCGCCGAAGGTTTAAAGAAGTTAGAAGAAGAATTAGCGTACTATAAATCTGTACGCCGTATTGAAGTATCTGAACGTATTAAAACTGCTATTGAATATGGCGATATCAGTGAAAACTCTGAATATGATGATGCAAAAAATGAACAAGCTTTTATTGAAGGTCATATTGTAGAGTTAGAGAATAAGATTAACACTGCGAAGATCATCGATGAATCTGTAAAAGGTGACGTTGTATCTGTAGGTAGTAAAGTTACTGTACTTGACACTATGTACAACGATGAATTGGAATATGTTATCGTTGGTTCCTCTGAAGCGGATCCATTTAACAATCGTATCTCTAATGAATCTCCTGTAGGTAAAGCTATTTTGGGAAAACGTAAGGGCGATGAAGTAGAGGTTTCCACACCAGATGGTCCTGTAACATTCAAAGTGTTAGCAATCCAATAATTTACAATTACCGACAAAGAGGCGATAACATGAGTGAAGAAATTAAAAATGTACAAGAAGAGCTGAATGAGCAAATGCAAATTCGCCGCGATAAATTAGCCGAATATGAAGCTGATGGTATTTACCCATTTGGCCAACGTTTTGTCGTAAAAGATTACGCAAAAGATATTAAAGAAGATTTCTTCTTGAAATATGATGGCCAGCCTGTAGTTATTGCAGGTCGTTTGATGACAATCCGTTCCCATGGTAAAACGGCATTTGCGAATATTCGTGATAAATCAGGTGATATTCAAGTATACTTCCGTAAAGATGTATTGGGCGAAGATGCTTATAAATACGTTAAAATGCTTGATATCGGTGATATCATCGGCGTAGAAGGTCACGTATTTAAAACTCATACCGGTGAAGTTACCATTAAAGTTAACAAATTAACATTGTTATCTAAGTCTTTACGTCCATTACCAGAAAAATGGCATGGATTAAAGGATACAGAACTTCGTTACCGTCAACGCTATGTTGATTTGATTGTAAATCCTGAAGTGCGTGATACATTTGTAAAACGCTCTCAAATCGTTGCTAAGATTCGCGAATACATGATGCATGATGGCTTCATGGAAGTGGAAACACCGATGATGCATGCTATCCCTGGTGGGGCTGCTGCACGTCCATTTATCACTCACCATAATGCGCTTGATATCGATATTTACATGCGTATTGCACCAGAATTGTATCTCAAACGTTTAATCGTTGGTGGTATGGACCGCGTGTTCGAAATGAACCGTTGCTTCCGTAACGAAGGTATCGATAATCGTCATAATCCAGAATTTACTACTATCGAATCGTACCAAGCCTATGGCGATGTAGAGGATGCGATTCGCTTAACAGAAAATCTTGTGTCCTACTGTGCTCAAGAAGTACTTGGTACACAAGAAATTACATACCAAGGCACAGAAATTAATTTGACTCCTCCTTGGAATCGTATCACAATGGCTGAAGGTGTAAAAAAATACACTGGTGAAGATTTTGATGCAGTCACAACTATAGAAGAAGCTCGTGCTATTGCTGATCGCTTAAATGTAGAATACACAGAAAATGATGGTATTGGTAAAATCTTAAATCTTTGCTTTGAAGATTATGTAGAAGAAAACTTGATTCAGCCAACTATTGTATATGGTCATCCTAAAGAGATTTCTCCACTTGCTAAAGCAAGTCGTGAAAATCCATTGGCTACAGAACGTTTTGAAGCTTTCATCTATGGTCGTGAATTGGCAAATGGCTTCTCCGAGTTAAATGATCCAATCGACCAAAAACAACGTTTCTTGGATCAATTGAAAGAACGTGAAGCGGGTGACGATGAAGCTCATCGTATGGATGAGGATTTCGTTACTGCTCTTGAGTACGGCTTGCCTCCAACAGCTGGTCTTGGTGTTGGTATCGACCGTCTTGTTATGTTCTTAACAGACTCTGCATCTATTCGAGATGTATTATTGTTCCCGTTGATGAAACCAGAAGCTCCTAAGCATTTTGAAGCTGAAGAAGCAGAATAATAATCGACACTATTAAGGCTCCCTATTCTTTGAGTAGGGAGCTTTTTATATATTTATGAAATAGTTAGTATCATATAAATATCATTTTAAACCTGTTACTACGATACTGCCTTTAAATATGTATTGAAACATGAATGCTATATGTAATTTTATACGATGGATTAATGGAGTGGTTAATATGTTGAGCTCCTGTACCAGTCTATAAGTATATAAAAAAATTAACGATATAAAGTCTATAGAAAATAATTTCTAGGATAAAAGAATAGTTTATGATTATTCATCAATTGTTATTGACATTGTATAAAAATAATTTTATACTAAGTGTGAGATGTGGTATTTACATAATATATATGATATAAATTCATGCATATAAAGTTTTTCTTATTTATCTTTACTTTATCGAATCTGAATGTGATGATATAGATTAACTGTATAGAACTACTACATACCTTGTATAACCTTGACGGGATGGGTCAAGTCTCTCTAGCGTGAACCGAGATTTACGGCTACAAGAGCTTATTTATGATGCTCTTGTAGCCGTTTTTTATTTAACTAAATTTATATTTCTAAAAGTTTAGGAGGTAAGTGCGATGAGTTCAATGGATTATGAAAGAGGTAATCAAGCCAATGGTTGTCTTGATCGGTTTTTCAAGTTAACCAAACATGGAACATCAGTAACGACTGAGATTTTTGCGGGTATTACAATGTTTATTGCATCAGTATACATTCTGGCAGTAATACCCAATCTATTATCTGTATCAGGAATGCCTCATGGTAGTGCTGTAGCGGCTGTAATTTTAACAACTGCCTTTGCGACAATGCTAATAGGTTTTGTTGCTAATGTTCCGGTTATCGTAGCCCCTGGACTTGGCCTAAGTGCATTTTTCTCGTATACCATTTGTGGTGCTATGGGCCTTAGTTGGCAAACTGCATTAGGTGCCGTTTTTATTTCCGGTACAGTTTTTGTTATTTTAACAGTTACTAAAGTTCTTAATAAAATAGTAGATGGTATTCCACAAGTGCTGAAAACCTCTATTGGCGTAGGTATTGGTTTATTCGTTGCCTTCATTGGCTTTAAAAATGCTCATATAATTATTTCTGATAATGCTACATTTGTAACCCTTGGGAACATGAAAGATCCTGCAGTACTATTAACATTGTTAGGCTTGTTTATTACAAGTATTTTATTAGCTAAGCAGGTTAAGGGTGGATTGTTAATTGGTATGGCCTTCACTACGATTTTGGCTATGGTGTTAGGTTTGACTAAGGTTCCTATATCTAGTTCGGATATCTTTAACTTGGTACCACCATTTCCAGTAGACACATTTGGTCAACTTGATGTAATGAGTGCTATTGGGTATGGCTTTTTCTCCATTATCTTCTCCATTACTATTGTGGATATGTTCGATAATATCGGTACATTGATTGGTGTAACGAGAAAAGCAAACTTAGTAAATGAAGAAGGGAAATTTGAAGGTTTGAATCGTGCCTTGCTATGTACGTCTATTGGTGCCGCAGCAGGTGCCGTTGTAGGTACCTCTACAGTTACTTCTTATATTGAAAGTGCGGCAGCCGTTGCTGATGGTGGTCGCACAGGTCTTACGGCAGTAGTAACTGGCCTTTTATACTTGGTATCTTTATTCTTTGCACCATTGTTCTTATTGGTACCGGTACAAGCGACTGCACCTGTACTGATTACTATTGGCGTATTTATGATGAGTGAGGTAACGCATATTGATTTTACTGATTTCACGGAAGCATTGCCTGCGTTCTTAACAATTCTTCTTATGCCATTAACATTTAGTATTGCTCAAGGTTTATCCTTTGGTTTTATTTCTTATACATTAATTAAATTGGCAACAGGTCGTCATCATGAAATTCATCCTATTATGTACATCATGACTGTGGCGTTCATCATTCACTTTGCTATTTAAATAGCATATACTATGAATCATATAGCATAGTCTATTAAACGAAAATCTAGCGTAGTATATGGGCGCAGTACTTTAGGGCTCTAATCACGCGAGGAGGTTATATGAATTCAACGATTATTTTAAAAGGAAATATATTATATACACCGAATCCATCAGCACTTGTATCTATTCAACAGGGTTATGTTATTGCTGTAGATGGGGTGGTTGTTCATTGTGGTGAAAGTATTCCTACAGTTTATACAGAGTATGATGTTGTTGATTACGGTGATAATCTCATTATTCCTGGTTTTGTGGATACCCATGCGCATGCACCACAATATTGTAATCGTGGACTTGGTATGGATAAGGAACTGTTACCATGGCTTGAAACTTATACATTTCCTGAAGAGGCAAAATTTATTGATCCTGACTATGCTCGTCTAGTATATGGTGCCTTTGTTCACGATTTATGGCGCAATGGTACGACGAGAAGTATTTTGTTTGGCACAATCCATAAAGACAGTACATTGGTGTTGATGGAGCTTTTACAAAAAGCAGGATTGTCAGCTTATGTGGGCAAGGTAAACATGGACCGTAATAGTCCGGAATTTTTGATTGAAGAAACGAATCAATCCTTAGCTGATACTAAAGTATGGTTAGATGCGTCAGCTCAATTTGGACCTTTAGTTAAACCTATTATTACACCGCGCTTTGTACCATCTTGTACGAGTGAACTCATGACAGGACTTGCTAAATTAGCGAAAGAATACGATGTTCCTGTTCAATCTCATTTGTCGGAAAATCACGGCGAAATTGATTGGGTCGCATCGTTACATCCTGAGTCGTCAAACTATACAGATGTGTACTATGAACATCATTTGATGGGTACCGTGCCAACTGTAATGGCCCATTGCATTCATTTGAGCGATGTAGAAATGGATCGCATGGCTGAAACGCAGACTATGGTATCTCATTGTCCATATTCGAATGTAAATCTTTCTAGCGGAATTGCACCGATTCGTAAGCTGATTGAGCGGAATATACCAATTGGTTTAGGCTCCGATATTTCTGGTGGACATATTGTATCGATGGCAAAGGTCCTTACTGAAGCTATTGGTCTATCGAAAATGAAATGGGCTGAAGTAGACCCAAACTATGCACCTCTTACCTTGAGTGAAGCCTTCTATATGGCTACCAAGGGTGGTGGACAATTTTTTGGCCACGTTGGAAGCTTTGAAAAAGGCTATGAATTAGATGCCCTTATTATCGATGATACGTCCCTATTCGACCTAAATGAACGTTCTTTGGAAGAGCGTTTAGAGCGCTGGCTATATGTAGGGGATGATCGCCATATTATTGAACGCTATGTGGCTGGTCGCGTAGTTCCGAGTCCAAAAGGGTAAAGTTTATATCTTACAGAAAAAAATATTGATATATTTAAAGCAGCTAGTTTGTATACCCTTCAAACTAGCTGCTTTTCGGTGCTTCTTTTAGAAACTGACCGAGGTGTTAGATAAACTTTGGATTATGATTTATGGTAGGTTTTATAGCTTTCCTGTTTATATTACTGAACAGGGCGATTTTGCTCATCAATTCACTTGGTGTATAATAAAAAAATGTACAAATTAAGAAAGTGGGGGTCTTAATGGATATATTAGGAGCAAGACGCTCTATTGAACAAAAGCTATTAATGCAATCTGTTGCTTTGATGGCGCTAGTTGCGGTGAGCGGCACTGTGATGGGGATTGTAACGGGATCTAGTGCAGTGTTGTTAGATGGGGTATTCTCCTTCGTTGATGTTGTTATTAAGATTATGATGCTTATGACAGCTAAGTTAGTTGCTAGAGAAACGAGTAAGCGATTCCAATTCGGTTTTTGGCAATTTGAACCTCTGGTGCTCGCCGTGGAGGGCTTTTTTATTCTTCTCATAGTAATTTATGCCTTATCTAGTGGGATTACAGATCTTTTGTCTGGTGGACGTCACGTAGACTTCGGGCCAGCTATTTTCTATGCTATATTCTTTACTGTTGCGGATACTGCTTACTATCTTTATGTACGTCGTATTAATAAAAGTTTGCAGTCTAACTTGATTAAATTTGATAATGTAAGCTGGTATGTCGATGCTTTGTTAGAAGCGGCTATCTTGATTAGTTTCGTTGTAGCTACTATGCTAGAAAGTACTGAATATGCTAGATGGGCTACTTATATTGACCCTATTGTATTAATTATTTTAGCGGTACAGATGATACCCTCTGCATTTCGTATCATTGTGCCATCCATGAAACAAATATTAGGATGGGCACCAACTTCATTGCATAATGAAGTGCAAGAAATTATGGATCGATTTATGGAAAAGTATAATTTTAAAGATTATGTGACGAGCGTGCAAGTATATGGCAATACTCGAATCATTGAAATTGATATTTTAGTTCCTAAAAGTTTTCCATATCAAACCATTGCTGAAATTGATGCTATTCGCAATGAAATTGACCAAGAAATCGGCGGTAACCCAACGGAAAAATGGGTGACCATTTCTTTTACAGGCACGCGTAAATGGATGGCAAAAGATTATTTGCTAGATGAAGAAGAGGATGAATAATATAAAATATTGGTGAGAAGTCTAGTATATAGCACATAATTTAATGATAAATACACCAATATATGGTATACTTAAACGTATTGAATATATTGTGCGTAACATAGTTGGAAAATGAGGTTTATAGTATGTTAGATTTAAAATTTGTCCGTGAAAATATTGATTTAGTGCAACAAAATTTAGATAATCGTCATACAAAAGGCGATCTGAAAACCTTTGTATCCGCTTATGATGAACGTCGTCAATTGATCGGTCGAGTAGAAGAATTAAAAGCGCTTCGCAATTCTGTAACAGAAGAAATTAGCAAATTAAAACGCAACAAAGAAAATGCTGATGAAAAAATCGCAGAAATGAAAAAAGTAGGCGATGAGATTGCTGAGTTTGATAACCGTATTCGCGAAGTGGAAACAAAATTGCGCGATGCGGCATTGATGTTGCCAAATATGTGTGATGCATCTGTTCCTGTAGGGGCCGATGAAGATGAAAATGTGGAGCAACGCAAATGGGGCGAACCACGTCAATTTAATTTTGATGTACAGGCTCATTGGGATTTAGGTGAAAGCCTCGATATCCTTGATTTCAATCGTGCAGGCAAAATGAGTGGAGCTCGCTTTACTGTGTATAAGGGGTTAGGGGCTCGTTTGGAACGCGCTCTTATCAACTTCATGGTGGATCTTCATGTAGATAAACATGGCTATACTGAAATGATGACGCCATATATGGTAACACGTGAAACTTTGACGGGCACTGGGCAATTGCCTAAATTTGCTGAAGATATGTACCATGTAGAGGGAACGGAATATTTCTTGATTCCAACTGCTGAGGTTACATTGACTAATTATCACGGTGGTGAAATTTTTAGCGAAGAGGAATTGCCTAAATACTATACTGCATTCACCGCATGTTTCCGTGCTGAAGCGGGTTCCGCGGGGCGTGATACTCGTGGCCTTATTCGACAACATCAATTTAACAAAGTTGAAATGGTTAAATTAGCTAAACCAGAAGATTCTTTCAAAGAATTAGAAACATTAACAGATAATGCAGAAGAAGTATTGCGCTTATTAGAATTACCGTTCCGTGTTATCACTCTGTGCACAGGTGATATGGGCTTTGGTTCTGCTAAAACCTATGATGTAGAGGTGTGGATGCCTGCACAAGGCAAGTATAGAGAAATTTCCTCTTGCTCTAATATGACTGATTTCCAAGCTCGTCGTGCTAATATTAAATTCCGTCGTGGACCTAAGGGTAAACCGGAATTTGTTCATACATTAAATGGATCTGGCCTTGCAGTAGGGCGTACGGTAGCTGCTATCTTGGAAAACTATCAACAAGCCGATGGGTCCGTTGTAATTCCAAAAGTTCTCGTGCCATACATGGGTGGCGTTGAAGTGATTTCACCGGCTAAATAAGAGGGGGCATTTTATGAGATTCTTTATTGATACAGCAGAATTTGATGAGATTAAAGAGGCCTATGATTTTGGTTTTATTGATGGCGTAACTACAAACCCATCGCTTATCGTGAAAGCTAAACGCGATTTGAAACAAGTTATTTCTGAAATTGCAAACCTTGTTGATGGACCTGTTAGCGCAGAGGTTATTTCCTCTGATGCTGAAGGCATGGTGGCGGAAGCACATGACCTTGTGAAATTAGGCTCTAATGTGGTTATTAAAGTTCCTATGACTCCAGAAGGTCTTAAAGCCGTTGCTATTTTGAGCAAAGAAGGCATTAAAACGAATGTGACTTTGATTTTTTCTGCAAACCAAGCCTTATTAGCTGCTCGTGCAGGTGCAAGTTATGTGAGTCCATTTGTGGGTCGTATTGATGATATCAGCATGGATGGTCTTACATTGATTCAAGATATTACAGATATTTTCGCTATTCATGAAATTGAAACTGAAATTATTGCTGCAAGTGTGAGAACTCCGCTGCATATTATTCAATGTGCTAAAGCAGGTGCTCATATTGCAACTGTTCCATTTAAAGTACTCATGCAAGCTATGAAACATCCGTTGACTGATGCAGGACTTGCAAAATTTATGGAAGATTGGAAACAAGCTAATCAATAAGTTAGAGACTCTAGGTAAGAGTCATATCAATACATAGAGGACTTATAAGGAGGCCCATTATGGATCGTACATTATCTTTGGAATTTGCTCGTGTCGTTGAAGCCGCAGCTTTGCGTAGCGGTCGTTTGCTTGGCCGTGGGCAAAAGGATGCAGCCGATGGTCTTGCTGTAGATGCTATGCGTCAAGCGTTTGATTCTGTTCGCATTTCTGGTACTGTGGTTATCGGAGAAGGCGAAATTGATGAAGCTCCTATGCTTTATATCGGAGAACACGTAGGTGCTGGCGGACCAGAAGTAGATATCGCTGTTGATCCTATTGAAGGGACAAACTTGATTGCTAAAGGTCAAAATGGTGCTATTGCAGTTATGGCGATTGCAGAAAAAGGTGGCTTGTTACATGCACCGGATATGTACATGGAGAAACTTTGTGTTGGTCCTCGAGGTGCAGGTGCTATCGATATTACGAAATCTTTGACCGAAAATATCAAAAATGTAGCGGCTAAAATGGAACGTAATGTAGATGAAATCACGTTGGTTATGCTTGATCGTGAGCGTCATCAAGGCTTGATGAAAGAGGCTCGTGAAGTAGGGGCTCGTATTATGCTCATTTCTGATGGTGATGTTAATCCAGCTATGGAATGTTGTATCGAAGGTTCTGGGGTGCACATGGTTGTAGGTACTGGTGGTGCACCTGAAGGTGTATTAGCGGCTGCAGCCTTAAAATGTGTAGGCGGCGATATGCAAGCTCGCTTAAAACCAGAAACGGAAGAAGAAATTCGTCGTTGCCATGAAATGGGCATTGCCGATGTAAACCAAGTGCTCACATTAAATGATTTAGTTCGTACTGATGATGTTATTTTTGCGGCTACTGCCATTACACGTGGTAACTTATTAAATCCAATTCAATATTTCCCAGGTGGTGCGCGTACACATACTATTGTGATGCGGTCTAAAACTGGTACGGTTCGTTTCCTTGATACAGTGCATATGGATCATAAACTTAAAACATTAAAAGCTAAATAAGAATAAAGCCCTGAAATATACTCAAAAATTTGGCACAAATTTTTGAGATATATTCAGGGCTTTTTTTTCTTTGTATTTTCTCTCATTCTCTTGATGAGATATATCGAAAAATAGTATAATAACATTTAGTATATGACGTTATAAATACAAGGTCTTGTAGCTTATACAAGATGAACGATATAAAGTGTAGGAGGAATTCTGTTGGAAAAGTTAATCATTCAAGGTGGCAATCGATTGGAAGGACGTGTACGTGTTAGTAGTGCTAAAAATGCAGTACTCCCTATTATTGCCGGTACTTTGCTAGCATCAACGCCTAGTAAATTGCTTGAAATTCCAAATTTAGAAGATGTAGGCACGATTTGCCAAGTTATCGAGTCTTTGGGGGTTAAAATCACTCGTAATAATGCAGATGGTGAAATTGTTTTCGATGCTTCTACATTGACTGCTACGGAAGCTCCTTATGAACTTGTGCGTAAAATGCGTGCATCCTTTCTTGTCATGGGTCCACTTTTGGCTCGTAAAGGGGAGGCTAAAATCTCAATGCCTGGTGGATGTGCTATCGGTGCACGTCCCATTGATCTTCATTTAAAAGCATTTGAAGCATTAGGTGCAAAAATTGAAATTACTGAAGATTATGTATATGCTCATGCTCCGGAAGGACTTAAAGGGACTCAAATTTATTTGGATTTCCCAAGTGTGGGGGCTACAGAGAATGTAATTATGGCTGCTTCTATGGCGGAAGGTAAAACCGTTATCGAAAATGCTGCAGAAGAGCCTGAAATTGTTGATTTAGCTACATTCTTAAATGCTATGGGTGCTAATATTCGCGGAGCTGGTACAAATGTGATTCGTATTGAAGGTGTACCTCAATTACACGGTGCTATTCATACAGTTATTCCTGATCGCATTGAAGCTGGTACATATTTAATCGCTGCTGCTATGGCAGGTGGTGATGTATTCGTAGAAAATGCATTGCCAGAACATCTAAAACCAGTAGTGGCTAAATTAAAGGAAGCTGGTGTAACAGTAGAGGAAGAAATCGACGGCATTCGCGTTATCAGTAGTGGTAAAGGCATTAAAGCTGTCGATATTAAAACCTTGCCATACCCTGGATTCCCAACAGATATGCAAGCTCAATTCATGGCTCTTACCACGATTGCGGAAGGCACTAGTACAGTAACAGAAACTGTATTTGAAAATCGTTTTATGCATGTTGCTGAACTTCGTAAAATGGGGGCGCATATTGACATCGATAATCGTCAAGCTATTGTCGAAGGTATGCCAAGCTTACATGGGGCTATAGTGAATGCTACTGACCTGCGTGCTGGAGCGGCGCTGGTATGCGCTGCATTGACTGCGGAAGGTAGAACAGAAGTCGGTCGTTTACATCATATTGACCGAGGTTATGATGATTTTGTAGGTAAATTGCAAAGGTTAGGTGCTGATATTGTTCGGGTTGACGAATAAGAGTACACAGCCAAAACAAAATAAAAAGAAAAGAAGCCGGCGCTCTAAAGGGCCGGCTTTATACAACGAGCAACAGAACTTAGGTGCTGCAAAGGTTGAGAATTCGAAAGCGAGTACTACACGTAAACCATTGAGAAGGACAAAACGTAAGTCTACTAAGCTTTCAAATGGCGTGGCAAAGCAAGCTAATCATTTGGCCTCCAATATGCGCGAGACCATGATTAAAGTTACAAAAATGCGCCGTGCTGAACGACGTAGTCGTGAGACTGTAGCGATTGCTAAAACAACGCCAGCCATGACATTAAAACGTTTAGTTCGACCTGAGCAAGTTGGAGATTTTATGAGTCGTTTGAATCGATCCTTAAACTTCGATTTGGGAATTGATTTAGGGACTGCAAATATCCTCATTTTTGCGAAGGGTAAAGGCTTGGTATTAGATGAACCTGCGTATATTGCACGGGATGATAAAACCGGTGATATTCTTGCTTTAGGTGAGGCTGCACGTTCTATGGTAGGCCGCACTCCAAAAGGGATTTCCGTCATCCGTCCAGTTCAAGCGGGCGTTATTGCAGATTATGATATGACAGAATTCATGTTGAAGTACTTTATTCGCTCCGTTGTACCTGCTTCTAGATTGATGAAGACGCGTATTATCGTATGTGTGCCATCAGGCATTACACCTGTAGAGAAACGCGCCATTTTAGAGGCCTTACTCAGAACCGGTGCAAAAAAGACGGTCCTTATTGAAGAGCCATTGGCTGCTGCTATGGGGACTGGTCTCAATGATGCTAAGCACGTAGGGGCGATGGTTGTCGATGTTGGCGGTGGCACTACGGATATTGCCGTTCTTTGTGATACGGGTGTGGTTGTAAGTGAATCACTTCGCATCGGTGGAGATTCTTTTAACGAATCTATTATCCGTTATATCCGCCGTAAGAAGCGCCTCGTTATTGGTCCGCTAACGGCAGAGAAAATTAAAATTTCTGTAGGGACTGTGGATCGTCGTGCAAAGGAGCGTACGATTGAGGTACGAGGACGAGATGCAAGTTCTGGATTACCAAAGATGGTTGCGGTGAATTCTTTAGAGATTCAACGTGCTCTAGAAGCACAAGTGATGAATGTTTTGGAAGGCGTTAAGTCCATTTTAGAAAAAACTCCACCGGAACTTGTGGCCGCTATCAATGATCATGGTATCATTCTTACTGGTGGTGGCGCGCTCATCGATGGATTAGACCGTGTTATTACACGTTCTATTGGAATCGCGGCATACCTTGTAGAATCTCCAAGATATGCAGTAATTAAAGGTGTTGCAAAGGCTTTAGATGAAATGTCACAGCTTCGTGATACATTAGATGAGTTACAATAATATAGTTACAATAATATATCATGATGAAGTAAGCTTAAATTGACGAGGTTATGGTCTACAGTTATTCTATTTTATGTATGGAGTATCTTTAGACTGTAACTTCGTTTTTCGTTTATTTTTTGAATTTTTCATCTTTATGCTGTATACTATAGTAAAAGTATATTGCGTAAAATTGATGTAATGATATAAGGCCATTATTATGGTTTGTAGCTATAGAGGAATTAAAGATGAAACGATATCTGTATATGACTTTTGCTGTTTTAGGTCTACTGGGTAGTACCGTTCCTCATGCTGAGGCCGGTAATTTAACAGGGGTGCGCGTATCTAATCATGAAGGTACAAGCCGAATTGTTTTAGATGTATCTGAAATGCCTGTATCTTGGACTCAATCCTATAATGAAGAAACACATGCTCTTACATTGAACTTAGGGGGTACTACAAATGGTTTAACTGGCCCCATATCACAAAATGATAAAAAAACGGGAGTTCTTAAAGGCATTGGTTTACAACCGGTTAATGGGGCCTTACGAGTAACATTAACAGCGAATAAGGATGTACAACATCATGAGTTTGCATTAGAAAAGCCTTCGCGTATAGTAGTGGATTTATTTTCTGGCTATGCGCAACAGACTACAAAAGATGTAAATAAATCTGTAACGTATAGCAAAATTAATAACACCGTAGCTGAAGGGAAAATTCAAGCCTTTGCATTGACCGTAGATAATGATTCACCTATGGTGGTGGCGCATGTTCCAGAAGGTAAACCATTATCTTCTGTCACTCAAGCTCATACAGCTATCATTGGAGCAAAGGTAAAAGGGGGCAGTTTTGAACGACCTTACTCAGTGGCGAGTGATGGAGCCATTGATTTAGAGCGTATTTCTAATCGTGGTACGTTACGATATACGCCTAATAGAGGATACTTTATAGAAGAGAAAAAACCTTTGCTTCAAGCTAAAACAAAGAATGAGAGTTTTGTAATCACCTCCGTTGATACGGTTCGTAAAGAGAATGCATTGACCCTTTATACGTCAACTTATGGTCCTTCTACAAAGACCAATGAATATGGTTATGAAGTGACTGTAGCTAATGGCAAGGTTATTAGTAAACAAAAGGGAAATTCTAAAATTGGGGAAAACCAATACGTATTGTCTGGTCATGGCGAATCTGGAAGTGCTTTACGTAAATTAAAAGTTGGAACACCTATTACGATTCAAAATAGAGAAGAACTTGCTCAAGTTAGTACTACCGGTGGAGCTAGTTTAGAAGTGGGCACTATGGTGATGAAAGGCGGTCGCTATGTAGGAGCTGATGAATCTAATAACAAAGGTCGTAGTTTCATTGGAACCACAAAGGAACATGATTTAGTTGTGCTAACAGTTGATAAATCCGAACTTCAATCTGTAGGTGTGACTCAAAAAGAAGGAGCTCAGTTATTGTCTAAATTAGGTGTTGTTGATGGCGCTGAATTATCAAATCAAGGTAGCATTGATATAGTTATCAATGATGATTATGTACACAAATCTTCTGCACCTATGAGTTATGAGGATATAGTAATCATAAAATAGATTCGTTGCATACAATTTTGTTTGAAATATTACTAATAATTTAGTATACTATAAATACATAACTAATTTTGTAAAAGGAGGGATCGTTATGAAAAGAGTAGTGTTAGCTTTAGCTGCATTAGGTATTTTAAGTGTTAGCTCTGTAATGGCGGCCCCTGTATCATACCAAAGTGTATTAACAGGTAAAGTTGCTTCTACAGTTTCTGTTGGTACTTCTGTAACAGAAGGCCAAACATTGGTGACTGTAGAGACATTGGCTGGTCCTATGGCTGCTGCTAAATCTACTGTAACTGGTACTGTAACGGCGGTTAATGTTACAGTGGGTTCAGACGTTTCTCGTGATCAAATCGTTGTCACTGTAGAAAGTAAATAAAGGAGAGAAGGAATGAAGTTTTCTCATTCTTGGCGTTGGTATAGAAAAGCGATACTGGCGCTTTTCTTCTGTACTTCACTTACAACTGCACAGGCTATTGATTTTATGCCTGTCAATGATGTAACAACAGGTATGGAAGGTATTGCAAAAACTGTAATCGTAGGGGATACTATTTCCACCTTTGATGTAAAGGTACTGGGTGTCATGAAGGATAAGGGACCATCTGGTCATCTTATTTTAGCCAAGTTTTCCGGCCCCGTTATGGATCAAACTGGTGGCATTGCGCATGGTATGAGTGGTAGCCCTGTATATATAAATGGTAAACTCGTTGGGGCTGTTGCTTATGGCTGGGGGTTTGCGGATGGTACGATAGGTATGATTACTCCTATTGAGGATATGGTCAAACTATGGAATATACCATATGAGAAAAACTTATCTAAACCTTGGGATGATACACAATTGATTCCTTTAGGTACTCCACTTATGGCATATGGCTTCGATGCGGCATCAATGGAATACTTTAAATCGAAGTTACCACAATATAAATATGAAACATATGACACCGCAAGTGCTAGTGGTGATGAAATTGCAAAACCTTTAGAAGCTGGTGGCTCAGTAGCGGCTTTGCTAGTTGATGGTGACCTTAAATTGGGCGCTATTGGTACTGTTACTCATGTAGATGGTGAAAAGGTTGTTGCCTTTGGTCATCCATTCTTAAAACATGGTTCTTCTAACTATTTTATGCACAATGCAAGTATCTTTACCGTTGTAAAAAGCTATAATGCTGCCTTTAAGCTTGGCTCTATGGGTAAAGAGATTGGCTCTGTTACCGAAGATAGAGGTGCCGGTATTGCAGGTGTATCAGGCGTGATTTCGCCAGGTATTCCATTGCGATTCCATTTAAAGGATATTGATATGGGCCGTGATAGAACTAGTTCCGTCAAGGTTATTGAAGATGGTGAAATGACACCAACTTTAGCAGCTACAGCCTTATACAATATGTTGAATAAAACATTGGATCGCAGTGGCTCTGGTACGGCTACAATTTCTTATACTATTACGCCAAAAGGGAAAGAACATAAGCCATTAACGCGGACAAATATGTTCTACAGCTCTGATTCTATTAGTGAAAAAGCAGTTGATGAATTTTATAATGTCATTGATGTTCTTATGAACAATCGATTCATCAACTATGAAATTTCGGATATTTCGGTTGAAACAAACGTAACGCAAGATAAGAAAACAGCAAAGCTTATCGATGCTTCTGCTTCGTCTACTGTAGTTTCTCCTGGGGATACTATCGTAGTAGATGTAACATTAGAGCCGTTCCGCGGTGAAAAGGTTATTAAACAAATTTTCTTTAAGGTACCTGAAGATCAAGCTATTGGTAAGTATACCTTAGAGGTGCGTGGCGGTGGCGAGATTCCATTACCATACGTATTGGAAAAACAGAAATATAATTTAACAGATGAAATTTTACGCCGTTTGAAAGTTCATAAAGATTTTGATGAGCTTTATGATGAAATTCAAAAGACAGATACAAATAATCAAATCGTTGTAGAATTTTTGGAAGATGGTATCAGCTTAGTTGATGAAGATGGCTCTCAATCTGTTAAAAAGGCTAAGCTTAAAGATGTGGAATCAAAACCTATGCCAGGGGATGTAAAGAAAAAAACAGGTCAAGAAGATTTGAGTTCTAGTAAGGATGATGAAAAGAAACCTGAAAAGACTGCTGTTGATACTGAGTACATTGTGCAAGGTGATGGTCAATTTACGATTCATGTAATGAAGCCCGCTGATCGGGATAAAGAATTAGCAAAACGTGTCAAAGAAGCGAAACATCAGATTAAGATGGAACGCAAGTTAGAATTGGAAGATCAATCTAAAAAAGATAAAACGGATAAAGCTGAGTCTAAAAAGGATTCTAAAAAAGAGTCGAAAGAAACCAATAAAAAAGATGAGGCTAATGCTGGTGGAACAAATACAGCTGAATAAGTTGAAACTGTAAGGGAAAGGGATAGACTGTTGAGTTGGCTAGAATCGATAGGTCGAGTCGTCATAAACGGCTTATCGCAGATGGGTAGTGCTACATTATTAGTGTGGCAAACAATAAAACAATTAAAAATGATTAATCTGTGGCATGTATTTCAACAGATGGCTCACTTAGGGGTAGACTCCTTGCCTATTATTAGCTTAACTCTACTCTTTGCTGGTGCCGTTATGACCTTACAGATTACAGATGTACTCATTACCTATGGTGCTCAAAGTACAGTAGGTGGCCTTATGGCTGTAGCTATGGGCCGTGAATTGGGTCCTATCTTAGTTGGTGTAGTATTAGCCGGCCGTGTTGGCGCAGCTATCACGGCTGAAATTGGTACAATGAAGGTAACAGAACAAATTGATGCCCTACGTGTTATGGCTGTTGATCCTGTTGGTTACCTCGTGGTACCACGTGTAGTAGCGTGTATGATTATGGTGCCAATTTTGGCATTTTATGGTGTTGTTATCGGTATTGCCGGTGGTTACTTTGTAGCCACTGTTATCAAGGGTTTGGCGCCTAGTACATATTTAGATTCTATTCAAATGTTTTCTACCATTTCAGATTTCACCTTAGGACTTATAAAGTCTAGTGTGTTTGGTGCTGTCATTGCATTGGTAGGTGCTTATAAGGGCATGGAAACTAAAATGGGCGCAGAAGCTGTTGGTTTTTCCACTACTAGTTCTGTAGTAACTAGTATTATTCTAGTATTTGTATTAAATTACTTTTTATCTACATTGTTATTTTAGTGGATATTTTTAGAGGGATTTATGATTGAACTACGCAATGTTGTAGTTGCCTACGAGTCACGTGTGATTTTAGACTCTGTTAATCTCACTATTAATGATGGGGAGACGTTAGTTATATTAGGCGGCAGTGGTAGTGGTAAAAGTACATTACTTCGCTTATTAATAGGTTTACAACGTCCTACATCAGGGCAGATTATCGTAGATGGCACAGATATAACTACATTATCTGAAGATGAATTTAATACGGTACGAAGAAAAATGGGGATGGTATTCCAATATTCAGCTTTGTTTGATTCTATGTCGGTAGGTGAGAACGTAGCTTTTGGTTTGCGTCAACATACGAAGTTAAAGGATGACGAAATCAAACGCATTGTGGCAGAAAGACTTGATTGGGTTGGTTTAAAGGGATATGAGTCCTATATGCCTAATGAGTTATCTGGTGGTATGAAAAAGCGGGTTAGCTTAGCTCGTGCTATAGCACTAGATCCGAGTTTAATTCTTTATGATGAACCTTCATCAGGGTTAGATCCTATTACATCAGGTACGATTAGTATGCTAATTAAGGGGATGCAGAATCGGCTTGGTTGTACTTCTATCGTGGTAACACATGATATGCAGTCAGCATTTTATGTTGCTGACCGCATAGCTTTACTCGATCAGGGGCATTTTGTAGAAATTTCTGATACAATAGAATTTAAGAATTCTACAAATAAGAAGGTACAACAATTTATTCATGGTGAAGCAGAGCCGATTAACGAATCTGCGATGGGAGATATATAATGAAGTGGACGATGGAGGCCAAGGTAGGGGCTTTTACAATAATAGGTATAGTTCTATTTATTGCAGGCATACTATTTGTAGGCCGTATCGATATTTGGGCTAAACCGCAAATGACAATTACAGGTGATTTCACTCAAGTAAATGGCCTAAAAAATGGGAATCAGGTTAAATTTTCCGGCGTGGCCATCGGGACTGTTTCTGATATTGAAATTACACCGCGTGGCGTTGTGGTTAAGATGAAACTTGATGAAAAAACGCAGATTCCAAGTGACTCAATCTTTTCCTTGGGGTCAGATGGTTTTTTAGGTGATAAATTTATTCAAATTTCACCAGGACAGTCTAAAGTATATTTACAAGATGGTGACTCCGTTAAAGGTGAAGGCGTTGATGCTGTGGATAAGGCCATGCAGAGTGCACAAAAATTAATGGATGGTACTGAGAAGATGCTACAGTCTATTAATAGTATTATTGGTGATCCTGCAACTCAAAGTGCACTTAAATATTCTTTGCAATCTACAGCTGTGATGGCTGATAATGCGGTAGCTATTACACAAAATATGGCGGATGTAACGGCTCAGCTAAATCAAGCAGCACAACAGTTTAATGCTGATGGTAATGCAGGCAATGATATGCGTGCTATTTTAACTAATTTAAAACAAACTACTGATCGTGTAGATAATATGGCTCGTACCATGGAATCAACTGTAACAGATCCTAAAGCACAAGAAAATATTAAGGAGACTTTACATAATACGGCACAGATTTCAGCTCGCATCAATAAACTGATGGGCGGAAAGGCGTACCAAACGGATGTAAATGGAAAGAGTGTAGAGGTTGGTATGACTGAAAAAAAGTCATCTACCAAGATTGAACCATCTGTAGATTTGTTGTATAACACAACGGATAATGAATTCCGTGTCAATGGTAGAGTACGTGCCTTTAACAATAAAGGAATGGCTGAAATTGGCCTTTCTAATATAGGTGATGATACTACTTTTGATCTGAATGCAGGTCGATTTATCAGTTCTAAATGGTTGGTGCGTGGTGGTATTTTTGAAAGTGAATTGGGTCTTGGGGTGGATTATAACCTCCGTGGTCCAGTGTCCTTATCAGCCGCGCTATATGACCTTAATCATCGTAAATATCGTATTCGTAGTGATATACGTTTGCATAAAGATACCTATGGCGTTATTCAAATGACCAGACCGTTCAGTTCTACGAATGGAGGTACCTATTTCGGTATTAAACAAGTATTCTAATGACTAACACATTTACTCTATATGAGTATGGAGGTACATATTATGAATAAAAAGGTTCTTTCCTTAGGTGTAATGCTTTCTTTAGTTACTACTGGTGCATTCGCCGCTGATGTAGTAACTACATCCGTTAACAACGGAGACCAATTAAGCAAATATCAAAAAGAAGCTATTCAATTAACACAAAAGCAATTAGCAGAAAAATCTGTTTTAGACAGTAAAACCTATGAACGTACATTAGCTTTAAACGAAGCCCGTACGGTTGATTTAGCATTAGCTAATAATCGTACAGCTAAGCAAACTAAATGGGGTTATGAAGCTGCTAAATCTGCAGTAAGCCAAGTAGCAGCTGGTAAGAATCCAAGTGTTAGTTATGGTTGGAGTGCTCAAAAAACGGGCGGTGACACAGGTAGTGGCAAATCTGGTAGTCATAACTTCTCCATTAGTGCGCCTGTATTCAATCCACAACTCGATGCAAGCATTGATTCTGCACGTTATACTCGTGAAGGTACTGGTGCTAGCTATGAAGAGGCTTTACAACAATCAAAATATGATGCTCTTAACGGTTATTATACATTGATTATGAGCCGTAATATGGTAGATGTAGCACAACAAGCTGTTAAAGATTATCAAGGTCATGTAACCAATGTAGAGGCACAGTATAATGTTGGTTTAGTGGCGAGCTCCGATGTATTGGCCGCTAAAACAAATCTTGATGATTCTCAAACATCTCTTGTAAAAGCGCAAAATGCTGCAAATTTAGCAGAGGCGAACTTAAATCAAGTTATTGCATACCCTGCACAAACGGCTATTACTACAGCAGAGCATGATTTACAATATAAACCATATAATGTAACCTTGGAGCAAGCGAAAGCATATGCTATGCTTCATCGTTCCGCTCTTGTTAAATCAGCTCTTGATGTAAAATCTGCGGAAGAAGCTGTAAAATCTGCTAAGGCGGGTTATTTGCCTACGGTTGCTGTAAAAGCTGGTCGTGGCTATGGTGATCCAGATGGTTACTTTGGTACAAGTACAAAGTCCTGGAGTGTTGGTGCTAGTGCTACTTGGAACTTATGGGATGGTGGTGCAACACAAAATGCTATTAAAAAAGCAAATGCACAACTTGAACAAGCAAAAGAAGCTAATTTGGCAACTGTTGATGCTGTATTGTTAGCCGTACAAAAAGCATACTTGAATTTACGAGCTGCTGAACAAACAATCCAAAGTACACAAACTGCAGTCGCACAAGGTCAAGAAAGTTTCCGTATTGCTACGCTTCGTTACCGTGCAGGTGTTGGTACGAACCTTGATGTACTTGATGCAGAAACTAAGTTGACAACAGCTCGTAATAACTATGTAGAAGCTCTTTATAATTACAATATTAGCATTGCGGCTCTTGAACAATTAACAGGCGTTCCATTGTCTACACCTGTAGGTCAAGGTGCTGAAGTTATCGCTAATAGTGGTGCTGTTGAACAATTGTCAAAACTAGGCGGCAATCAATAATATGATCTTTAAAAAGACGACTTCGGTCGTCTTTTTTTCTTGTAATGGACATTATAGACAATGAGTGTTCTTGATAGGTTTTATAAAATTCACTCTGAAAATACTATAGTTATTACTGTGTCTGTGGTAAGATTAGTATATATATTTATATTATTCATAATGTGTATGGGAGTATCATTATGACCCGTAAAAAGTGGCTCCTTATCGGTGCAGCGATTTTAGGTTTGTCTAGTATTGTTGGTGCCAGCATCAATCCTATGGCTCAAACTTACATTGCACCTATGGTTAAAGAACAAGTAAATAATGTCATAAACGGATCTATAGACTATGATTCTCTCCGAATTAATTGGAATGGTGATGTTGTTCTAACAGATGTGACTATCAAAGATAGAGATGGTCATTTAGTTGGAACTGCTCAAGAGGTAGCTGTAGGAGTTAAACTATCTTCTTTGCCGAAGATTGTCGGTGGCAACACATCAGGGGCTACGGCTATTTCTAGTGTAATCGTTGAGGCGCCAGATTTTCATATATGGCAACTAGCTGATGGGTCGTGGAGTATAACTAAGTTAGTAAAACCATCCGATCCAAATAAGTCGGGTACTTTTGATGGCTCTGTGACTATTAATGATGGTCGCGTAGCGCTACGTACTAAAGATGGAATAAAGAGGAATGTAGAAAATCTTGATGGGACTATGGCGCTTGATATGAGTGGCATGT
Source organism: Veillonella sp. AF36-20BH (assembly GCF_003602765.1). Taxonomy (NCBI): domain Bacteria; kingdom Bacillati; phylum Bacillota; class Negativicutes; order Veillonellales; family Veillonellaceae; genus Veillonella; species Veillonella sp. AF36-20BH. The sequence goes on from NZ_QTLR01000005.1 coordinate 58,116, forward strand.
CTAAAGGTGCCTTTACTGCTGATGTAGATGGTTCCGCAATTACCTTGAATGGCAAAATTGATATGAACAATGTATCTAATTTTGATCTCTTTGTACAAGCTGATGAAATTGATACTGCTGGTATTATGAGTTTTGTTCCACTTCGTAAGGATCTATCTGTAACGAGTGGTAAGTTACAAGATTTACATTTAAATCTTAAAAGTGAAGATGGCAAATACATTATGAGTGGTAATGTAGGCTTTAAAGGTTTAACAGGCACTTATAAACGGGGTAATACAATTTATAATATTACCGATGGCACGGGTCGCATTATGCTTAATAATGATCAAATCGTTATTAGTCGTAGTTCTTGGAGGGTAAATGATCAAGTAACAAAGATCAATGGCTTAGTTACACTAGGCAAAGATGAAGAGTATTTAAATCTTAATGTTGTGGCCGATAAAGTAGATTTAGAGGCGATAACAGACGTCGGTGTTTCTGGTATTGTAGGTGGGCGTGCACATATTGGTGGCACGACAGTAGCTCCACGTGTAGATGCAACGATTGCTAGTGATGGTATTTCTTATAATGGTTACTATATTGATCGTTTACAAGGTGATATTGTATATGATAACGGTTTAGTTCGTACGGATGATGTGCGCCTATCAGTAGGCGAAGGTAGTGCAAAGGTTAAGGGCCAATATGTGGTTGATACAGGGGATTTTGATACTACTATAAAGATTCAAAATTTACCTTTAGGCACTTTCACAAAAGATATGATCTCACCGGTTACAGGTAATATCGATGGTGAGATGCGTATCTTAGGAAAAAATAATCAAGTTACAGATGTTGTAGGCTCTGTTAAAGGTCGCCAAATAGGCATTCGCGGTGTTGTAGTTGATACTGCAAAAGCTAACTTTACGCATGCTGATAATAGTACAAATATGACCGTTGTAGGCACTATAGGAGATGGGGCGCTAAGCGGATATGGCTATATCCAAAATGGTAATATAGATGCCACTATTTCCGGTAATGCATTGCCATTGACCGCACTAAGTCTTATTATTGGTCAAGATGTTGATGGCACCTTGAATACCTCTTTTGCGATACAAGGTACATTGGATAATCCAAATGTAATGGGCACTGTATGGGGGCAAGAGGTACATTATAAAGGGGCTCGATTCAATAATATCCATGGAGATATTAAGCTAGATAACCATATTCTCACTATCACCAATGGACATATTGGTGATGGCGATGGGGGCTATGATGTTAATGGTTGGTATAATCTTAATACAGATGTGTTAGATCTAAATGCCAAGGCTCGGGCTGCTCGTATTGAAAATGTGATTCGTACTGTTACAGATGTTCCTATTACAGGTTGGTTTGAAACAGACAATCATATTACAGGGACGGCTGCAAATCCGATTATAGAAGGTCGTGCTCATTTGTGGGATGGTTCTGCTTATGGCAAACTCGTGACCAATGCGTTTGCAAAATATAACTATCAGAATGATACATTAGAGCTTTATAGATTTGATATTGAAGGTTATGGTGCAACTATCACAGGTGGCGGTACAGTATCTAAAGAAGCAATTAATATTGATTTTGAAGGCAAAAAAATTGATATGGGCAGATTGCTCATTAATACGGATTACAAAGTTGATGGTTTGCTATCTGGTCGAGGACAAATTACTGGATCTGTGGATAACCCTCAATTCAATGGCTATATTTCATCCGATGCCTTATCAGTTAATGGGGAATTATTGAACGATATTCATGGTCGTGTTTATGCAGATAAATCGGTTGTAAATGTGCAAGATTTCACCTTTGCTGAAGCCGATGGTGGTCGCTACACTGCTAAAGGTGGTATGAAGTTTGATGATAGTAGACAACTATTTGGTGTATTAGATGTTACTAATGGTAGCGTAAAGAATTTGCTAACCTTGCTAGACCGGTCCAATGAACACATTGATGGCAAATTAAATGGTTCTGTTGAAATCGGAGGTACACGCGACAATCCAAGCGTTAATGTAACAGGCAAGATTAATGATGTAAGTATTGATGAAAAGATTGTTGGTGATGCAACTATCGATGCAAGTCTTGCTAATCGTAAATTCAAAGTTACAACTTTGAAACTGCCTGTTGATGAAGGTCTCATTGCAATAGGCGGTACGATGGATCTTGATGGTCAAGCGGACTTACAGGTTGCATTAAAGGATGTTGATATAGTACCGTTCTTGCCACTTATGGGTAAGGATATTCAAGCTACTGGTTGGGTGACTGGCGTTGTAAATATCACTGGGGAAACTAAGAATCCTAAAGTAGAATTATCCGGTGCTGTAGAGTCGGGGTCCTTTAATGGTGTTGGTATTGATGAAGGTTTTGTATTGGCTACAATGCAAGATCAAGTTATTCAGATTCAACGAATTCAAGGTGCCAAAAGTGGGTATAAACTTAGCGTCTATGGTAAGATTCCATTAGCGGCAATCTTTACGTCTGGGTATATTCCAGCAAATGATAGCAAATCTATGGATGTAACTATTGATTTTAACGAAGCAGATATGGCTGTTATCCCTCTTCTTACAACTAGTGTTAAGGAGGCAACAGGTCCGTTAAAAGGCACGGTTCACATTACAGGCACTATTGATCAGCCTGAAGCATATGGTACTGTATCGGTACGTAATGGTACGATGAAATTAGCAAGTGTAGAAAATCAAATTACTGGTATTGATGGTGACTTAATTTTCTCTGGTCAACAAGGTGATTTCCAATCCCGTATTAATATGGGCAAAGGCTCAGCTGGTTTGGCTGCTAAAGTAAATTGGTCTGGACATACTCTTACTAATTACAAGGCGGCAGTTCAGCTAGAAGACTTAGAGGTTCGCAGTGAATATGTAAGAGGACCGTTGAATGGTGAACTTTATATTGCTGACCGAGATGGATTGCCGACCCTTATTGGTACTTTAAATCTTGAAAAGATTCAATTCAAAATTCCTCTTTCCTTACAATCTAGTGAAAGTACCAAAGATATGGGGGTGGATGTTACTGTTCATGCGGGTAAAGGTGTACGTTTATATGATCGCACCTTATACAACATGTTTATCAGTGGCGATGTTCATTTTGGTGGATCTTTACAAAATCCAACTGCTAGTGGTCAATTTGATGTTAGAAATGGCACGTTTAAGTATTTGAGCCATGTATTTAATATTACAAAAGGGAATGCCCATTTCGTAGGTGGCTCTTATTTACCAAACTTACAATTAGAGGCTGAAACAAATGTAAGTAATTACACTATTATGCTTGGCGTAAAAGGGACAGTGGATCATATGGACTTATCATTGTCCTCTAATCCTACATTGTCTAGAAAGCAAATCATTTCCATGTTGACCTTCGGCCGCGGTGCAGATTCAAATAGTAGTACTTTGACAAATGAAGATGTGAATGCCGTGGCTACAGCAGGGCTTCAAATGTTTGCTTTTGGCTATGTACAAGATGCATTACAAAATACACTTGGGTTAGACCGCATCAATATTACAACAGGGTCAATTGATCCCGATGAGCCAACCAATAGGGATACGGCAAGTAATTATAATATTGAAATCGGTAAATATGTATTACCGAGAGTCATGTTGACTTATTCTCAAGGTATTAATAACAAACAAAATAAATATGGTATAGAATATTCTGTTAAACGAAACCTTAAGTTCACGGGATGGCATACATCAAAAGGGAACAATTATATAGGTGGTCGTTGGACACGTAGCTTTTAAGAGTATGGCTAGAATGTGTAAACCCCTTAGGTATGCACATTCTAGTCATATTAATTTCATAAAATTTGTTTAATATAGTACTCATTCCAAGCAATTTATGCTATAATGATAAAGATTTATTAGTCTTTATAAATAAGATGTAAACTCTTTATGGGGATGAGTTCTAGGAGGAATTTATGTTTAAACCAAAAGCTTATAAAAGTATGCTTGCAGCGTCCGTGTTGACTGCTGTCATGGGGACAGGCAGTGTATTTGCTGCTGAGGTACAAGCTGGCTATACTCCAGATTTAAATAGCACAACGACGACTAATGCTGCTACAGCAAATGATGCAGCTACTACACAAGCTGTTTATAATGCTGATGCAACTACTACAACTATACAAGATGAAACTGATGCAGCTATCTTAGCTGCTCGTGGTGATACGACTATATCTAGTGACGGCACTGTAGTAAAAGGTTCTGATGGAACTGTTACAGTCAATAATGCTGCTTTAAAAACTGATGATAAACAAGTAAAAATGGTATCTAAAACTACTGGTGGTACTGATCTTGATAAGGCTGCTGAAAATGGCCAAACTCAAGCTGTTACAACAGTAGAAGCACAATATGTCACATCTGCTAGTGCTGAATCTGTTAATCCTTACGTAGGTAAATTGATTACCGGTTTATCTATATCTGGCGTTACAGCTGAACAGCAAGCAAATTTGTTGCCAATTTTAACTGAAAAAGTTGGCGATACCGTATCTGTTGATGGCGTATTTAAAGATGTAACTAATCTTGGTAATACTGGTTACTTCTCCGAAGTAAATCCTGTATTTACTTCCGTGCCTGAAGGCGTAAAATTGGACTTTGCCGTAACAGTAAATCCAGTTACTACTGGCGTTTCCTTTGAAGGTAATACTGTATATTCCTCCGAAGTATTGACTAAGTTCATGGATATTCAACCAGGTCAAGTTCTTAACTCTGTATCCGTAGGGCAAAAAGTTCAAGGCATTAATGCTGCATATGCTCGCGATGGCTATATGTTAGCACACGTTGATGGTATCCGTGTAGATGACCAAGGCATACTTCATATACACATTGTTGAAGGTGTCGTAGAAGATATCATTCCAGCAGGTAACAAGAAAACCCGCAATAAAGTTATTACTCGTGAATTTGTTCAAAAGAAAGGAAAACCTTTTAATAAATTCTTGGTACGTCGTTCTGTAGAACGCGTATATAACTTAGGTTTCTTTGATGACGTAAACGTTCGTATGTTGCCAGGTGAACAAGATCCAAATAATGTAATTATTGAAATCGATGTATTGGAACATAAGACTGGTACCATCACATTAGGCGCTGGTTACTCTAAATCTGATGGATTGATGGGTATTGTTGAATTTGGTGAAGATAATTTACGTGGTACTGGCGATAAATTTAAAGTTCACTGGGAAATCGGTGGTAAGAAAAAATATAAGAACTACCAAATCTCCTATTTGAAACCTTGGATTGATAGCAAAGGTACATCCCTTGGCTTCTCCTTCTTCAACCGCGAAGATGAATACACAGATTACAATGAAGATGGTAGTGAAGTAGCAGAATACAATAAGAAATCTCGTGGTTTCAATATTTCCTTCGGTCGTCAAACTGGGGAATATACTCGTGATTACTTGACATTAGAATCTCGTAAAGATACTTATAAATGGGATGATGATGATAGCTCTGGTTTCCGTTATGATAAAAATGCGGGTAAAGGTACAAACTGGGATAATGGTTCCTATAACTTTGCATCTGACAACTATGTAAAAAATAACTTCGGTCGCATTAACTCCGTAACATGGCAAAAAGTATACGATTCTCGTGATAATATCTATGAACCAACTCGTGGTCGTCGTATTTCCTATACTACACAATGGGCTGGTCATGGTTTAGGCGGTGACTTCGACTTCTATAAATTCACAGCTGAAGCACGCATGTATAAAAAACTTGGTGCTAAGAATGTATTGGCATTCCGTGCACGTGGTGGCTTTATTCAAGGTGATGCTCCTTATAGCCAATTGTTCACATTGGGTGGTGCTGATTCCTTACGTGGTTATGAAGATGATCAATTCCGTGGCAAGTATATGTACAATGCTACATTGGAATTCCGTTTCCCAATCGTTAAAAAGGTTAGTGGCGTATTGTTTACTGATATCGGTGATGCATGGGATGCACCAAATGTTACATGGTATAATAGCAAGAAAACCTTTAACTATGGCGTTGGTGCTGGTGTTCGTATTACGACTCCAATTGGTCCAGTTAAACTTGACTATGGCGTGGGTAAACACAAAAATAAATTCCACTTCAGCTTCGGTACACAATTCTAATATAGTAAATGTATATGGTGAAGGCCTCTTTTTAAAGAGGCTTTCACCAATATCTCTATATGGCATCCTTTGATGCAGTGATTTAAAGAAATGAGGGCACTCTATTATGATGCGAATGATGAACAACAAGGCGAATGTAAAGATTTTTTCCATCGTCATTGCTGCAATTTTTATTGTTGGTATTGGTGCGTTAGCTTATACGCAAATGGCTTCGCCTAGTAGTAATAGTGGGACTAGTACTATTGGGGTTATTGATACATCTCGTATGTTGTCTCAAGATAATCCAATTTATATCTCTGCAGCTCAAGAATATATGAGCTATCAAAGCCAATTACAACAAGAAACGCAAGCTAAAATTGATGCAGCACAAGATGATGCTACTAAACAAAAAATCGCTGAAGAAGCGCGTCAAAACCTAGCAAAAAAAGATCAAGAAATTGCTAAATCCGTTCAAGATAAAGCTATGGAGGCTGCAAAAGCAGTTGGTGATGCTAAGGGTCTTAGCGTTGTTATGACTAAAGATACTGTACTATATGGCGGTGTTGACATTACAGATCAAGTATTGAAAAAACTAGCTACTGATGCAAAAAAATAAACTGTAGTTCTATGTAAGGGAGAACGACAATGAACGGGAAACAACGATATATAGGACTAGTCATATTTCTCGTTGCTGCAATAAGTGCTATGGTTTGGGCCTATGGCTTTGTAACAAATCGCCAACAGGGTCCTGATGGCATGTCAATAGGTGTTGTACGCATTGATGATGTACTAGAGTTTAATCCATCCTATGCGGATTATAAACAAGCCAAGAATGAACTGGAACTTTTACAACGTCAATATGAACTTGAACAACAAGCCTTAAATGCCAAGTCAGAGACACAAGATGAACAGTTGAAAACACTTGCACTGGATTCAACCTTGTCAGATGCTCTTACGGTAGAATTGCAAACTCGTATTGCAACAAAAGAAAATGAACTAAATCAGCAATTAAATTCGAAGCGCAATGAATTGACTCAAAAGTATTTAGCTGAGTTAAAGGTTAGTACTAATGAATATGATCTGGAAATCGTAAACCTTCAATTAGACTTATATGCCTATGATGCACGTGTATATATAGATGATGCACAAAGGGCGGCGGCTATGGCTGAAAAGGCTAAAAAAGAAGAAAGATTAAAAGAATTATTAGCTAAGAGAAAACCGTCGGATTTCGATGTGGATTCAATTAAAGCAAAGGTACAGGCTGAGCTTGCTCCAATGCAACAAAAAGGGCAGGAAGAGCTCAATCAATACGCTGCATCCCTACAGAAGGAATTAGCTGAGAAACGTGACTCCATGATGCAACAACAAGCACAAGCCATCATTGCTAATAATAATCTGCCTGTGGCGCAAGAGTGGAATGATACATGGGCAAAAAAACTTTCAGATAAAGAAGCTGAAGTGAGTGCACTTCATGAGGCTATTTTAGAAGATGTTCGTATGCGTGTAACAATTATTGCTGAGGAACAACATTTAGATTTAGTCATCATCGATGATGGTGGTAATATTAAAGGGCTTGATATTACTGATGCAGTGAAGGCGTCCTATCGAGTTCAATAAGGAGTTATATTATGAATAAACGTATTAAATCTTTAGTATTAAGTGCAGCTTTAGTAGCTTCTATGGCTATCTTAGGTGGTTGTGGTTCTAACAATGTTGGCTATGTGGATAGCGTGAAAGTAGCAAATAGTACTGAAAAAGGTATTGAAATTACTAAAGAGATTAACGCTAAAAAAGCGGAATTAGATGCTAAAATTGCTGCTGCTGATGAAGCATCTAAACAAAATGTATTTAACCAAGCGAATCAAGAATTAAATGCCTTTGCAAATGCAAAAGCACAAGAATACCGTCAATATCAAGAACAAAAAATCAATGAACTTGTGAAAGAAAAAAAACTTGATGTTATTATTGAAAAAGGCGCTGTTGTTGGTGGTGGCTCTGATGTAACCGATGATTTGATCACAAAAATGGGTAAGGCTTCTGACGATCAAATCAAAGAAGTTGAAAACGCAGCTAAAGCTCAAGAGCAACAAGATGCTCAGCAAAATGCACAGCAAGCAGATCAAGCTACAACAAGTACAACTGAAGCTGCACAATAATTGAGGATTACCACAGGGGGAGGAGTTTGCCTTGGAAAAAACTTTACAGGAACTCGCAAATTTAGTAGGCGGTCAACTTATAGGGGATGAGTCTATTGTCATTACTGAGACACGTAGCTTTGAACAAGCGGTAAAACAATCCATAACTTTTGCAATTGGTGAATATGTTGAACATATTGCGTTATGCCAAGCGGGTGCTGTTATCGTTGAATCAGAAGTAAAAAATGCACCGATGGCGCAAATCGTAGTTGATAATGCAAAATCTGCATTTGCCCAAGTGCTAGAAGTATTCCATCCACCTGTTGTAGTTCCCCGTGAAGTGCATAGTACTGCTATTATTGGCAAGAATGTTACACTTGGTAAAAATGTAGCTATTGGTGCCTATTGTGTTATTAATGATAATGCTGTTATCGGTGATAATGTAACGATTCGACCTTATGTATATATTGGTCATAATGTACGAATTGGGGAAGATTCTGACATCTATGCGGGTGCTATCGTACATGAGAACTGTATTTTGGGTAAACGCGTTGTATTGCGTGCTAAAGCAGTTATCGGTGGTGAAGGTTTTGGTTTTGCCACAGAAAATGGTATTCATACGCATATTCCTCAAGTAGGCAATGTTATTCTTGAAGATGATGTAGAAATTGGCTCTTGCACTACTATCGACAATGCTACAATGGGATCTACCTTGGTACGCCGCGGTACCAAAATTGACAATCTTGTTCACCTTGGCCACAATGTTGAGATTGGAGAAGATTGTTTCTTAATCGCACAGGTTGGGATTGCAGGTAGTACAAAATGTGGTAACCATGTAATCTTTGCAGGACAAACAGGCTGTACAGGTCATATTACAATTGGAGATAATGTACAATTTGCAGGTAAAACAGGAATTACTGGCAATGTGCCTTCTAATTCTGTTATGGCTGGGTATCCAATGAGACCTCATAAAGAGTGGCTAAAATTGGCTGCTTACGAGAATCGTTTGCCAGAAATGGTGAAAACTGTAAAACAATTACAAAAAGAAATTGACGCTTTGAAAGCACAGCTTAAGGAGAGCTAATAATCCATGTATAGGTTTATGAAAATCTTTAGTGCCTTTATTTGCTTATTACCTAAAGGTTTGCAATATGCTATTGGTACATTGCTTGGTGAAATTGCGTGGTTAGTGGTGCCACCTAAACGCAAGCGCTTGGCGATAGGCCAAATTTTATTCTGTAATATTACAGATGATCCTAAAGAAGCTCGACGTATTGCGAAAGCTAGTACTACACGCTTTGGCCGTATGATTATTGATGTATTGCGCTATCCTGAAATTAAAGATGGCGCATACAAAGATATGGTGGAGTTTATTAATCGAGAGTACTTAGATGATGCCTTAGAAAATGGTCGAGGTGCAATTTTAGCTGCTGTTCATAGTGGTAACTGGGAACTTTTAGGTGGCGTTCTTGCTTCTGAAGGATATCCGCTGATTTCTGTGGCTATGAAACAGAATGGTGATGCCGATAAGTTTATCAATGAATATCGTCGGATTATGCATCAACATGTGACCTATAAAACAGGTGTTCGTGAAATGATTAATGAACTAAAAAAAGGTGCATTTTTAGGCCTTATTATGGATCAGGACCCTGGTGATGATGGCGTTCTTGCACCATTCTTTGGCTATGAAACATTGACGGCTGCGGGGCCAGCTGTACTGGCTCGTATGCAAGATGTGCCTATTATTTTTGTAACCATACACTATAGCCCGTTTTCTGAGAAATATGAGATTGAAGCACATCCACCAATTTATGTGGAACGTACAGATGATAAAAAGCGTGATATAGCGGTAACAACAACTCGTCTAAATGAGTTTATTGAAGATTATATTCGACGATATCCTGAAGATTGGTTCTGGCTTCATAACCGTTGGAAATGGACTCGTCGTTTTTATGGTGAACAAATAGATACACCACCTGATGTTTTTCAATAGTTAATAATTTTAAAGAGATTTTGTTTATGCGATTGTGGAATCTTCAAGATGAAACTGATTCCTACTAGCATGGATGAAATCTCTTTTTATTTTATAACTTATAACTTAGTGTTTAAAAATAATCTATTAAAATTTTAAAGACTAAGAATAGTCTTTCCAATTAGCGTAATATATGGTAAATTTCTTGTAACGCCTATGCAAATAGGGTATAATACATATTGGTGTATAGTAAACGTGAATTCGGATTATGAAAGGACATTCTTATGAGTAAGCCACAACAAACAATAAAAAAGGCTGTTTCATATCAAGGGATTGGCCTTCATAGCGGTGAACCAGTACATATGGTTTTTAAGCCTGCACCTGAAGATACAGGAATTGTGTTTGTCCGCACGGACATTGAAGGGCATCCTTCTGTGCGAGCACACATTGATAATGTGACGAACACTATGCGCGCTACCACGCTGGAAAATGGTGAAGCAAAGGTATTTACTGTTGAACATGTGATGGCAGCGTTCAGTGCTATGAATATTGATAACTGTTATATTGAAATGGATTCTCCAGAACCTCCTGTAGGTGATGGTAGTAGTGCTATTTTTGTCAATCTTATTGAAGAGGCTGGCATTGAAGAACAAATAGCATCGCGTCATATATACAAAGTGACTCGATCTCATGCTGTTTATGATGGGGATCGTTTTATTGTGATTTTGCCATATGCTGGCTATCGCATGACTTTTACATCAATTAACAGCCATCCGTTACTTGGTACGCAACAATGTGATTTTGAAGTATCGCCTGAGTATTTCAAAGCACACATTGGACCGGCTAGGACTATCGGATTTATGAAGGAATTGGAACAATTACAGGCCATGGGGCTTGCAAAAGGCGGTAGCCTAGATAATGCATTAGTCTATGATGATGAGAAATGTCTATCTATACCACGCTTTGAGGATGAATTAGTTCGCCATAAAGCATTAGATGTTATAGGGGATTTATTCTTGTTAGGACCGATTGAAGGCCATGTAATTGCTTTGAAATCGAGTCATGAATTAAATTCAAGATTGGCTCGCAGTATAATGGAAGAAATAAGGGAGACACAGCCATGATTCTTAATCACGAAGATATTTTAGAAATTTTACCTCATCGTTACCCAATGCTTTTGGTTGATCGTATTGTTGAGTTAGAACCTATGAAACGTGCTGTGGGTATTAAAAATGCTACATTTAACGAATTGTTCTTCCAAGGTCACTTTCCAGGGAACCCCGTTATGCCAGGTGTATTATTGACTGAAGCTATTGCTCAAGTCGGTGGTATTGCATTATTGTACCCTGAGGAAAATCGTGGTCTTACTCCTATGTTTACAGGTATTGATAAAGTGCGTTTCCGCCATCCTGTAAAACCTGGCGATCAAGTTCGCATGGAGGTAGATATTGTTAAAATTAAAGGTAAAATGGGCAAGGTTGAAGGCCGTGCCTATGTTGGCGACAAATTGTGCGCTAGCGGTGAATACATGTTTGCCCTTGTATAATAGAATGAGGAGTGATTGTAGTGATAGTTGTAGGCATGGAAAATGCGGAATCCAACATCCATAGTACAGCCATAGTCCATCCAAATGCTAAATTGGGCAAAGATGTAATCGTAGGTCCTGGCGCTGTTATCGGCGAACATGTCGAGATTGGCGATGGCACACAAATCGGTGCACATGTTGTAATTGGTGGTTGGACAACCATTGGTAAGCGTTGTGAAATTTATCCTAACGCATCTATTGGGTTGGAACCGCAAGATTTAAAATTTAAAGGCGAAAAAAGCTATTGTAATATTGGCGATGAAACGGTTATTCGTGAATTCGTAACTATTAGCCGCGCTACTGGTGAAGGTGAAGAAACACGTGTAGGCAATAATTGTTTACTTCAAGCCTGTACACATGTGGCTCATAACTGTATCGTTGGTAATAATGTAATAATGAGTAATTGTGCTGGTCTTGCAGGGCACGCTATCGTTGAAGATCGCGTGGTTATTGGCGGCCTTGCAGGTATTCATCAATTTGTTAAAATCGGTCGTAATGCAATGGTTGGCGGGATGGCTAAGGTGGTACAAGATATCCCACCTTACGTAATTGCTGATGGTCAACCGGCACGTGTTATCGGTCTAAACTCTGTAGGCTTATCTCGTGCAGGAATTTCCGAAGATGTACGACGTGATTTGAAACAGGCATTCCGTATTATTTATCGTTCTGGATTCAGCTTATCTAAGGCGATTGAAGAAATGGAATTACAATTGGATTCTTCCGTAGAAATTGAAAATTTATTACGCTTCCTACGCAATGCTGATAGGGGAATTATGCGTACTCGTCGCGACTAATTATGAGGACCTCGTACAATGTACGAGGTCTTTTTGTGTGCATTATTACTAGTTGAGTTTTATATCAATGATTAATTTACATTATATTTTTATATTTATAGAAAAGTTTTGATAGATATAATCGTAGATTTTTTAGTGCTTAAAAGGAATAAGGGAATTATAATAAAATGATGAAGAAAAGGGCATAAACCATGGCTTTTTAATGGTAAAAAGTAGCTATTTATAGTACAATATATTGTATATGATTATGTCTATTTTTAGGCCTTTTCATAGGGAACTTGAAATTACTAATTGATATATAGGCCGTGAGGCCATCTAGGAGGTATAGTCTTGGCAAAGGTAGGATTAATTGCGGGCATAGGTGTTTTGCCTGTAGAATTCATGCGTGCCGCTCATGTATTGGGCCACGAGGTGGTTGTTATCGGTGTGGTACCTGATATAGACCCGGCTCTAAAGGCTGAGGCTGATGCTTTCTACGATATTGGTGTTGCTAAACTAGGTAAAATCTTCAAAACCTTGAAAAAAGAAGAGGTTGAAGAGTTAACCATGCTTGGGAAAGTTACTAAAGAGATTCTTTTTAAAGGTCTTACGTTTCCTGATTTAAAAACATTAGGTGTTTTAAAGCGTCTTAAAAATCGTAAAGATGATACGATTATGCTTGCCATCGTTGATGAAATAGAGCGAGAAGGCTTTAAAGTATTAGATCAAACCGTATACTTAAAACCATTTATGCCAAAGGTTGGAGTGCTTTCAAAAGCACAACCTACAGATGAGCAATGGGCTGATATTTGTTTTGGTTTTGAACTAGCTAAACAAATGGGTGCCCTTGATATAGGTCAAACTGTTGTTGTTAAGCATAAGGCGGCCATGGCTATTGAAGCTATTGAAGGTACTGATAAGTGTATTTTACGAGGTGGCGAGCTCGGCCGTGGGGATGCGGTTGTTGTTAAAACCGAAAAACCAAATCAAGATGTACGCTTTGATGTGCCGGCAGTAGGCATAAAAACGCTCATGTCTATGATTGATAGTGGTTGTAAGGTACTAGCTGTAGAAGCGGAAAAGACTATTTTCGTACAACAACAAGACGTGCTTGATATGGCAGATCGTCATGGTATTGTTATCTGTGCTGTTGACCAAGAATTTGTAAATTCCAGAAAGGATGCATAATGAAAGTCATGTTTTCCGCCGGTGAAGCTTCCGGCGATACTCATGCGGCAAGTGTAGCCAATGCATTGAGAGAAATAGATCCTTCTGTAGAAATGTTTGGTATGGGTGGCACCTTGATGGAGCGTGCTGGTGTTCGTATCGTGTATGATATTAAGAATCTTGGTGTCATTGGTATTGTAGAGATTGTGAAATCATTGCCAAAATTCTTTAAGTTGCGCACGTATTTGAAACGCGTCATGATGAAGGAGAAACCGGATATTCTCGTTTGTGTAGATTACCCAGGTTTTAATATGAAATTAGCTGCGGTGGCTCATGAACTGGGGATTCCTGTTTTGTATTATATTGCTCCAACGATTTGGGCATGGCATAGTAGTCGAGGTAATACAATCCGTAAGTATGTAACTAAGGTAGCATCTATCTTTCCATTTGAAGCTGAAGCATATCGCAAGTATAAATGTAATGTAGATTTTGTAGGGCATCCTTTACTCGACATCGTACATCCTACGATGACTAAGGATGCGGCCGAAGCATACTTTGGGGCTCGCAAAGAGGCTAAAAAGGTATTGCTCATGCCTGGCAGTCGTAAACAAGAGGTTTTATCCTTACTTGATACGATGTTAAAAAGTGGTGAGCAATTGATGGCGAAGCATGACGATATTCAATTCTTCTTGCCTCGAGCACATACAATTGATCGAAGTGAGCTAGAAGCGTTTATCGATTCTCATAAGGTGCCTGTTACGATTACGGAAGACCATACATATGACTTGATGCAGATTTGTGATGTGTGCCTTGCTGCATCAGGAACGGCTACATTAGAAACGGCGATGATGGAATTGCCAACGGTATTATTGTATCGTGTATCTCCAATTACGTATGGTATTGGTAAGATGGTTGTGAATGTAACACATGTGGGCTTGCCTAATATTGTAGCGGGTAAAGAAGTCATTCCCGAATTATTACAAGATGCTGTCACTCCAGACGCAATTGTGTCTTTGGTAGAACCATTGCTCAGAGATGTAGACAAAAATGAAGCTATGCGCAGTGAATTGCGCGAAGTACGTCATAAATTAGGTGAGCCGGGTGCAGTAAAACGGGTAGCACATCTTGTATATAATCTCGGTAAGGAGAAATGTAATGAATAGTTATTCTAGGCTCTTATACTTTGTAAAGCCTTATTATAAGCGAATGCTTTTTGCAGTGTTCTGCATGATTGTCGCTGCTGCTGCCTATTTGGTAGTACCTTGGCTAATTAAGAATGTAGTAGACCAAGTATTAGATGAAAAGAATATGTTTATGTTGAACCTCATTGTAGGTGCTATTATACTCATTTTCCTAATTCGTGGCTTTGCTACCTATGGTCAAACTTATAACATGTCCTACATCGGACAGCGCGTGATTATCGATGTACGCGAGGCTATTTTTAATCATCTACAAAAATTAAGCTTATCCTATTTCGATCGTCGTAAGACGGGCGTTATCATGAGTAATCTTACAAATGACGTAGCTGCATTGCAAACGGCCGTGGTAGATAACTTGATTTCTTTTATCACTGAATCTGTAACACTTATCGGTTCCTTGGTGTCCATGCTTCTCATTGACTGGAAATTGACGTTAGTTACTTTTATTACGGTTCCCGTAGTTTTAGTGATTATCAATGTTTTTGGTAAGAAGCTTCGCGTGGCGGGGCATGATGTCCAAGGGCGTGTAGCTGATATTACGGCACTTTTACAAGAGGTAATTAGTGCAGTTCGCGTTGTAAAATCCTTTGCTCGTGAAGATTTTGAGCGTAAGCGCTTTGAAGATGAAAATGATCGCAATTTTAAAGCAGTTATCAAAGCTACTAAATTGACTAGCTTGTTAAGCCCAATGGTTGAGTTTTCTGCGGCAATCGCTGTAGCGGTCATCCTTTGGTACGGTGGTTACTCCGTAGTAACAGGTGCTATTACTGCAGGTTCTTTGATTGCCTTCTTGATTTATGCTATTAACTTGTCGAATCCCGTAAAACGTTTGAGTCAAGTATATGGTAATATTCAAAAGGCGTTGGCTGCTGCTGATCGTGTATTTGAAATTTTAGATACTAAAACAGATGTTGTGGAGAAACCTGATGCTATTACATTGCCTGCTATTACCGGCAATGTGGAGTTTAATGATGTTTCTTTCTCCTATGATGGAGAAAAGGCTGCCTTAGAACATTTTACCTTGTCTGTTAAGGCTGGTGAAAGTGTGGCCCTCGTTGGTCCATCTGGTGCAGGTAAGACAACTCTCGCGAACTTACTACCTCGTTTCTATGATGTAACAGGTGGTTCTATTACAATTGATGGTTACGATATAAAAGATGTTACTTTTAAATCCTTGCGTGAACAAATTGGTCTTGTACCACAGGAAACCGTATTATTCAATGCTACAATTAAAGAGAATATCTTGTATGGCCGTTTAGATGCTACTGATGAAGACGTGTATGAAGCGGCTAAAGCGGCTAACGTACTTGAGTTCGTTGAGAAGATGCCTGATGGTCTCGATACAATTGTAGGCGAACGAGGCAGTTCATTATCTGGTGGACAACGTCAACGCGTTGCCATCGCACGCGCTATTTTAAAAGACCCTCGTATTTTAATTCTAGATGAAGCTACATCTGCTTTAGATACAGAGAGTGAAAAACTTGTACAAGAGGCGTTAGATCGCCTTATGAAAGGGCGTACGGCATTTGTTATTGCCCATCGATTGAGCACTGTTCAAAATGCTCATCAAATTGTTGTACTCAATCAAGGCCGCTTGGTAGAGCAGGGGACTCACCAAGAGCTATTAGCTATTGACGGCGGATTGTACAACCATCTTTATTCCGTTCAATTCTCCAATAAAGGATAACCATGTACTGGATATATAACGTATTGCTCATATTCTATTGGATTGGCTTGATTCCGGTTATTTTATACCGACTTGCCTTTGAAGATGGATTTTATGAGCGTATCAAACAGAGTGCAGGCTATATGCCAGCTTCACTATTAAAGAAAATTGAAGGGCGTCGTGCTATTTGGATTCACGCCGCTTCTGTAGGGGAAATTGTGGCTACCAGTCCATTGGTAAAAGAAGTCAAAAAGGAGTTTCCAGAAGCTGTTGTAGTTGTGTCTGTAGTTACTGCTACTGGTCATGCTATGGCTCATCGTATCATTCCTGAAGCAGAAGGAATTATTTTCTTTCCCCTTGATTTACCATATTTAACTCGTAAAATTTTACATATTATTAAGCCGATTACTATTTTACTTGTAGAAACTGAAATCTGGCCAAACTTCTTACGTATCGCCGAATCGGAAAATATTCCAGTTATGATGGTTAATGGACGCATTTCAGATCGCAGTATGAAACGTTATAAGTATATCAGTGCTTTTACACGTGAAATGTTACGTTCTATTGAGCGTTTTTGCATGCAGTCCAAATTTGATGCGGCGTATATTGAAAGTTTAGGTGCTCATACACCTGATATTACCGTAACAGGTAATATGAAATACGATCAAACATATGCCACCGTATCATATGAAGAAAAACAAGCTCTTCTCGATGAATTTGGCTTTGGGAATAATCATCCTATCATTATTGCAGGTAGTACTCACAAAGGTGAAGAAGAGGCTATTTTTGAAACCTTCAAGCAAGTATTGAAAGAGTATCCACAAGCTCGTTTATTGATTGCACCTCGTGAGATTTATCGCGGTCATGATGTGCAAAATATTGCAAAGCGTTATGAATTGAGTGCTATTTGTCGTAGCGATATGAAGGAGCCTGTTCACGAAGGCATTCCCGTTGTTGTTTTAGATACCATTGGTGAACTTGGACGACTGTATAGCTTAGGCGATATTATCTTTGTTGGTGGTTCCCTTGTTAAAACTGGAGGCCATAATATTTTGGAACCAGCTGCACATGGTAAGCCAATTTTGGTTGGGCCTCATATGTTTAACTTTAAAGAAATTTTCGCCTTATTAAACTCTCGAAATGCTTGTGAGCAAGTGAAGAATGGAAAAGAGTTAACCGCTATGGTCTTGCGGTTATGTAATGATAGAGACTTGGCTAAAAAGATGGGGCAAAATTGCATGGATATCATTAAAGAAAATCGTGGTGCTACGCGACGTAATACACAAGAGTTGCGTTTGCTATTTGAGAAACATCAAATTATTCCGTAGTAAGACTAAATTTGTAGATTAGTTTACTGTATTACATAATAGGAGGCGTCACCTATGAGTGGGGAAGCATTATTCAAATCCATCGTTAGTGGTGAAGATCAATCCGTATTAGGTGATATAGCTCGCTCCAGTTTAGGCCTTTTGAGTAAAGGTTATGAGAAAGCTGTATCAATACGCAATGCTCGATTTGATGAGGGTAAAGGCGTTACGAAAGTTACAGTGCCTGTAATCAGCGTTGGCAACATTACGGCTGGTGGTACTGGAAAAACACCGATGGTGCGATTTATTTGTGATGTGCTTACTCAGAAGGGCCTTCATCCTACTGTTCTTAGTCGTGGGTACCGTGCAGAAGATAATAACAAAAATATTATTATTTCTAAAGACGGAACAATGCTTGTAGAGCCATCTATCAGTGGTGATGAGGCTTGGTTACTGGCTAAGGTTTTACAAAAATCCAATGTAATTATTGGACGTGAACGTTCCAAATCTGCAGAAATCGCTATTAATGAGCTAGGTGCCGATTGTCTTATTATGGATGATGGATTTCAACATCGTGCACTAGCAAGAGATATTGATATTGTACTAATTGATGCATCCAATCCGTTTGGCTATGAACATGTGTTGCCACGGGGACTATTACGTGAACCCCTTAGTGGTTTACAGCGCGCGGATATTATCGTTCTTACTAAGGTTGATCAAGTAGCACCAGGTATTGTATCCGGCATTCGAAAGCGATTAACTCAGATGATTCCCAATATACCTGTCTATGAAACAACCCATAAACCGCAATTTATGTACACCTTAGATGAGTGGGCTAATGGTTCTGTTGGGGCTTCTGTAGATGCTTACAAGGAACAACGCATTATGGCTGTAAGTGGAATTGGAAACCCTCAATCCTTTACACAAACGTTAACTGATGTAGGGTATAACGTTGTTCATACCTTGCCATTTGGAGATCATCATGACTTTTCAAATGATGATGTAGTTGAGATTTGGAAACAAGCATTTGCTCATCAAGCTGATGCTATTTGCATTACAGAAAAGGATGCAGTTAAGTTAAGTCAGTTGCATGCAATTGAAGACTTGGAAATACCGATTCTGGTGCTATCTATAGGGATTGAGTTTGTTTCTGGAAAACAAGAATTCATAGAAAATTTAGAGATTTAGTGTATAATAATAAGATACACGAATAACAGAAATGGGGTTTTATCGTGAAGTTTGGATGTGTTATTCCTGCGCGTTATGGTTCTACAAGATTACCGGGCAAACCATTAGCTGATATTGCAGGTAAACCTATGATTGAACGGGTTTATGCAAGGGTATCACAAGCTACAAAGACCGTATGTACAATTGTAGCCACTGATGATAACCGCGTATATTCTGCAGTACAACAGTTTGGGGGAACTGTTATGATGACAGATCCTAATCACCCTACAGGGACGGATCGATTAGCAGAGGTTGCTAGTCATTATACAGACTTAGATGTTGTTATCAATGTCCAAGGTGATGAACCGATGATTGATCCAAATCTTATTGATGACTTGGCACGTCTATTTGAGGAAGATCCAAACTTGCAGATGGCCACAGTAGCTACTCCTTTATTAGAGGAAGAGTACGAGGAGCCATCAGCGGTAAAGGTCATTTTAAATAATCGTAATGATGCGATGTATTTTTCTAGATCTTTAATCCCATATCCTCGCCATGACTTTGTGCGTCTGCCACTAAAACATATTGGCATCTATGCATATCGTAGAGAGTTCTTATTAAACTATGCTAAGATGGAGCCAACTCCGGCGGAGCAAACAGAATCTCTAGAACAATTACGTGCTCTAGAAAACGGTTATACAATTCGTGTTATTCTAACAAATAAACGATTTATCGGTGTTGATACACCTGAAGACTTAGCTCGTGTTAATGCAATTTACGAGCAAGAGGAGAAATAAATGAAAACAGTTCAAATTAAAGATATTACTGTGGGTGGCGGCAAGGGTTTATTTGTCCTTGCAGGTCCATGTGTTATTGAGGACTATGACCGCACATTAGCTATCGGTAAACGAGCAAAAGAGATATGCGAACGTTTAGGTGTTCCTTATATTTTTAAAGCTTCCTTTGATAAAGCTAATCGCTCTAGCTTTAACTCCTTCCGTGGACCAGGTCTTGAGGAAGGGTTAAAAATGCTTGCTTCTATTAAGAAGGAACTCAATGTGCCCGTTGTCAGTGACATTCATTCTATCGAGCAAATTGAACCTGCAGCTGAAGTATTAGATATTCTACAAATTCCAGCTTTTTTATGCCGTCAAACTGATCTTGTTTACGGCGCTGCTAAAACTGGTAAATGCGTAAATGTTAAAAAAGGTCAATTCATGGCTCCTAAGGACATGGAAAATGTTCTTAATAAAATGAAAGAAACAGGTAATGAAAATCTTATGCTTACCGAACGTGGTTTTAGTTTTGGTTATAACAACCTCGTAGTTGACATGAGATCGTTCCCAATTATGCGTTCTTTCGACTATCCGGTAATCTTTGATGCTACTCATAGCGTTCAATTACCAGGTGGTGCAGGGACTAAATCTAGTGGTAACCGTGAATTTGTACCAAATTTGGCACGTGCGGCTGTGGCTAGTGGTGTAGATGGACTATTCTTTGAAGTGCACGATAATCCTGAGGAAGCATTGTCTGATGGTCCTAATATGTTGTATTTGGATCAATTCGAAGATGTGCTTCGTGATTTAGTAGCTATTGATAAAATCGTAAAAGGTTAGGGGCGGTATTTGTGACTATTTTAGAACAAGCGGCACAGGTGCTTCATGAGGAAGCTCGTGCTATTGAAGAATTAAGTTCTCGTTTGGATCACAATTTTGTAAATGCTGTAAATATGATTTTGGCTTGTAAGGGCCGTGTAGTATGTACAGGAATGGGAAAATCTGGTCATATTGGTCGTAAAATTGCGGCTACCTTGGCTAGTACAGGGACACCGGCACTTTTTATGCATCCTGGTGAAGGCGTGCATGGTGATCTTGGTATGATTACTGAAGATGATGTAGTGTTAGCCTTTTCTAATAGTGGTGAAACAGGAGAAATTATAAGTATTTTGCCGTCTCTGCGCCGCATAGGGGCTAAATTAATCTGTGTTGTAGGGAAACCAGAGTCTACATTAGCAAAAAATTCTGATATTGTATTGTTGGCAGAGGTAGAACGAGAAGCTTGCCCATTAGGTTTAGCACCTACTACAAGTACTACTGTTGCCCTAGCACTAGGTGATGCGTTAGCAGTATGTTTATTGGAACGCCATCATTTTACTCCAGAAAACTTTGCTGTATTCCATCCAGGTGGTTCCTTAGGTCGCAAATTATTGTTGACTGTAGAAAATATCATGCATGGTGGCGAGGATAATCCAACAGTATTTAAAGGGGCTACCGTTCGTGATGCACTCTTTGTAATGACAGAAAAAGGGTTAGGTGCTACAAATGTAATTGATGAAGAAGGACATTTGTTAGGTCTAGTGACTGATGGTGATGTTCGACGTGGACTTGATTCTGGTAGCAATTTTTTAGAATGGCCCGTAGAGGATATGATGACGTCTATGCCGCGTACGATTACCAAGGATAAATTGGCCGCAGAAGCGCTTCATTTAATGGAGAAAAATCAACCTCGCCCTATCACCGTATTACCAGTGGTTGATACTAATAATGTATGTCTTGGCATTGTTCACATTACCGATTTATTGCGTAGAGGCATTGTATAATGAATATTCAATGGATTGTTCTCGATGTTGATGGAGTTTTATCAGATGGCACTCTAATTTATACATCGACTGGAGAAGAGCTCAAAGCCTTTTCTGTAAAAGATGGTTTAGGCTTGACTGCGGCTCGTAAATCAGGGATAAAGTTAGCAATTATTACGGCTCGCGTATCTCCGATGGTAGAGCGTCGTGCAAAGGAATTGCACTTTGATGAACTTCTTATGGGGCATGCTAATAAAACTGAAGGATTAAGAGCTCTTTGTAAAAAACATCAAATCGACTTAGCTTCGGTTGCTTACATGGGGGATGATCTTAATGATTTAGGAGCTCTTCAACTCGTAGGTTTGCCGATGGCACCAAACAATGCGGTATTAGAGGTTAAATCATTAGCTAAATTTATTTCTAACGCAAATGGTGGTCATGGTGCCGTTAGAGAGGCTGTAGAATATATCTTGAAGAATCAAGGTTTATGGGATTCTGTTGTTGCAGATTATGCGCGAGAGGCCCATGCTCATGGACAATAAAGGAGGTGGGCAGAATGAATAACGAATGGCAATACCATTTAGTTAAAGGCATTAGTTGGCTTGTTTGTCGACTACCATACAAGCTCATTTTGCTCATAGGCGCTTGTTTAGGTCCTGTATATGGGCTAATAGCGAAGAAGCAAAAGCTTAGAGGCATAAATAATATTAAAATTGGCATGAACATGAATGATCAAGAGGCGGAACAATTAATTAATAAGTTGTTCAAGAATCTCGGTCGCAGTGTTATGGAAGTATTGTACATGCCAAACCTGACGAAATCCTTTATCAATAAACATATAGAGATGCGTGGTGTTGAACATTTAGAAAAGGCCATTGCTGAAGATAAGGGGGTTATCGTTCTTACAGGTCATGTAGGCAACTGGGAATGGATGGGGGCTGCTATGGCGGCTCATGGATACCCTTCCACTACAATTGTTAAGAAACAACCTAATGCTCAATTCACACGCCTTATGAATGAATATCGTGAGATGGTGGGGCTTGACGTATTTGCTAGTGGTGGTAACGAAATCGTTTCTGCTGCTAAGGCTTTAAAAAAGAAAAAACTTCTTGGATTCTTAGCTGACCAAGATGGATATATAAATGGTTTACCAGTTCCGTTTTTGGGACAAGATTCATCAGCTGTTATGGGACCAGCCACATTTGCAAAGAAATTTGGCTCCCCTGTAGTACCTATTTTTGCATCTCGTAAGCCTGAAGGAGGACATATCGTTCATATCTTGCCGGCATTACATTATGAGGAAACTGGTGATGAAGATGTTGATATGTATCGTCTAACTGAAGCCTGTGTACGTGTTACAGAAGACTTTATTCGTGAACATCCAGATGAGTGGCTTTGGTTCCAGCATCGTTGGATGACTAAGATGGATCAAATTATTGATTACGATAAGAAGATAGCTATACGGGAGAGAGCACATGAAAAACAATAAAAAGTTAATTGCCATTGTGGTCGCTATAGTATTAGCTCTAATCGGTCTTATTGTATTTATTATGAAAGACTCTAATGAGGCTACTTCCACTCAAAATCAAAGTGGACAACTCGTTAATTTCCAAGGTGCGGACTTGCAAGAGGAAAAGGATGGCAAGCTAGTATGGGCATTATCGGCTGAGAAGATTGAATATGACCCGCGTACAAAAGCTATCGTTCTGACCAATTTGAAAGGTCTGTTCTATCAAGATGATGTGACTACTACGATTACAGCTCCTCATGCTGTACTGACGGGGGATCGAAACTCTCTTGATATTGATCAAGGCGTTACTGCTACTAATACGGAGGGTGCAGAATTTAAAACTGAGGCCCTTCATTTTGATAACAAAACGAAAACATTGACATCTAAAACGGCTTTCACTTATAACAGCAAGGATGTAACCCTTACAGGTGACAAACTTGAGGGCAATATGTCCTTAAAAATTATTAAAGCCATTGGACATGCGAAATTAACAAAGAAGTAATTGAGAGGAAATATGATGAATAAGAAAAAACAGATTGGTATGGCTATATTAGCTGTACTCATGACCGCATCTGTTACAGTTTGGGCAGCAAATGATCCGTTGACTATCAGTGCTGATACATTGTCTTATGATGGCAATTCAGGTCGTGCAGATGCAACAGGTAATGTTGTTATTACCCAAGCGGATAAAACTATGACTGGTGCCAAGGGTTGGTACAATACAAAAACTCAAGAAGCAAATCTTGATGGTGGTGTATCTATGATTGGTTCTGATATGGCCATGTCTGCTCAAACGGTTCACAGTTACAATAATAATAAATTCACTGCTAATGGTAGCGTTCATTTACAACGTGCTGATCGCCAAATATTTGGTGACAGTGTTGAGTATAGTACTGATTCTGAATACGGTCTTGTAACAGGTAATGCCCGTTTGATTGCTGAAGGGACAACCTTGACAGGTGATAAGGTAGAAGGCTGGATGAAGGAAGTTCGTGCTGTAGCGCAAGGTAATGTTACTTTCTCTAATCCTGAACGAAACGTATCTGGTTCTGCTGACCGAGCTACATATACGCAAACACCAAACCAAAATGATGGGGTTGTACTCTTATCTGGTTCTGCGCATGCCGTTCAAAATGGTAATGTACTGAATGCACCGGAACTGAAAATTCGTTTAGCTGATGATTCTGCTGAAACATTAGGTGGACGTAGCACACTTGTCATTGTTCCGAATAAATAAGGATAATATATGTATATTGAAACCAAAAACTTAGTTAAAACCTTTAGCGGACGCAATGTAGTAGATGGGGTGAGTCTTCGCGTTGATAAAGGCCAAGTTGTAGGTCTATTGGGTCCTAATGGGGCTGGTAAAACTACGTCATTTTATATGATTGTAGGCATTGAAAGACCGAGCTCTGGCATCATTACCGTTGATGGCAAGGATATTACAAATATTCCTATGTATAAACGGGCTGCTGAAGGGATTGGATACCTACCACAAGAGGCATCAATCTTTCGTTCCTTGTCTGTAGAAGATAACATTCGTGCCATGCTACAGATTACGGCAAAAAAGCCTGATGAGATTGAAGCTATCGTGGAATCATTGATTGAAGAATTTCATATTGGACATGTCCGTGACCGTATGGGGATGCAATTATCTGGTGGTGAACGACGTCGAGTAGAAATTGCGCGTTGCCTCGCCTTAGAGCCTAATTTCATCCTTCTTGATGAACCTTTTGCAGGTGTCGATCCAATTGCGGTTGCTGACATTCAACAAATTATCTTGCACGTCAAGAATCGAGGTATTGGTATCTTGATTACAGACCATAATGTTCGTGAAACATTGGGGATTGTAGATAAGGCTTATATTTTGAGTAGTGGTAAAATCCTCCTAGAGGGTACCCCTGATGAAATTGCGAATGATCCAATCGCTCGTGAACATTATTTAGGGGATAACTTTAAATTATAGGAGGGGCTATGAGATTATTAGATAAATATATTTTAAAAGCCTTTGTAGGCCCATTCCTATTTGGGGTTTTTGCTTTTACTAGTATTTTTATTGGTACAGGCACATTGTTTAGGATTGCTCAATATATTACTGAATATGGAGCGCCATTGTTGCTTGTCATGCAAGCATTTGTCTTGGCTTTACCAAGTATTGTTATCTTAACATTCCCAATGTCGGTTTTATTGGCTTCTCTTATGACCTTTAGTCGTTTGAGTAGCACTAGTGAAATCGTTGTTATGCGTGCTGGTGGACTAAGCTTTTTACGCTTGGCCATGCCCGTATATATTATTGCACTCATCATTTCCATTGGGGCTGTAGCATTTAATGAATTTGTTGTGCCTCGTACAAATCATATGTATCAAACGATTGTGCGCGAACAAATCATGAAAAATGCATCACCTCAAACACAAAATCATATCGTGTTAAAAACGATGAATGGTGATGAGCTAGGCACATTGATGTATGCTAAGAGCTATGATGCTGAAACCAAACAGTTGTCCATGATTACGGTTCAACAATTTGGGGAGGGTGGCAAGTTACAACAAGTTGAAAATGCAGATACGGCTATTTGGAATGGTCAATATTGGGTGATGCAGAATGGTATCATCTATGATTTATCAGCTGGTAATGGTGTTGAACGTACCATGAAATTTAAGGAGCAATCCTTGCCGATTAAGTCTGCTCCAAAAGATATTCAACAAGATCAACGTAAGCCTGAGGAATTGACGATTAAGGAGTTACGTCACCAAATCAGAGCTTATAAGGCTGCTTATACTAATGCTAATAAACTTGAAATGGAAATGTACCAACGCTTCACAATTCCGTTGGCAAGTTTTGTATTTGCTCTCGTAGGTGCACCTTTAGGCCTTCAAAAACAACGCTCTAGTTCATCTATCGGCTTTGGTATTAGTATTCTCATCATCTTTATTTATTATGGGGTGATGACCTTTGCTGGTGCATTAGGGAAAGGTGGAGCATTGCCAACCATATTGGCTGCATTAATACCGGATACATTAGGTATTATTGCAGGATTGTATTTGAATTGGCGCGTATCGAAATAACAGATTGTATTCTTAGGAGAAAGGAGGGACATGATGTTAGTAGGTGTCAAAATCTTAATAATTATCGCTCTTATGGGTGGTCTCATTGCTTACATGGGGGATAAGCTGGGCACTAAAATTGGTAAACGTCGTATGTCCCTCTTTGGATTACGACCTAAGCACACATCTATTATAGTCACTATTGTGACAGGCCTTTTAGTTGCAGCAGCTACGGTTGGAGTATTAACCTTTACGTCTCAAAGTGTAAGAACCGCATTGTTCGGTATGGATCAGTTGCGAGCTGATATGAAGCAGTTGAATAATGAGGTCGCTGCAAAGACGCAAGAACTGATTCGTGGACAGGCTTTGTTAGAACAAAATAAACAAGAGCTTGAAGAGCGGATGGCTGAGATCGAACAAATTCGCCGTGAAGTTGAGGCTACAAAAGCTGAATTGGCGAGTGCACAAGCTGCTAAAGATGCAACAGAAGCTGAGCTGGCATCTTTACAAGCCTCTTATGCAGAGGTATCTCAAAAGGTAGCTGAGCTTGAAGCAACACGTGCTAAGATGGAAGCCCATATTAAGAATCTACAAAATACACAAGAACAATTGCAAAATGGCATCATTCATTTACGGGAAGGAACCATTCTTTTCCAAGTAGATCAGCTATTAGCACAAGCTGTTGTACGACCTGGTTTAAGTGAAGAAGATAGTAATAATGCTATTAAACATATTATCGATGATACAAATAAACTTGTTTTGCGCCGATTAGGTATAGAGGATAATGGTCAATCCGTTGTGTATGTAGATCGACAAAATGTTGAGGTAGCTACTCAAAAGTTAATCAATTCCAAAACCCCTATGGTGGTTCAAGTTGTGGCTGCAGGAAATATTATTTCAGGTGAACCTGCAGTTGCCGTTATTCAAGTATATCCACAACAATTTATCTATAAAAATGGAGAGGTAATTCACTCTACAGTAATTGATGGGGGGACTAATGCTCAATCTTCTATGCTTCAATTCTTGAAACAAGTTAATGAGCGTGCTAAGGCAAAGGGGATTATTCCTGATTCCTTATCAGGTGATATTGGAACGATACCTGGTGATGATTTGTTTACAGCCATTAAGAGAATAAGCACTATGCGTGGTAAGGTTCATGTGGAAGCTTATAGTGATGGCGATACATATTCATCTGGTCCTGTTCATCTCAAGTTGCGTATTACTCAAATGCCAGATTTTAATGATAAGGCAAAAATACAAACTAATTAATATGATGAAGGTATGTTGGTTTCATACATTACAAAAGAAGGTCTTATGTAATTTTTAACATAAGACCTTCTTTTTATGTTAAAATATAACTACTGTACTTATAAAGGGGATAATCAAATGACTGAAAATACATATATTTTAGCAGTAGATCCAGGAAATGAGAAAACTGGTATAGCTATAGTCTCACCTTCCGGTGAGATGATATACCGTAAAATTATTTCTTCAAATACCTTCAATGAAGATATTGAGCGTGTTTTAACTGAATATTATGGTATCGTTCATATCGTTTGTGGAAATGGTACAAATCATAAACATTTGTATCCTTCTCTTCAACAAATTGGACGCAATCACAAGATTACAACTAGTTTAATCGATGAATCTCACAGTACAGAGGAAGCCCGTAAATTATATTGGCAATATAATCCTCCTACAGGGTGGCGTAAGATTATTCCTACATCTATGCAATTTCCACCAGAACCTGTAGATGATTTGACGGCTCTCGTTATTGGCTTACGCTATACGAAGCAATTAGCTCAGAACGAAGCGGCAATCAAAGAAGAAACTATGAGTTCAAGTGAGTTAGAAGAGAAAAGATTACATGCTATGGAGCAGTTATACGGAAAAGGAGATAATCATGACGAATGAAACTTCAACGCGTAACTGGTCAAACCTTATTATGCGTTGTGTAATGATGATTTTAGGGGCCTTCATCTATACGGTGGGCTTAGATTTATTTTTAGTACCCAACAGCATCATCGATGGTGGTGTAGTTGGTATTTCATTGATGGCTGCGGAACTATCTGGTATATCTTTTAGTATTTTCGTAGTACTTATCAATTTACCATTCTTGTATTTAGGCTATAGAGCAATCGGTAAAGGCTTTACCTTATCTACATTGTTCTCCATTGTCTGGATGGCTATATTTTCTAACTTTGCTCATGATTTTACACCGATTACGACAGATCCATTCTTAGGATCTATCTTTGGTGGTATAATCTTAGGTATTGGGGTAGGTCTTATCATTCGTAATGGCGGTTCATTAGACGGTTCTGAAATTGTAGCTATTATTTGGGATAAGAAGTCTACCTTCTCCGTAGGTGAAATCGTAATGGCTATGAACTTGGTCATTCTTGGGGCGGCAGGCTTTGTCTATAGTTGGAATAGTGCAATGTATTCATTAATTGCTTATTTCATTGCTTATAAGATGATTGACGTAACAATTACAGGTCTTGAAGAATCTAAAGGCGTTATGATTATTACTGATGCGGATAACTCTAAAGATATTGCAGATGCCTTAAATGCTAATCTTAATCGTGGTGTTACTATTATGTACGGCGAAGGCGGGTATTTAAAACAACCGAAACATGTATTGTATTCTGTGGTAACGCGGCTAGAAATTACAAGATTAAAGGATACCGTTTATGAAGTAGATCCTACAGCATTTATTACAATCCAAGACGTACATGATGTCTTTGGTGGGAGATTTACGAAAGGTGGTCATTAAGAGGAAACTATGAGTAATAAGTTAGGTAATACAATAGTAAAAGAGATATTAGACTGGATTTATGCTATTGCATTGGCATTAATCATTGCTATGGTAATTCATATTTTCTTGATTCAACCTACTAGAGTATCTGGGGAATCAATGGATGATACATTACACAATGGACAATATTTGATTGTTACCAAATGGCATCATATAATGAATGATATGCCCGAATATGGACAAATTGTTATTATTGATAGTCGTGTTAATCGTGCTCGTACATGGGTGGATGATGTAAAAGAACCATTGATGAACTATGCATCTGTTTTCAATAAATCAGCTCAAACAAATGATGTATGGGTAAAACGTGTAATAGGTAGACCTGGTGATGTACTAGAGTTTAAGGATGGGTATGTATGGCGTAACGGAGAGAAATTACAAGAGCCATATACAAAAGATACAAAAATGAATTATACTCGTTCTACACCTGTAACAGTTCCTGAAGGTCATGTATTTGTGATGGGGGATAATCGCAATCATTCTAGTGATAGTCGGTTTATCGGCCCAGTTCCTGTTGATCATATTTTAGGATTTGTTTCTTACGCAATTTAATAATCGTGAAAGCCTATCTATGATGTTTTTCATCGTAGATAGGCTTTTTTATAAGTTAAGAAGGATTAAGTTACGTTGTATCTTGTGAAATGTATACTAAATAAAATATACCGAGACGGCTAGGTTGAATCTAAATATATCACTTAGTAATCTTATAGAAAATAAACAATTCAAACATATAAATTAGTTATAATTATTAAATGATTTATATTTAATAATTAATAATTATTAATTTTATGGATGTAGATAATAAAATTATCTATTTTTTTAGTCTATAAAATGAAATTTTGTAAAATTAAATTTTTAAAAATACAGTAAAAATCTATGTTTTGAGGATAATTTTTATTCATGAAAGAAATTTCATAAGATTTAGTTGTGTAAAATGCTTTACAAAGTTTTGGGGTGGTGGTATATTCACATCAACAGAAAGGCTACGCTACAAAGAAGTGGAGCTAAGATAGATAATTTAGTTGAGGAAACATGGACACTCCTAATACATCTTTCATAGTGATACTACTTATGTAGTGAACGTCTTCTGCAAATATAAATTCTTATTTATAAGAAAGAAGGAATTCATTATGAAAAAACAATTCGCAACAATGTTAGCAGCAACAGCAGTGTTAGGTGTAACAACAGCATTTGCTGCAAATCCATTCTCCGATGTAACTCCAGACAGCTGGGCATACCAAGCAGTATCCCAATTGGCACAAGCTGGTATCGTTAATGGTTATCCAGATGGCACTTTCAAAGGTCAAAACAACATCACTCGTTATGAAATGGCTCAAATGGTAGCTAAAGCTATGGCGAACCAAGACCGTGCTAACGCTGAACAACAAGCTATGATTAACCGCTTGGCAGATGAGTTCTCTAACGAGTTGAACAACCTCGGCGTTCGAGTATCTCGCTTGGAAGACCGTGTAGGTAATGTAAAGGTAACTGGCGATGCTCGTATCCGTTACCAAGGTTCTGAAGACAAAGGTGTTTACAAAGCTAATAGTAAATCCTTAACTGACGGCCGTGCACGTGTACAATTCAATGCTAATGTAAATGATAAAACACAAGCAGTTGTTCGTGTAAAAGGTAATTACGAATTTGGTGACTCTACTAAAGGTTCTCAAGCAACAATCGATCGTGCTTACGTAGATCACAAATTTGGTAGCAACGTATCTGCTAAAGCTGGTCGTTTCCAACAAACAATTGGTGGCGGTTTGATGTACGATGATACATTTGACGGTGCACAATTGAATGTAGGTAATGATAAAGTTCAAGTACAAGGTGCGTATGGTTACATGATTGATGGTGCTGCTGATGGCAACTCCAAATCTGATAACCCATCTGTATCTTATGTAGGCTTAAAAGGTAAAGTTGGTAAAGAATCCTCCGTTGGTGGTTTCTACTCCAGATTATCTAGCGGCAACTTGAGTCGTTATAACGTTGCAGATGGTAAAGCTGTTGCTACTCCTCAAAATCATCAAAATGTTTACGGTTTCAATGCGGACTTCCATAAAAATAAATTGTGGGCTGGTGGTGAATGGTTGAAAGCTTCCAACGTAAATAATTCTCAAGCTTGGACAGCAGGTCTTGGCTATGGTAACTACGACATCGCTAAAAAAGGTACATGGGATGTGAAAGGTCAATACTTCAACCAAAAAGCTAATGCACCAATCGTAAGCTCCACTTGGGATCAAGCATATGATTTAACAAATACATCTAATGGTTACAAAGGTTACATGGCTAGCGTAGATTACGCAGTACAAGATAACGTAGGTTTATCCGCTGGTTATGGTTTCAACTCTAAAGACCAAAGCGGTAATGATCTTTCCGATTTCTACCGTGCAGAATTAAATTACAAATTCTAATTCCCTCACAAACAAAAAAGACTTCTTCGGAAGTCTTTTTTTGTTTGAATAAAATCTTATACATTTAATTTTGTGTATAATAGTATATATATAGTAATACATATAGTAATATATATAGTAACATAAATATATATTTTTTTATCTAATCATTTACGTAGTTATATAGCAATACTACTTTAATATCATTAGATGCATATAATAAATCTTGTATATAGAATTATTATATATTTTATTAAAGATTATACTATTTATAAGCTAAAGTTAATAGTAATTATGATGATAATTCTCGATTAATAGGAAAGTACAAAAATTTAAATTTTTTTGTGATAAAAAAATGAATCTACGAAACTAGATAAAATCTAATATAGTAAGCATTTTCAGTTAAAAGTTTTTAATGGATGAGAACGGAAATGAGAAAAAAGGGTTTACATGAAAAAATGGTTATGCTAATATCACCGTACGAGAAGTAGCAAACACATGAAATGAAGAACTTCGATGTAGAATGTGGCGAGGAAACGTGGACACTCCCAAAGATTCTTAATCTGAAGAACTGAGTAGAATGTGAATGTTATGACTTGTAACATTTTATTTTCTATTTTTTTCAGAAAGAAGGAATTTAACTATGAAAAAACAATTCGCAGCAATCTTTGCAGCAACAGCAGTATTGGGTGTAACTACTGCATTCGCAGCTAACCCATTCTCCGACGTAACTCCAGATTCTTGGGCATACCAAGCAGTTTCTCAATTGGCTAACGCTGGTGTTATCAATGGTTACCCAGATGGTACTTTCAAAGGCCAAAATAACATCACTCGTTACGAAATGGCTCAAATGGTAGCTAAAGCTATGGCTAATCAAGACCGCGCTAACGCTGAACAACAAGCTATGATCAACCGTTTGGCTGATGAATTCTCCAACGAATTGAACAACTTGGGCGTTCGTGTAGCTCGCTTGGAAGACCGCGTTGGTAATGTAAAAGTTACTGGTGATGCTCGTCTTCGTTACAAAGATGCTGAACATGCTAAATCCAAATTTGACGCTCGTGCACGTGTACAATTCAACGCAAAAGTAAACGATCGTACAGACGCTGTAGTTCGTTTGACTTCTGGTAACTTCGAATTAGGCAATTCTGAAAATGAAGATAAAGCAGATGCTACAATTGACCGCGCTTATGTAAACCATAAATTCGGCGAACGCGTATCCGCTAAAGCTGGTCGTTTCGGTCAATCCTTCGGTGGCGGCTTGATGTTCGACGGCACATTCGACGGTGCTCAATTGAATGTTGGCAACGATAAAATTAATGTACAAGCTGCATACGGTTACATGGTATCCGGTGATAATGGTAGAATTGTTGCCAATAATACCAATGGTAACGAATTAACAAAAGATCAAAATGTAACTAACACATATATTGGTTTAACTGGTAAAGTAGGTAAACACACTATGGTAGGCGGTTTCTACGACCGTGTAAATCAAGATACTGATAATGGTTACAAAAACATCTATGGCTTCAATGCTGATGCTAACTTCGACAAAGTTTGGGTTGGTGGCGAATGGTTGAAAGATTCCCATGTAGACGACTCTCAAGCTTGGACTGCAGGTCTTGGCTTTGGTAACTACGACATCAAAAAAGCAGGTACTTGGGGCGTAAAAGGTCAATACTTCAACCAAAAGAAAAATGCACCAATTGTAGATACTACTTATAATCAATTCTACACTACAGATGCTAAAGGTTGGATGGCTTCCGTTGACTATGCATTGCAAAATAACGTTGGTTTATCTGCTAACTATGGTTTCGACTGGAAAACTCAAGATGGTACTGACAAAGGTGACTTTTACCGTGCAGACCTTAACTACAAATTCTAATTTGATAGTTAATTATATGAAAGAGACTTCTTCGGGAGTCTCTTTTTTGTGTTTAATATAAAGTTAAATGAAAATTATATGAAGTGTTTATTATAGTGTTTTATTAATATTATACAATTGATTAAGAAATAATAATTAATTGATAATAGAGGATTTTGCATTTAATGAAAGTTTTATGACTATACTTTCTAATCATTATTAGAGTTCTTACCGCTAATTTCTATCTATATAGCCACTATTAATGGTATAATAAAGAGTATTTAAAATTTTTATAAAGGAGGCAAACATGAATCCTTCTTTTTCTCATATTAAAATGGTTGCCATTGATTGTGATGAAACCTTGGTACGCAGTGATAATACTGTATCTGACTATACAGTAGATGTGTTACATCGTTTACAGCAAAGGGGCATCGTTGTTACCATTGCTACGGGACGGATGTATCAAACGGCAAAGCCTATTGGTTCTGCTTTAAAGCTTGGTAATGTACCCATGATTTTGTTCTCTGGAGGACTCATTCAAGAATTAGAAACAGGGTGTAAACTATTTGAGCAGACCGTTTCTGTTGAGGCTGTACAGCGTATTTATGAATTAGCAAAACAATATGATTGGCATATACAATCCTATATAGATGATCATTTGCTATGTCATCATAAAACATGGCAGTCCGATCTCTATGAAGTTCAAACGGGAGCGAAAGCAGAGTTTTTAGGTGATGGGTTATATACTTTAGAGTCTGAACCAAATAAGCTAATCGCTATTGATACAGTAGAGGGGATTGATCAAATTATTGATACTTTGACTCCTGAAGTGGGCGATTTGGTTAATCTAGTTCGTAGCCAAAAAGACTTTTTAGAAATCGTTGCCCTTAATGTGTCAAAGGGGCGTGCTTTGACACAACTAGCTTTAGATAATCATATTAGTTTAGAACATATCGTTTCTTTTGGTAATGCAGAAAATGATATTTCTATGCTACGTAAAACAGGTTACTCTGTAGCTGTTGAAAACGCTACAGATCATGTAAAATCTGTGGCTCATACAATTTGTGGCCATCATAATGACGATGGAGTAGCCCATTGGATTAAAGATAATCTTTTATAATGGAGTAAAACTATGGAAGCATTTCGTTTGTTAATAGTTACAGGTATGTCAGGTGCCGGCAAAACTCAAGTATTGCAAGCTTTAGAAGATATGGGGTATTTATGTATTGATAATATTCCCCCTGTGCTGATTCCTAAATTAAGTGAAATTTGCCGACAAGGTGGAGAACGGACTAATCGCGTTGCTCTTGTTGTAGATATTCGGGGGGGCGAATTTTTTGAAGCTCTTTCTTCATCTTTAGATACATTAAAAGATATGAAGGTAGATTTTGAAATTGTATTTATGGATGCTACAGATGAGACTTTGATTCGTCGATATAAGGAAAGTCGACGGAGTCATCCATTGGCTCCTAATGGGCTAATTACAACAGGGCTAAAAAAAGAACGCCAAATTCTTAACTCTGTGCGCCATAAAGCAGATTTTATTATTGATACCACTAATATGAAGACGGCTAGCTTGAAAGAGTATTTAAAAACGCGCTTTGCTCAAGTTGATGAAGCTCATGGTATGGCGATTACTGTAGTGAGCTTTGGTTTTAAGTATGGTATTCCTCTCGATGCAGATATGGTATGGGATGTTCGTTTTCTACCTAATCCATTTTATATTCCTGAGTTTCGTCATAAAACAGGTCGTGTGAAAGCAGTGAATGAATATATCCATTCCTTTGAAGTAACCGAGGAATTTAAAAAACGTTACTTTGATACCATGGACTTCCTTGTACCAAATTATGAACAAGAAGGGAAATCTCAGTTTATTGTGGCAGTAGGTTGCACAGGTGGTATGCATAGATCTGTAGCTATGGCAGAGGCTCTATACTCCCACTTGTTAGAAAAAGGATATCGTGTAACTGTTGAACATAGAGATATGATGAAAAATAATGTAGAAGAAGATTATAATCCTCATGAAATTATAACACTTGATAACTAGGTAGGGGGGATTATGTTGCGAAAAGGATGGTTCCGGTGGCTAATTCCGGGTCTAAATATAAAACGTTGGCTTGCCCTATTTAGTTGTGGTGTAGGTCTTTTAATTATTGGTATTTCTTTGATTTTTAACTATCAATGGCTTGCGGTTCTTGAAGATATTGTACTTGCCTTTTCCTATAATATGACGGGCTTTTACAATTATAATGTACTCATTGCTGTAGGGACTGTAGTATTATCGATTGGTGCTGTATTAATGCTCATCGGTACGAGTAAAGTTATTAAAACGATTATTCGTGCGGTACTACCTAATCCTGACAGCAAGGTATCGGATATTATTTTTCAAAATATCCGACTCGATAAGGGCCCAAAAATTGTAGTAATCGGTGGTGGTACGGGCTTATCAAATTTATTGCGTGGTTTAAAATCACATACATCAAACCTATCTGCGATTGTAACTGTCGCTGATGATGGAGGTTCTTCTGGTCGCTTGCGAGAAGACTTTCAAATGATAGCTCCTGGTGATTTGCGAAACTGTTTAGTATCATTAGCTGAACAAGAAGGAGTAATGGAGAACTTATTCCGTTATCGTTTCGATGGTGAAAATGAGCTTTCTGGGCACAGTTTTGGTAATCTCTTTATCACTGCGCTTGCTCAAGTTTATGATGGAGATATTGAAGAAGCTCTTGAAGCGGCTAGTAAATTGTTGCGTGTCCGTGGTCGTGTAATTCCTTCCTCTACAGAGTTCATTAAATTGCGTGCAGAGATGACAGATGGCACTATTGTAGAAGGTGAAAGTAATATACCACACTCGGGTAAACGAATTCGTCATATCTATAGTGATCCAGCATTGCCTAAGCCAGAGGGGGCTGCATTACGTGCCATTGATGAAGCAGATGTGATTATTTTAGGTCCTGGTAGTCTATATACAAGTATTATCCCAAATTTACTAACTGATAAGTTGGCCTCTCATGTACGTGCTAGTAAGGCTAATAAAATCTATATTGCTAATGTTATGACACAACCAGGTGAAACCACAGGCTACACATTAAATGACCATGTAGAGGCTTTAATTGCTCATGGCGGAGAAGGAATTATAGATACTGTGCTTGCCAATGATGGTCCGTTGCCAATTCAAATGGTTGAACAATATAGTGCTGTAGGATCTGAACCATTGGTATTAGATACTAAAAAGTTACAAGCCAAAGGAATCCGCACTATACGAGCTACCTTAATTAGCCCTCAAAAACCAGCTGTTCACGATCCTGAACGGCTAGGTAAAGTTATTATGGATATTATTCATGCTATGCAATCTAACACTGAACCGCATATCTTAGAGTATTATCTTCAACGAGATGATCATTAATGAGAAGGGATGCCCATGTCATTTGCAGAAGATGTAAAAAATGAATTATGCCAATATGAAGCCTCTAGTGATGCGGATGTGGCCATGAAAATTGAAGCGTCTTGCTTATTGCGTATGGGCGGATCTATCATTTTGGGGATGAAAGGTGCCGTCGGCATTCGTTTAGCTACGGCTAATAATGCAGTAGCTCGTCGTTTGCTTGGTATTTTGAAAAAGCAATACGAATTACCTACAAATGTTTTAGTACGACAAGGTTTAAACTTGCGTAAAAAAAATATGTATACGCTATCTGTAGAACCCTCTGTAGAGGGCAGACAGGCTCTAGAGGATCTTGCTTTATGGCCTGTGAGCGAACAAATCCCTCGTAGTTGGCTCAAATCAATGGAAGCACGACGTGCCTTTTTAAGGGGAGCTTTTTTAGGGGGAGGCTCTGTTAATAAACCACAAAGTGATTACCATCTTGAGTTTATGACGGGGAATGAGACTTTTGCGAGGGAAATTATTCATGTATTACGACTCTTTCACATTCACGCTGGTCTAACGGAGCGGAAGGACGAGTATGTAGTATATCTTAAAGAAGGGGATGCAGTAACAAATTGTTTGCAAATCATGGGTGCTCAATCGGCGCTTATGGAATTTGAAAACGTGCGGATTATGAAAACCGTACGGAATCAAATTAATCGTCAAGTCAACTGTGAGACGGCAAATTTACAGAAGGTTGTGGATGCAGCAGTTCGTCAGGTAAAAGCAATCCGTATTATTGATAGAGAAATCGGTATTGAAGAATTACCTGAAAAGTTGCGCGTCGTTGCAAGACTTCGGTGGGAGAATCCTGAAGCGAGTTTAAAAGAGCTTGAAGAGTTGATGGAGGGGGAACTATCTAAATCTGGAATTGGCCATCGACTAAAGAAGATTGAAGCATTAGCACTTACGTATGACCCGTTGGGGCTCGAAGAAATATAGAGGTAATAATATATGTTTTCCTATAAATCAAGATATTGTGTAGCTGCGGCTATGGCTGCCATGGCTGCCCTTACAGGCCATGTAGAAGCTCGTGATATAGATTTACAATCAATTGGATATTTTCAGTTTTCTCCGTTACCACCATCTTTGGTGTCTCAAACGGATACATTGCTCCTATCGGATAGTCCTGAATATGTAGGACCTGTAGGAGGTACGTTAAGTGCAGGTACAATTAATGGCAATGGGCGTATCTATTTCTATCATGTAAATGAAATGGATCTACCTCACAAGATTGCTATCGTCTTAGAAAACCAAACGGCTTATCCAACTTCAGTACATGTCATGAGACAATTAAAATCTGTAGCTACACCTGACTATTTTGCAGCAGGTCGTGATTTGTCGCGAAAGGATTTGGAGCAACCTCTTAATGAAAGCCCAGATGCAAGACCGTTATACTCTCTTAGCATCCCACCACAAGGGCGTCAATTAATCTTTAGTGACTTAGAAAATACACCGGTAAATCGAGATGCATTATTTACGGGTATTGTAGATATTAAAACAGAAGGGCCTATATTTGCGCGTGTCATGATGTTGCCTATGGGTATGGACCCTGTTGATGCGTCACATTGGGTGAAAAATCTTCCTATTGATGAAATACAATTACGCGGTACTTATACTGGTGCTAAACGTAATATGGAGGTTACTACACCATTCGACACCGCTTTAGGCGGTGCCTTTGTAGAAATTGGTAATGACCGAGAGGATACGTTTATCAATGGTGTAGACGAAATGCAAAATAAAGCATTTGTTCGTGACCGTGGTAACTATGGCGTATCGTATACGTTAAAAATTCCTACAAAGGGGAATGAACCGTTTAGACTGTATTTTAACCCTCTTGGGGGACCTTATTCTGGTTCCTTTATGGTAAAAGCATTGCATCAACAAGGTGCTAGACGGGGACAGACCGATACACGAACTTATCACATTGGTGGTGAAGATGGTATTTCCGCATTAGGGGAAGGTACTATATTAGATAGTCGTCTATTAGGGAATTATAATGCGGGCGATTTATTAACATTAAACTTTATGCCAGCCGGTGCATCGAATTTGCCAATTCGTTTCTTGTTAATTCCTGAATCTCTTGCAAATCCACAAAAACATCAAACTATTGCTGTTAATGTGCCGAAAGATGTTAAAGACATTTTAGGGCATCCAACTCAAGGAGGCACACAAATACCTGTAGGCCCTGTAGGTGGTAAAGATGGAGATAAAGGAGCAGTAGATACTAAAAAATCTACTATTGAAAGTCCAGCTAAGCGGGCAGAAACAATTGCTCATGAAGAAACTAAAAAGTTGAGCGATAAAGCTGTAGCAGATGTAAAAAAAGAAGCACAACTTAAAAAGGCAAAAGATGAGAAAGAAGCATTAGCTCGTAAAAAAGCTGAAGAGGCTCGACTAGCTGCAGAAAAAGCCGAAATGTTGCGAAAGGCTGCAGAGGCCAAGCATGCTGAAATTGAGCGTAAGATGGCTGAAAAAGCCGAAGCAGAGCGTAAAGCAGAGGAAGCTCGCAAGGCGGAAGCGGCTCGTAAAGCTGAAATGGCACGTATCGAGGCAGCGAGAAAAGCGGAAGCAGATCGGCTAGAGGCGGCTCGTAAAGCAGAAGAAGCTCGACTAGCAGCGGAAGCAAAACGTCTTGAAGAAGAAAGTAGAATTGAAGCTGCTCGTATTGAGGCTGCACGCAAAGCGGAGGAAGAAAGAAAAGCGGCCGAAGCTAAGGCACGCTTTGAAGCGCAAAGAGCAGCAGAAAAAGCTGCTTTAGAGGCCAAAAAGGCCGAAGAGGAACGCTTGGCTGCTGAGGCTAGAGCTCGTTTAGAAGCACAACGTAAAGCTGAGCAGGAAGCATTGGAAGCAAGACGTGCCGAAGAAGCTCGTAAAGCAGCAGAAGCGAAAGCTGCTTTAGAAGCACAACGTGCTGCTGAGCAAGCCGCTCTTGAAGCGAAGCGTCAAGAAGATGCTCGTAGAGCGGCAGAGGCTAAGGCTGCTTTGGAAGCACAACAAATGGAAGCAGCAAGAAAAGCAGAAGAGGCTCGTCGTGCGGAGGAAGCGCGTAGAGCAGAAGAAGCTCGAATTGAAGCGGAACGTAAAGCTGAGGCCGCTCGTGTAGCAGCAGAAGCAAAACGAGCAGAGGAAGCACGCAAAGCTGAAGCTGCGAGAATTGAAGCGGCGCGTAAAGCTGAACAAGCTCGTTTAGAAGCAGAAGCACGTAGAGCAGAAGAAGCTCGTAAAGCAGAAGCAGCTAGACTTGAGGCACAACGTAGAGCTGAACAGGAACGACTCGAAGCAGCGCGCCGTGCTGAAGAAGCTCGTATTGCTGCAGAGGCTAAACGTGCCGAAGAAGTGCGTAGAGCCGAAGAAGCTCGTCGCATAGAAGAAGCAAGACGTGCCGAAGAGGCTCGTAAAGCAGAGGCGGCTCGCATAGCGGCGGAAGCTCGTAAGGCAGAGCAAGAGCGACTTGCTGCAGAACGAGCTGAAGCAGAACGTCAAGCAGCCGAGGCACGACGCCTTGCTGAGGAACGATATAAAGCGCAACTAGAGGCCGAACGTAAAGCTGAAGCTGCTCGTCAACAAGCGTTGGCTCAAGCTGAAATAGAGCGTAAAGCAAAAGAGCGTGCTGAAGCTATTCAACGTGTTCGAGATCAACAAGAAAGCGCTCGTCGTCGTGCAGAACTTGCCCGTCAACAACTTGAAGCCGAACGTAAGGCTGCTCAAGCATCTAAGAGGACTCCTTCCTTCAGTGAACTTGATGATATTCATGGGGATACATCAAATGTAACTATTCCAAATGCTGTATCCATTGATGAGTTAACAAAACCTAGACCGACGGCATCCCAAAATACACGTCGTCGTGAGCAACGTCAGCCTCAATTGTTGCCAAATCAGCAAAATGTGCAGATAAATCCTGTAGCGAATGAGTCGCAACAAGATCAAATGCCGTATACTACACAAAATGAACAGCAAAATGATGAAGAAAATCCACCAAGACTATATCCACTAGGTTAAGGTTCTTAATTTCTAAAAAAGAAATGTTAGATTAAAGTTTAAGATATGGTAGTGGCTTAATAGCTGTTTAAATATAGAGAGGATAAGCAATTTTATATGCTTGTCCTCTTTTTAAAATCCATATGAATTTTGTGTTTTACATTGACTTTCAAAGGTGGATTCAGTACAATAAATAAAGAAAATGCATATATGGTACGAGAGACCATTGCATAATACAATACCTTTTAATTTAGTCCAGAGAGGCTGAGAAAGGAATATAGTTGAAGTGCCCATAGGGGCTTCTTTGTGCAAACTATTTGACCTTTTGCCCTGGGCAAAAGGTCTTTTTTGTTACGTGAGTTAGGAGGAAATCATGGGACAAGTTAGCCTAAAAGGCAAAGATTTATTGGGTTTGCAAAATGTGTCACCTGAAGAAATCAAATTGATTTTAGATGTGGCAAAGAAAATGAAGAAGATTGTTCTTTCTGATGACAAGAAGGTTCCACTTTTAAAGGGGAAATCCATTATTAACCTTTTTATGGAGCCAAGTACTCGTACCCGTAGTTCCTTTGAGTTAGCCGGCAAATACTTAGGGGCTGACGTGATCAATCTTTCTCCTAGTGGATCTTCCATGGGTAAAGGTGAAAGCTTCCGCGATACATTGTTAACTATGTCCTACATGGGCACAGATGCTATCGTAATGCGACACAGCGCAGAAGGTGCACCTTTATATGCTACGAAAGCCGTAGATCCTATTATCATTAACGCAGGCGATGGCGCTCATGAGCATCCAACACAAGCATTACTAGATATGTATTCTATCTTAGAGAAAAAGAAATCTATTGAAGGCCTAAAGGTGGTTATCCTTGGGGATATAATGCATAGTCGCGTAGCACGCTCCAACATTTATGGCCTTACAAAAATGGGGGCTGATGTACATCTAGCTGGTCCTCGTACAATGGTATATCCAGAATTTGAAAAATTAGGTGTTACCGTACACCATGATATTCGTGAAGCAGTGGCTGATGCAGATGTAGTTAACGTACTTCGCATTCAATTAGAACGCATTCATTCTGCATTGTATCCTACAAATAGAGAATATGCTCGTATCTTTGGTATTAACAATGATGTATTAAAATTAGCTAAAGATGATGTAATGGTAATGCATCCAGGTCCTATGAACCGCGGCCTTGAAATTGCACCAGATGTAGCATATTCTGATCAATCCGTAATTCAAGAACAGGTACGTAATGGCGTAGCTGTACGTATGGCTGTATTGTACTTAACTATTATCGGAGGTGACGGTAGTGAGCTTGCTTATTAAAAATGGTACGGTAGTTAATCCGGCAAAAAAACAAAACGAAGTAGCAGATGTTCTCGTAAAAGATGGTAAAATTGCAGCCATCGGTCAAAACTTGAGTGCTGAAGGTGCTGAAGTTTATGATGCAACAGGGCTTATCGTAGCACCTGGCCTTATCGATATTCACACACATTTGCGTGAACCAGGCCAAGAAGCTAAAGAAGATTTCCACTCTGGTACACAAGCGGCTGCTGCAGGTGGTTTCACACGTGTTGTCACTATGGCTAATACTAACCCAGTTGTAGATAATGCTGCACTTGTAAGAGGTTTACAAAAACAGGCTGAACTCACTGGCGTTGTGAAAGTAGAATTTATTGGTGCTGTATCCAAAGGTCTTGAAGGTAAGGAACTTGCTGAAATGGGCGATATGGCAGAAGCTGGTGTAGTCGCTTTCTCCGATGATGGTCACTATGTAGAAAATGCTGCATTTATGCGTCGTGCCTTAGAATACTCCTCCATGTTTAATAAGATGGTTATCGACCATGCAGAAGATATTACATTGACTAAAAATGGCCATATGCATGAAGGTATCGTTTCTTATGAATTAGGTGTTATTGGTCGTCCTGCAGTAGCTGAAGATTTGGCTGTTGCTCGTGATATCTTGTTATCTGAAATGACAGGTGGTCATATCCATATCGCCCACGTAAGTAGTAAAAATACTGTAGATATGGTGCGCCGTGCGAAGGCTAAAGGCCTTAATGTAACATGTGAAGTTACAAGCCAACATTTATCTTTCACAGATGAATACCTACGCGAATATAACCCAGCATTCAAAATGGCTCCTCCAATTCGCTCTGAAGATCATCGCCAAGCATTATTAGAAGGCTTGAAAGATGGTACAATCGATGCGATTATTACAGACCATGCACCACATGCATATGAAGAAAAAGACCATGAATTCTGCTGTGCACCAAATGGTTTCAGTGGCCTCGAAACATCTTTGGCGGCGGTTATTACCAATGCATATGGTCCTGATAAACTAAGCATCGATCAAGTTGTGTACTATATGAGTACTCGACCAGCTGAGTTGATGCACCTTGATGCAGGTGTTCTTGAAGTTGGCAAGCCAGCAGATATTACCGTATTCTCCACGACTGAAGAATGGACAGTAGATCGAAATAAATTCTATACAAAAGGTAAAGTTAGCCCATTTGATGGTATGACTGTTACAGGTAAAGCTAAACTTACAGTAGTTGATGGCAAAATTGTTATGAAGGAGGGCGTAGTCTTATAATGAAAGGCAAGTTAGTTCTTGAAGATGGTTCCGTGTTTGAAGGTTCCTTATTAGGTGGCGCCCCAACGGTAGGTGAAGTTGTATTTAACACAGGTATGACCGGGTATCAAGAAATCTTGACTGACCCATCCTATGCGGATCAAATTATTACATTAACCTATCCTTTAATTGGTAATTATGGTACTTTAAATTCTATCACTCAAGGTCCTAAGCCATATTGTAAAGGTTTTATTGTAGGTGAACTATGTGACTTTCCATCTAACTGGCAAAATGAGGGGTTATTTAGTGAGTATCTTCGTTTGCACGGCATCCCTTGCCTTTATGATGTAGATACACGTGCGATTACACGTGTTCTTCGTAACCATGGTGTAATGAAGGGCGTACTCGTATGCTCTGATTACCCTATGGAGGATATTCAAAAATTGTTTAAACAAGACTTGCCAACAGATCAAGTTATGCGTGTAACTACAAAATGGCAAGGTATGCGTGGCGATAAAAATGCTGAATTCCACGTAGCGGTAATGGATTATGGTGTAAAGGAAAATATCCTTCGCTCTCTAGAAGCTGCAGGCTGTCGTCTTACTGTATTTCCTGCAGATGCTAAGGCTGAAGATGTGTTGGCAGCAAATCCAGATGGTATTTTTTTATCTAATGGCCCTGGAGACCCTCAAGATCTTGGCTATGCAGTAGAAGAAGTAAAGAAAATGTTTGGTAAGAAACCAATCTTTGGCATCTGTATGGGGCATCAAGTATTGGCACAAGCTTATGGTGGTACCACATTCAAATTGAAATTTGGTCACCGTGGTTCTAACCATCCTGTACAAGATTTACGTACTGGTCGGGTATATATTACATCTCAAAACCATGGTTATGCGGTAGATGATACTTCTTTGCCAGATTTCGTAGAAATTACACATCGTAGTGTAAATGATGGTACCGTAGAAGGTATGCGTCATAAAGAATTGCCAATCTTCTCCGTACAATACCATCCAGAAGCATCCCCAGGACCTACTGATAACCTATATTTATTTGACGAATTTGAAGACTTAATGAGAAAGGGAAAATAATATGACCTCAGAAGCAAAAAAAGTACTTGTAATTGGTTCTGGTCCAATTATTATCGGTCAAGCTGCAGAGTTTGATTATGCTGGTACACAAGCATGCCGTTCCCTTCGAGAAGAGGGTTATAAAGTAGTATTGGTTAACTCCAACCCTGCTACTATTATGACTGATACAGATATTGCAGACCGCGTATATGTAGAACCGATTAGTCTTGAATTCGTAACAGAAGTTATAAAAAAAGAACGCCCTTGGGGCTTGTTGGCTACATTAGGTGGTCAAGTAGGTCTTAATATGGCGGTACAATTGTCTGAAGCTGGCGTATTAGAAGAATATGGTGTAAAACTTCTTGGTACAACTCTTGAAGCCATTAAACAAGCGGAAGACCGTGAGCTTTTCAAAGAAGCGATGAAGGAAATCAACCAACCGGTTCCTGAATCCGATATCTTTAACGATCTTGAAGAAGCAGTAGCCTTTGCTAATCGTATTGGGTATCCTATTATCATCCGTCCTGCATACACATTAGGCGGTACTGGTGGAGGTATTGCCCATAATGAAGATGAAATGTATGAAATCACACGTCGTGGTTTGAAACTTTCAC
This sequence comes from Veillonella sp. AF36-20BH, assembly GCF_003602765.1. Classification (NCBI taxonomy): domain Bacteria; kingdom Bacillati; phylum Bacillota; class Negativicutes; order Veillonellales; family Veillonellaceae; genus Veillonella; species Veillonella sp. AF36-20BH. The sequence continues at coordinate 103,030 of NZ_QTLR01000005.1, forward strand.
CAATTCACCAAATTCTAGCAGAACGTTCCGTTGCAGGCTGGAAAGAGATTGAATACGAAGTAATGCGCGATAGTGCAGATAACTGCATCATCGTATGTAATATGGAAAATATTGACCCTGTTGGTGTGCATACTGGGGATTCTATCGTTGTGGCACCAAGCCAAACCTTGAACGATATTCAATACCAAATGCTGCGTACCGCATCTGTAGAGATTATCCGTTATTTAAAAATCGAAGGCGGTTGTAACGTACAATACGCTTTGAATCCAAATAGCAACGAATATATTGTTATCGAAGTAAACCCTCGCGTATCTCGTTCCTCTGCATTGGCATCTAAAGCAACTGGGTACCCAATTGCGAAGGTAGCAGCAAAAATTGCAGTAGGCATGACATTGGATCAAATTACAAATGCTGTAACCGGTGAAACTAAAGCATGCTTTGAGCCGACTCTTGACTATGTAGTAACTAAGTTCCCACGCTGGCCTTTTGAAAAATTCAACTTGGCAGATCGTACCTTGGGCACACAAATGAAAGCCACTGGCGAAGTTATGGCTATTGACCGTTCTTTGGAAGGCTCCTTACTTAAAGCAATTCGTTCCTTGGAAATTGGTTTAGACCATATTGAGCTTAAGAAAATCGCTCATGAGTCTATGGAACAATTGATCGAACGTTTACATTTAGTAGATGATGAACGTATCTATGTTGTAGCAGAAGCACTTCGCAAGGGAATCAGTGTAGAAAAAATCCACTATATTACAAAAATTGATACATTCTTTATTGAAAAAATCAAAAACATTGTTACTGTGGAAAAAGCATTGGCTGAGCAAGGTTTAACAGAGGATGTATTGCGCAAAGCAAAACGTTATTCCTTCACTGATTCTGTTATCGCTCGTTATGCTAATACAACTGTAGAAGATGTTCGTGCAAAACGTAAAGAATGGAATATTCTTCCAACATATAAATACGTAGATACATGTGCGGCTGAATTTGAATCTAAAACACCGTACTATTACAGTGCTTATGCACAAGAAGACGAAGTTAAACCACTAGGCGAAAAATCCGTAGTGGTACTTGGTTCTGGCCCGATTCGTATTGGTCAAGGCGTAGAGTTCGATTACTGCTCCGTACATTCCTCATGGGCCCTTCGTAAAGCGGGTTATCAATCTATTATGATTAATAACAACCCAGAAACAGTGTCTACTGACTTTGATATTTCTGACTCTTTATACTTTGAGCCATTGACTGTGGACGATGTAATGGAAATTATCAATAAAGAACAGCCAGCTGGCGTCATTGCTCAATTTGGTGGTCAAACGGCTATCAATTTGGCAGGCCCATTGGCAGAACGTGGCGTCAAAATCCTCGGTACATCCGTAGATAGCATCGATATGGCGGAAGACCGTGAACGCTTTGATGAATTGTTGGCGAAGCTTGGTATCCCTCGCCCAGTAGGTGCTTTGGTAACCTCTGATGAAGAAGCACAAGAAGCAGCTAAAAAGTTGAAATACCCGTTAATCGTTCGCCCTTCTTATGTATTGGGCGGTCGTGCGATGGAAATCGTATACAACGATAAAGAGCTTGATGTATACATGAAGGAAGCCGTAGTAGCATCTAAGGAGCATCCTGTTCTTATCGACCGTTACATGGTTGGTATGGAGGTAGAGGTTGACGCTATTTCTGACGGTACCGATGTATGTATCCCTGGTATTATGGAACAAATCGAACGCGCCGGTGTTCACTCTGGTGACTCCATGGCTGTTTATCCAGCTCAACATTTGAGCCAAGAATTGATTGATCAAATCGTTGATTATACACGTCGTATTGCAGTAGGCCTTAATGTTAAAGGTGTACTTAATATTCAATATATCGTGGCTGATGGTGAACTTAACGTTATCGAAGTTAACCCTCGTTCTAGCCGTACTGTACCATTCATTTCTAAGGTTACAGGTATCAATATGGTAGAATGTGCAACACGCATTGCCCTTGGTGAAAGCTTAAAAGACTTAAGCTTACCACTTGGTCTTGTACCTAATAAACCATATGTAGCTGTAAAAGCACCTGTATTCTCCTTCTCTAAAATGGGCCTTGTAGAAATCGCTCTTGGACCTGAAATGAAGTCTACTGGTGAGGTTATGGGGATTGGTCGCACATATTCTGAAGCTTTATTCAAAGCTATCAATGGTGCCAACATGCGTATCCCAGAGGATGGTACAATCCTTATGACTGTTGCAGACCGCGATAAAGAGGAAGCTAGTCAATTAGCAAAAGGCTTTATTGATTTGGGTTATCACATTGAAGCAACTGGTGGTACTGGTAAATACTTCAAGGAACATGGCGTTGACTGCAAGGTAGTTAACAAAATCTCTGAAGGCGATGATAACTGTGCTGACCACATTCGTCAAGACAAAGTCGATCTTGTACTTAATACATTGACTGCAGGTAAACGACCTGAACGCGAAGGCTTCCAATTGCGTCGTCTTGCTGTAGAAATGGGTACACCATGCTTAACAAGTCTCGATACAGCACGGGAAGTATTGCGTGTTGTGGCGAATCGTAAAGATGATGCGAACTACACTGTAGAAGCATTACAAGATTTTGAATTGGAGTAAAATCATGAGTGGCTATGTAGAACAGGGCGAAGTCGTTCGCAATGAGCAAATAGGCTCTGATGTGTGGATTATGGATGTTCACGCACCAAAACAAGCAGCAGAAGCAAAGGTAGGACAGTTTTGTAATGTTCGCGTAGCGGATTCTACGGCACCATTGTTGCGCCGCCCTATTAGCTATGCTGGATTTGATGCCCGAAAGGGTACGATTACCCTTTTGTATCGCGTCGTAGGCAAGGGGACTGAAATTATGACACGTCTCGTGCCTGGTGATACATTAGATTGTTTAGGTCCTTTGGGCGAACCGTTTGTAACATCTAATAATATGCTTCTCGTTGGCGGTGGCGTTGGTATTGCACCGATGCTATGTATCGCATCCCATTTGCAAAAAGATGAAGAAGCACAAGTTATTCTTGGTTTTAGAAATGAAAGCGAAACCTTCTGGGCTGATTTATTTAAAGATACGCCTGTTCAAGTCCACATCACTACTGATGATGGTAGCGTAGGTACAAAAGGCTTCCCTACAGCAATCATGCCTGACCTAATTAATGCTAATTCGTTTACCTCTGTTATGACTTGTGGTCCTATGCCTATGATGAAAGGCGTAGCACAAGTGGCTAAAGAACTCAATGTGCCATGCCAAGTATCTTTAGAAGAGCGCATGGGATGTGGTACGGGCGGTTGCTTAGGTTGCGCTTGTGATGGTGCCGGTGGCAAACGTTATAAAGTTTGTAAAGATGGTCCTGTATTCCCAGCTGAGGAGGTGTTCTTTTAATGCGTGAACGCGATTTAAATAACACCGTTACGCCTAATCCAAAGCTCGCCATCGATTACTGCGGGATTAAGATGAAAAATCCTATTATCGCTGCATCTGGTACCTTTGGTAATGGCCCTGAGTATGCTGGTTATTTAGACCTTAGTAATGAAGTAGGTGCTATTTCTGTAAAAGGATTAACACCTAAAGGTCGTCATGGCAATCCTGGTACTCGCATTGCAGAAACACCATCTGGCGTATTGAACTGTATTGGCCTTGAAAATCCTGGGGCTGAACATTTTGTTAAAGAAATTCTGCCGGATATTAAGAAATATGATGTACCTTTATTAGCCAATATGTCTGCGGGCACAATTGATGAGTTTACTTGGATGGCAGAGACGTTATCTGTAGATGGTATTGCAGGATTAGAAGTAAACGTATCTTGCCCAAATGTAGAATGTGAAGGCATGGCCTTTGGTGTAGATCCAAAGGTCGTTGAATCAGTAACTAAAGCGGTTCGTAAGGTAACGGATAAACCTGTTATCGTTAAGCTTTCACCAAATGTAACAGACATTGTAGAAATCGCAAAAGCCGTTGAAGCAGGCGGTGGCAATGGGGTAAGTCTAATTAATACCTTGTTGGGCATGGCTATAGATATTCACCGTCGTAAGCCTGTATTGGGTAATACTTACGGTGGATTATCAGGCCCAGCCGTAAAGCCTGTGGCTCTTCGCATGGTTCATCAAGTTTATAAAGGGGTAACTATTCCTATTATTGGTCTTGGTGGTATCATGACTGGCACAGATGCTATCGAATTTATGATGGCAGGGGCGCAAGCCGTTCAAGTTGGTACAGCTACGATGGTAGATCCAACAGCAATTTCACGTATTACCCGTGAAATGAGCGAATATGTAGAACAATATAATCTTAACAGCATCACTGATATTGTAGGTGCTGTTCATCAAGCTTAATAAAATCATATCTACGGTGAACTTAAGCAACCATAAGCATTGCCGTAATGTAAGATCTGATACAAAAAGACCTAGTACAAATTGTACTAGGTCTTTTCTTATGTATTGTATTGGCATCTATAATCAAATAGGTACCAATCATATGAGCTGTTAATGTCATAGTATGGTAATAGTATGTACAAATATGATTATACATAGGCTTTGTAAAAGTCAATAAATTGCTGTGCTACTGGGGAAAGTGCATGGCCTTTAAGTGTGATAAAAGCTTTTTTGAAATCCCCCGAGAATTCTGGCAATTTGATGCGGGCCATTTTGCGATGATTAATGAGTTCCTTAGCGTCCATTGGGACTAAAGAAACTGTACGACCAGAAGAGGCCCACTCAATAGCTGAGCTTTTTGTTGTAGTTATAGCTACCGCATTAAGTTGCTCCATATCTGTTAAGCTAGATTGCATAATCATTCGAACAGAGCCACCAGAAAGGGATAGAGGACATTTTTTTATGTCTTCCCACGTGATGGTATCATGCTCACGATCTGTCCAGAATACATCACGACGGAAAATAGCGTATAAATGCTCTTCTTGGGTAAGCAGGATATCGAATTTATCGATATCTACCATTTGAATATTGGCGATACCTAATTCGGCGCTACCGTTGATGAGTTGGGTCACTACATTTGTCATAAGTCCTTCATAAATTTCAAAATGGACAGATGGATATTTCATGGAAAAAGCTGGTAAATATTGCTGTACGATTGGCGTTGAACGAGATGCAGACGTCGCAATACGTAAAGTACCTTCAATGCGTGAATTCAATTGTTGTACAGCATTATATGTAGATTCTTCAATAGAGCAGAGTTGTTGTGCTTTTTCGTAGAAGATTTTACCAGCATCTGTTAATTGCAAGTTTGATCCTCGTTGGCCGCGTTTAATGTTGATTAATTGAGCCCCAAATTCAGCCTCTAAATATTTCAACTGCTTACTTAACGCTGGTTGTGTAATATGAAGAATCTCTGCGGCCTGTGTCATATTGCCCGTTTGAACAAGGGTAATAAAATTGTGGTAGTAAGATGTATCCATAGAATCTCCCTATTATACACATAATATGATAAATAAAAATTATAACGAACTAAGTAACGGTCATTTCACATTTAATAAAATGCTATATATACTAAATTCAACAAAGTAATAGAAAGTAAATTGAGTTTTAAAATATCTTTCTATACTTATCACAAATTTTGATATACAACAAGAGTTAAGAAAGTAGGTACTACTATGGGCGTGGTAAAAAGAACCTTAGGTCAAGCAATTCGTAATTGGGAAGCACGTAGATTAATGACGGCTCGTAATAAAATTAGCCGGAAAAAACAATTAGAACGAGTATGGCCTTATCCTATGACTAAGGAAAAACGTCGTGAACTCGGTCAAGGCATAGCCGGTTTAGTTAATAACGGCAATTAAAAGTTTGGAATCTACTAACTAGATTAGTTATCTAGTGGTAGTACCACCTCAATAGAATCTAATACAGTACAAGTAGCAGCTCCATGACTTATGTCTTGGAGCGCTTTTTGTATGCGCTCTACATCAGTAGGTGGTATTAGAATTGTAATGTCTACATATTCACCAAAGCTTGCTTCATAATGTAAATTTTCGTCCTGTAAATATCTTTCTACTGCTCCATACAGCGAATAGTCAATCTTTGCTTGTACTCGGGTTCGTGTTGTATGTAGTTCTTTAGGGGCAAGACGTAAGGTTTCCGCAACAGAGTGTGAATAGGCCCGAATCAAGCCACCAGCGCCCAATTTAATACCTCCAAAATAACGCGTTACGACGACGGCTACATTGGTAATGCCAGTCTTTTTGAGTACTTCTAGCATTGGTTTACCTGCTGTACCTGATGGTTCTCCATTATCGGAAGATCGTTGTTGTTCTTGCTGTGGGCCTAATGCATAGGCTGTACAGTTATGGCGCGCATCCCAGAATTCTTTATTGATGCGGCTTATAAAGGTTTGGGCTTCCTCTTTAGTCTTGCAAGGATATACAGTTGTTATAAACCGTGATTTTTCAACAACATATTCATGGCGAAATTCTTTTGCTAGAGAAATAAATTCCACCGTAGGGCTTATTGATTCAGACATATATTCACCTCCTTTGGAATCAAAGTTTATGTTTATTCATCATCACTTTATTATAATCTATTTATGAAGGCTATGTATAGGTAAAAGAGGTTAATTCCCTTGTAAAAATGAAATAACCCTCTATATTTGGTAGGATATTGACGTAATGAGAATTTATGTTATTATTAAATATAGATATATGAGTAGTTACTCATGAAATATGTTCAATATTGAAGTTTTAGAGTATATTAAATATTCTTAGTGAACCTGTTTATGGCTATTTTATTTACAATAAGGTATATATCATTTTTATAGACCGATGTTTAGACGTATATTTAAGTATATAGATACAAAATATAGTACGGATTTGTAATAATATAGTAAGTTGTAAGATAAGATATATGTATCTACAGAGTAGAAAGGCCTGTGAATATGAGCGTAAAAAAACAAGAATTTGATATTACAGGTATGCACTGTGCAGCCTGTGTAAAACGTGTTGAAAATGTTGTTTCTAAACTTGATGGCGTAGAATCTGTTAAGGTTAACCTCTTAACTCGAAAGGGGAGCGTTGAATATAAAGACGGGGCTGCTGTAGATTCACAACAGATAATTGATGCCATTACGAATATCGGCTTTGGTGCTGCAGAAGCAGACGAAACAAAGCAAGAAATAGAAAAGGTTAACTTAAAACCTCATATTATACGACTTATTATTGCTGCTTGTATGGCGGTACCGATGATGATTAATATGACCTTACATCGATTTGGTATTCAGGCATTGCCTGTATGGGTAGAGTTTGTTCTTGCTACTATTGCTCAGTTTGGTCCTGGTCTCATGTTCTATAAGAGCGCCTGGAGTGCAGTGAAAAATGGGGCGCTTACGATGGATGTACTCGTAGTAATGGGCACGACGGTAGCTTATCTATTCAGTATCTATAACTGGCAATTTCACCCTGAATTAGGCCCTCATGGAATATATTTTGAAACCTCTGCGTGGCTCATTACCTTTATCCTTCTTGGTAAACTCTTAGAAGAGATTGCAAAAGGCCGTACCTCCGAAGCACTTCAAAAATTGATTGCCTTACAACCTGCAACGGCTCATGTGTTGCGTGATGGAGAATTTATTGATATCCCTACATCTAAGGTGGTAGCCGGTGATATTTTACAAGTTCGTGCAGGTGAAAAGATCCCCGTTGATGGCACGATTACTGAGGGATATTCCACAGTAGATGAGGCTATGCTGACCGGTGAAAGCTTACCGGTAGAAAAACAAGTTGGTTCTGAAGTTATTGGTGCTACTATAAACCTAAGTGGTGCTTTTACCATGGAAGCCAAGCGTATCGGTTCCGATACGATGTTGTCTCAAATTATCAAGGTTGTAGAAGAGGCACAAACCTCCAAGGCTAGTATTCAACGTATTGCAGATATCGTGGCTCAATATTTTGTACCGACCGTTATTGGCCTTGCTGTTTTGACAGGTCTTGTGTGGTACTTCATTATGGGAGATTCTATTAACGTTGCTCTCATTAATGCAACAGCGGTACTGGTTATCGCATGTCCTTGTGCGCTTGGCCTTGCTACACCAACATCTATCATGGTTGGGTCTGGCCTTGGTGCGGAACACGGTGTGCTCATCAAGAGTGCAGAATATCTTGAAAAAGCGGGTAAACTCGATGCCATTGTTATGGATAAAACCGGTACCCTTACACAGGGTGTATTGGATGTGACGGCTTTCAAAAATTATAATGGTGATGAAAGTACTAATATGTCTATTATGATGGCTCTTGAAAGTGGTACATCTCATCCGATTGCAAAGGCCATGGTTTACTATGGTGAAGATCATGGCTATAAAGGTAAAGCTGTTGAACTTGAAAGTTTTGCTGATGTACCAGGTAAAGGGTTACAAGGTGCATACCAAGGCGTATCCGTACAACTTGGGCACAGTCGTTGGATGAATGAACTAGGTTATGATTTAACAGCGGTTCAAGAAGATATTTTACAATTTGAAGAACAAGGTGCTTCCGTATCTGTTCTAGCTGTAGATGGCGTTGTTAGTGCTTTGTGGGCTGTAGAAGACGAATTACGTCCAGAAACTATTGAGGTTGTAAAAGAGTTACATGCTCAAGGTATTGATGTATGGATGCTTACAGGTGATAATCGTCGAACTGCTCAATATATTGCTAAGCAAGCAGGTATTACTCATGTTATAGCTGAAGTATTGCCTCAAGACAAGGCTAGTAAGGTAAAAGAATTACAAGATAAAGGTCTTGTAGTGGGGATGGTTGGTGACGGTATCAATGATGCTCCTGCTCTCGTTACGGCAGATATTGGTTTTGCTATTGGCAGTGGTACAGATATTGCGGTAGAAGCAGCCGACATCGTCCTTGTACGAAATGATTTACATACCTTGGTACAAGCAGTACGACTCAGCCGTAAGACAATGACCAATATTAAACAAAACCTATTTTGGGCATTGATCTTTAACTGTATTGGCATTCCTTTGGCCGCTATTGGTGCGTTAAATCCTATGATTGCTGGTACAGCGATGGCATTTAGCTCTGTTACAGTTGTAAGTAATTCACTTCGTTTGAAACGAGCTAAAATTTAAGATTATACATATAATTGAATACTATAAAGCACCTATACAGAGGTATAGGTGCTTTATTATATCTACAGACATATAGTTAAGTATATATTTATATCTTATATTGAGACGTGAAATGAATATTTAATTCCTACGATAATGGTGTTTTTAGACGGCTTATGATTTGTTATACTGAATATAGTAATTGATTTAAAAGAGAGGTTCATGATTATGAAATTAAGTACTCGAGACATTGTCTATATTGGTTTTATTGCCGCGTTATGTGCAGTGGCTACTACAATTCGCATTGAAATACCAGGTGGCGCTATGGTTCATTTAGGATCGGCTGCACTCTTTACAACATCTATACTTTTTGGTGGATTATATGGAGGCTTGGGTGCGGCAATTGGATCTGCACTATTTGATCTCTTTGGTGGTCATACACAGTACATCGTATTCTCTTTCTTTATTAAAGGAATTGCAGGACTTATCGTAGGTGGTATGACTGCAGGCTATTTGCCACCCTCTATTACAAAACCAACTGCATCCTTTGGTCGTATTTTAGTAGCCCTTATTATTGGTGCTGTTTGGACCGCTTTTGGCTACTTCCTTGCGTGGTGGTTCGTTCTTGAAAGTGCGGTCGTGGCGGCTAGTAAAATTCAATACTCTTTGATTACAAGTGCCGCAGGAATTGTGGTTGCTATTGTATTAACCCCTAAATTACAAACGATAGTGCGCAGATTGTTTACTAAAAATTAATTGCTACAATGTCTTAGCATGTTTTAGTTAGGCACTGCTAAAAAAGCTATAATAATCTGATACATTGATAAATAAACTATCATATCGATAAATACAAAAGCCTTTAGTTGCTAAATTAGTTTAGCGTCTAAAGGCTTTTTGGTTAGGTTATTATTTTATAATTAGTGATTGTATTAGCTATTAAATTATTAGAAATTACAAAGGTCGTTTAAGTTTTCTGCCATTGTAGGGTGTGTGAAGATTTGATTTTTGAAATATGTATATGGAATGTTATTATCCATAGCCATTTTAATTAAGTTAATCAATTCTTCTGCGCCTTGGGAATAGAGTGTAGCGCCCAGGATTAAGTCGTTATCCGCATCCACAACAATTTTAAAGGCGCCTTTTAAATAGTCGTTTACATGTGCTCTAGGCATGGTAGCTACGAGCATTTCTTTCGTTTTAACCGTATATCCTTGGTTGATTGCATCTTCTTCTGTAAGACCTACACGAGAAAGTGGAGGTGTTAAGAAGGTAGTATAAGGAATATTTTTACGATCTTTTAAGGTATACTGGCTGTTACCAGTAAGTGCGCCAAATACGATACGGAAGTCATCAAGAGATATATATGTGAATTGAGGACCACCGTTTACATCACCGACTGCGTATACACCAGGGACGGAGCTTTCACAAGTATCATTAACTACAATAGCACCGCGTTCGTTAGTAGCGATGTCCGTATGTTCTAAACCAATATTAGCCGTATTGGCTTTGCGACCTGTAGCGTATAGAACAGCATCAAAAGTGTAGTTTTGATTATTAGCGGTGATAACTGGTTTGTCTCCATCATTGGATACAGATTCTAATGTTACATTATTAAGAATGGTAATGCCTTGTTCAGTTAAGTACTCGTTAGCTAGTTCTTGAACGATAGGTTCTTCGCGTTTTAAGATGCTAGATTCGATGTTGAATACAGTTACCTTAGCACCAAGTTTTGCATATAGGCTGGCAAATTCAAGACCGATAGGACCAGCGCCGATAACACCTAATGTACTAGGTTGAGTAGGTAATTGTTGAATTTCTGTACTATTATAGAAACCTATAGCCGTATCAATGCCAGAAATATTAGGTTTAATCGCTACAGCACCAGTGTTTATAACGATAGTGTCAGCAGATAATATAATCTTATCCTCGCCAGCGGTAACGGCGATTTCTTTATTGCTAATAAATGCACCATGCCCAGTATAGACATCGACATGTTCATTTGTATCTAACATACCGAAGTTTTTATTGCGTAAGCGAGATGTAACAACTTCACGTTGGTTTAATACTTGATCGTATGATAAGCCTTTTGATGCGGCAATGATCATCGTCTTAGTAGGGATACATGCGATATTAATACATGTACCACCGTACATTAGTGGATTTTCTTCAATCATGGCTACGGATTTGCCCATAGAGCCAAATTTTGCGGCTAATGTTTTACCAGCCTTGCCGAAACCTAAGACGATAATGTCATATTGTTTGGTATTCATATAATACCTCCTGTTTTTTTATATTGAAAATATTAGATATTGATATTATAGCATATTATTATAGATATAAAAGTAGAAATTAGAAATTAGAAATTAGAAATAATTATCATTGATTATGAATTAAATTTGTCTAGAATGATTATGTTAAGGTAGTTAATTAGTTTATGGTTTTTGGTTCATTTAAGGGGATGAGATAGCTTGTATAACTGTGATTTATATGTATTATAGCAATAAATTAAGTGTGTTAAGTATTTCTACTTGACACATTTCTTTATGTACGGTAGTATATGTAAAGTAATATGACTTGACAGTGATGGAGGTGGCGAAATGGAAGAACGAGTACTCATCAGTTTGCTCTTAGATTTCTATGGGCCATTGTTGACGGACAAGCAACGCATGTCCTTACAACTTCACCACGAAGATGATATGTCCCTTGGCGAGATTGCTGAGGAATTAGGCGTATCACGACAGGCTGTACACGATAACTTACAGCGTGCTCGACACATTTTAAATGATTACGAATCTAAATTGCACTTGGTGGCACAATATGAACAACGGGAAGGCTTGCTTTCACAGTTGAAAGCAACATTGCCTAAAGAGGTGTTAGCCGAAACCAAGGTGCAACAAGTATTGGCGCAAATGGAGGGATATTATGGCATTTGATAGCTTGTCAGAAAAACTGCAAGAAGCCTTTCAATCCTTAAAAGGGAAGGGCAAAATTACAGAAGATGATGTCAATCTTGCGTTGCGTCAGGTACGTACAGCTTTATTAGAAGCGGACGTTAACTTTATGGTAGCAAAGGACTTTGTTAAGTCCATTAAGGAAAAGGCCCTTGGTGAAGAGGTGTTCGGGTCCTTGAATCCAGCCCAAACGGTTATTAAAATCGTAAATGATGAGTTAACGGCTCTCTTGGGTGGTACGCAAAGTCGTATCATGATTTCTAGCAAGCCACCAACAATTATTATGCTCGTTGGTTTACAAGGCGCTGGTAAGACTACAACAGCTGGTAAACTAGCTGTATACCTACGTAAACAAGGTAAACGTCCGATGCTTGTCGCTGCCGACGTATATCGTCCAGCTGCGATTACTCAGTTGCAAGTTGTAGGTAAGCAAATTGATATTCCTGTATTTGCCGATGAAACACCTGGTGCGAATCCAGTAGATATTGCGCGTCGTGCCGTAGAGCAAAGCACGCATATGTTGAAAGATGTTGTTATCATTGATACAGCAGGTCGTTTGGCAATTGATGAAGTTCTTATGGATGAGTTGTCAAACATCAAAGCTGCTGTTCGACCTCATGAAATTCTGCTCGTTGTAGATTCCATGATCGGTCAAGATGCAGTAACAACAGCTCAAACCTTTAATGAAAAACTAGGTGTTGATGGTGTTATCCTTACTAAACTCGATGGTGATGCGCGCGGTGGTGCCGCATTATCTATCAAAGCTGTAACAGGCTTGCCAATCAAGTTCACTGGTGTGAGCGAAAAAATGGATGGTTTTGATGTATTCTATCCAGACCGCATGGCTTCTCGTATTCTCGATTTGGGCGACTTTAAAACATTGATTGAAAATGTACAAGGCGCCATTGATGAAGAAGAAGCTCGTGAAATGGCAAAGAAAATGGCGAAAAACAATTTCACCTTGGATGACTTCTTAAAACAGATGAACCAGGTGCGAAAGTTAGGGCCATTACAAAATATTATTGGAATGTTGCCAGGCATGGGACAAATTAAGGATCAATTAAAGGACCTTGATTTGAATAGTAAAGAGGTGCGTCGTATTGAGGCTATCATTACATCCATGACGGCGGCAGAGCGAGAAAATCCAAGTATTCTTAACGGTTCTCGCCGCAAGCGTATTGCATTAGGTTCTGGTACACAGGTCCAAGATGTAAATCGCTTGTTGAAACAATTTGAAGAAGCGCGGAAGATGATGAAGCGCATGCAAGGTTTACGTGGCGGTAAGGGCGGCTTCCCTGGAATGCCTAAATTACCGTTTATGTAATACATGGGCAGGGGCGCTGAACTTGTCCATCCACATCAGTATAAGGAGGTGAATTTCACAATGTTAAAAATTCGTTTGACTCGTTTAGGTGCTAAAAAAGCTCCTTTCTACCGTATCGTAGTTGCTGACGCACGTGCTCCACGTGAAGGTCGTCCTGTTGACACAATTGGTAAATATGATGCTACTAAACAACCAGCTATCGTTAATGTAGACGAAGAAAAAGCTTTGGCTTGGTTAGCTAAAGGTGCTCAGCCTACTGACACTGTTCGCTCCTTGTTCAAAAAACAAGGCGTTATGCAAAAATTTGCAGACGCTAAAAAGTAATTAATAGAGAGGCATACTGTGATGATAGAATTAATTTCATTAATTGCGAAATCATTAGTGAAGCAGCCTGATGCCGTTTCTGTTACCATGGTCCAAAAGGGGAATGTGGAAGTTTATGAACTTCATGTAGCCCCAGAGGATATGGGTAAAGTCATCGGAAAGCAAGGTAGAATTGCTAAAGCGATTCGCTCTGTGGTGAAAGCGGCGGCTATTAAAGAGAACAAAAAGATATCTGTTGATATTGTTTAAAAGGGAGTATTCCAATGGAAGAAATGACATTACGTGTCCCTGTAGCAGTAAAAGCAAAAGTAACAGATGACTTGAAAGCGAAAATTGTTTCCGATCTTGAAACTCGTCTTGATATGGTGAATAAAGATTTGGAAGCAATTGAGTTCCAAGCTCAACGTATTTTGGCTGATGCAGCTAAAGTTGATGCTACAAGTCTCACTGCTATTCGTCAACAAATCGACGAAGAAAAAAATAAACGCTTGGCTTTCAAAGAAGAAGTAACAGCTAAATTGAAGGATGCTAAGGAGTTGTCTTTAGGAACTGAAATTCCTCAAGGTACATTAGAGCAAACAGTTACCGTTAAAATCGGGGATAATTTGGATGCCTTGATGGGCGCTGAAATCCTATTAGAAGACGGTAAGATCGTTGCGTTTCGTCAATAATGAAACATAACGATTTCATCACAATAGGTGTTATCATTGCCCCGCACGGCGTGCGGGGTGATCTTCGTATTATGCCTCAAACCGATTTTCCAGAACGGTTTATGCATATGGATGCCTGTTACATCGATGGTAAAGAATACCACGTTGCATCCGCACGATTTCACAAACAATTTGTATTAGCATCCTTTAAGGAAATTCCTGATCGTAATACGGCTGAATTATTGAGTAAGAAAGAAATTCAAGTGCGCCGTGAAGATTTAGTGGAATTGCCAGAAGGTCGCTATTATATCTTTGATATCATTGGCCTTGAGGTACAAGATACTATGGGTAATGTGCTTGGCACAGTTACTGATGTATTACAACCAGGTGCTAATGATGTATATGTGGTCTCCAAAGATGGGGAACCAGATCAATTATTTGCAGCCATTGAAGAGGTCGTTAAAGACATCGATGTGGAAAATAAATTGATGATCGTAGATCCGCCTGAATGGATATAATCCTTTGGGCGGTTTTGTTTTATCTACATATAGGTATATTATCGTAAAAGGTATATAATATAGCTATATATAGATAATACTAATGAGTTAATGTGAGTTAATAAGTACAGGGGACGGTTTATGCGTATTGATATTGTATCTTTATTTCCAGAGTTTTTTGATGCGTTTTTTAATCATTCCATCATAAAACGAGCTATCGAGGCAAAACGTCTATCTGTAGGTGTAACGAATCCTCGAGATTTTAGCCATAATAAGCATGGTCAAGTAGACGACACACCATATGGTGGCGGGGCTGGTATGCTCATGATGGCACCTCCTATTTTTGAAGCCGTAGAATCCGTTATTGCTCAATATGATAGTGATATTAATGATACTTATACCACAGATGAAATGTGTGATGAAATGAGTCTTATTGGTAATCCTAATGAAAGTATACGACGTCGTATTATCTTTATGGGACCTACAGGACAGCCTTTTACACAGGAGAAGGCTCGTGAATTGGCTAGCTATGATCAAGTGGTCCTTATTTGTGGTCACTATGAAGGTGTAGATTATCGCGTAGAGAAACATCTTGTAGATGAAACGATTTCCATTGGTGATTATGTATTGACCGGTGGTGAGTTGCCAGCCATGGTAGTTACTGATGCAGTAGCTCGCATGATACCTGGTGTATTAGGTGCGGCCAGTGGGGCACAAGAGGACTCTTTTTATGAGTCTCTTTTGGAGTGCCCGCAATATACAAAGCCTCCAGAATTTAGAGGCTGGGCTGTTCCAGATGTTTTGCGCAGTGGTCATCATAAAAATATTGCAACCTGGCGTCAAAAAGAAGCACTTAAAAGAACACGATTATTACGGCCTGATTTATTGGAACGACCATTAGCAAACGAAGAAGTTAAGCTTTTAAAAGAAATTATTGCAGAAGAGTCTGAGACATGAATTTTAAGTGTTATGATGTTGTAGAGATTCAGGGAAAACGATACGTAGTCGGGGAGGTCATTTCTTATCAAGAGTTTATTGTTAATAGTACAATACGTTATGCTCTTAATGATGAAAATTATAAGAAAGAACTAGGTGTTTCTACAGGGGCTCAGTCTTGGACTGAATATGGTCTTATGCCCGTTAATGAGACGGATAAAAAATGGCTCACCATTGTAAATGGGGAAAAAGAATATTGTACTTTTTCTGAACCTATTTTACGCTCCACACCGCCTAGAGGATTTAGACTTCATGATAAAGGCATAGAACGCGTTACATCTGTGGAGGGGCAATCTAAGGCTAGAACAGGTGACGAAGCAGATTATAAAGAATATAGAGCGGTTCAAAAGGATAAGACCTTTGTATTTTTTATAGAGAACTGGCGTGGTGGTTTAACAGATCAGGCTCAAGGCGAACGGATTCGTTTGTCTGATATACATCGACGGAGAGATCAGGCTGCACAAGCGGCGAGTAAAAAAGTGCGAAATGCAGCGCGCAGAAAAGAATGGACTCGATTGGGTCTAAGTTGGGGAATTATTTTACTCTTTTTGGGGTATTTGTTTATAGGAGATTTGTCTTGGCACGAGCTTCGTGATGAAGTGGGTTTCCCCTATACTATGGAGGAGCGCATTAAGGATTCCTATTATTATGAATCACAAGGTACAAAAGACGGTTTAAAGGTGTATACGTCAAAACAAGATCCTAATGCAACGGCTATCGATCTTATCGATGCCGTGTATGGCAAGGTTTATACCATTAAGCAAGACACAAAGTCTCCTGAGAAGTGGATTGTTATTTATACAACGAATGAGGTATCCGTTATTAGTACGGTTAATGATACTACTTATGTTGAGGTCGGATTGCTTAAAAATTTGCCTGATTCAGAGGATACACGATTGGCGAATATTAGAAACGACAGTGACATATTGTTGCGGTATGCGTATATGGTGGAATTAAAGAATAAGCAGGGAC
This sequence comes from Veillonella sp. AF36-20BH, assembly GCF_003602765.1. NCBI lineage: Bacteria > Bacillati > Bacillota > Negativicutes > Veillonellales > Veillonellaceae > Veillonella > Veillonella sp. AF36-20BH. The sequence goes on from NZ_QTLR01000005.1 coordinate 119,777, forward strand.
GTCAGACTTTATTAAAAGAAATAAAAGATTGAAATAGTATTGATTCCAGTCACGAAATCAAACGAAGGAATATTTTATGTATGAACCAAGTAAGAATACTGTTTACATAGCCATAGCCTTTACATCTATAGCAGCTCTAGTAGGCGCTTATTCGTATTGGGATGATGTTAGCTATGCCCTATGTGATGTGGTTAAACCAGAATTAAATAATGGTGAAGTACGGCTCGTTGATGATGAAGGTAAAAGCTATACCTTGATTAATCATGGTGATGGAAAAGAAACGGCACTATATGATGATGCTGAGAAGTCTGTTACCTTTCATCGCGATGAGAAAGGCAATATTATATGGGATGCAGGCTTAGCCAGCTTGATTCCGACTCTGGCTGTAGGGTACTATGCGTTTCATGGATTTTCAGCCCCAATGGCATATATGGATGCACCAAGTATGACTTATCGCGTTACGTCGCCTCTTACACCTTTTGATGCAAATACAGGCGCTAGTAAATCTAATAGTGCAAGAGTGGCTAGAACTATTAATGAAATGACTAGAAATCGTTACAATACTAAAACGAGTAATCGAGCACATAGAATTGGTGAAAAATATGGCTTTGGTAGTGTAGGCGCCCGAACTTCAAGCGGGACCTCCTGATGAAAGGATAAACAATGAAATCCTATATTGATGAGCTGGATAGAAATATATTTAATTTTGTGGAATATGAAGGATATGATGATCGGTATCCTTCATTGTCTATGCAGGCCTTTTCATCCGACTTTTACGATGAAATTCGTCATGCTTCACGTAGATTATTTCAAATATTTTGTAAAGCAGCAAAAGTATTTCAAATGGCACCAGATGACTTTGCTCGAAATATGGATATGCCAGACAATTTAATTCCTTACTTACATAAGTCTAATGCCTTAGGTTTACCGACGTGGTTATCTCGTTTTGATTTTGTTCTCGATATAAATGGCAATTTGCGCATGGTAGAACTTAATGCGGATACGCCATGTTTTCTCATTGAAAGCTATTATGCCAATGAAATTGCAGCTAATTATGTAGGACGAAAACATCCTAATACAGAATGCCGAAAAGAATTACATACATTTTTAAAGCGCATGTATGATGCTGTTTTATCTGCTAAGTATGGTAGAAATCAATATAAGTCTATAGTGGCAAATAGAGAAAGTCTATATAAGGACCCTTTTGTATTCTCCTGCTTTCATGATTATTTTGAAGATTATGGAACAACACAGTTTCTTATGAATGAGCTAAAAACAGCCTGTCCTGAGGCTGACACGCGCTTTATATCCTTTTATGATATGAAGATTGATGATGAGGGGGTTCCTTTAGCAGATGGTAGTCATGCGACTCTATTGTATCGATTACATCCCATGGAGCTTTTGATTGATGAGCGGACGCCTGATGATGAACCTTTGGGTGAGATGTTCTTAGATCTTTACGAGGATAATACATTTGCTCTTTTTAATCCTCCAGAGTCAATTATTTTACAAAATAAATCCTTTATGTCCTTAGTATATGCATTGTATTTAACAGATCAATTTTTTACGAAACCTGATCGAGATATAATCGAACAGTATTTGGCACCATCCTATTTTGAAAATGACTTTTCCGCTCTTGATGATGGACTTTATATTCAAAAGGAGATTTGGGGCCGTGAAGGAAGGCATGTACAAGTTGTTCAAAAACGTGGTGATACATCTGAGCTTTACATGGAAAAGCTAGTTGATAACTATGATGATATCATTTGTCGCGACAGTAAAAAGGTTATGTATCAAGACTTTATACAGCAGAAACGTTTTACTCATACAGTGGATTGTGGAGTGAAAGATGGATTTTTAACCTTATCCTGTTTTATGCTTGGTGATCAAGCTTCCGCGGTAGGATGCCGTTTTTCTCCGGAAGAGATAGCTGGTACAGAAGCATACTTTGTACCATTATTAATAGAGTAAGCGAAATACTATGAAATTTGTGACCATATAGTATGGGCAAACGAATGATAATAGGTGTATTTAGCAGCAGTCGTGCTTATGTCTACTTTAGCGAGGGTGCGTATGGAGTTTAATTGTTATGATGTCTTAGAGGTTCATGGTAGCCGCTATATAATCACTGAGAAAATTAAATACATAGAGATTATTCCAAAAGCAGATAAGGAACAATCCTATAGGGGCCAGCCGTCTATGACAAAATCACCAGGTGATTATTGGCATGAATATGGACTGGAGGCTGTTGAGGGAATTGATAAGATATGGTTAACCATTGAGTATAATGATAATGAATGGTGTACCGTATCTAGAACATCCTATCATACACGGCCAGGTAAAGGTTTTACATTACATCAAATCGGATTAGAAAAGGTTGTCAACGTTGATGGTGAAAGTGGTGCCTCAATAGGTGATCGCGCTGGATATAGAGAATATCAGCTACCATGTGAGGGTGGTGCTAGTGTATTCTTTGAAGAAGAGTGGTTTGAAGGTGAAAAAATGTTTGCCGAAGGGTCACGAGTGCCCTTAGTGAATATTCGCCTTTGTAATGATGCAGCCGCTCAAGCCATTAAGCAAAAGATGCGTAACAAATTTATGAAAAAGAGGTTTGGATCTATTGCTGTTGGTGTGGGGTATACTGTACTATTTTTACTATTTCTCTTTTGGTCGGACAATGATTTGTCTTGGCATAGTATACGCGCTATGTTTGGAGTGCCTTATACGGCAAAAGAACATATGCATGACACATCTGCATATTATACAAAAACAGATTCGGATAGCGACTATGTATACACGTCTACACTAGATCCTGTTAGTACCGCATTAGACTTGATTGATTCTGTGAATGGTGATATTAAGAATGAGCGGGATAACTTAGAAGAGGGACATGAAGTTATTGTATTTTATTCTGGGGACTTAGTGTATATTATTACCAATACGGATGGACAAACTAAGGTTAAGGTATGTGAACAATCAAAATTGACACAAGAGGATTGGAAAATTATTGATCGTACATTAATCAGCTCTCATATACTCGATAACTATGCGACCATGGTTCGCCTAGGGGATAATGCGGGACGCGAACGATTGTATCCTACTACCAATTCTGGCAATACATCCAATACAAAGTTATAATATTAGGAGGCTCATTATGATTTATATACCAGATGTATTATTGACAATTTTTTATGCTTGCTTTGGCATTATATTGATGTTAACTGCGAATACGGTTATCGATTTCTTCGTGCCTGGAAAATTTAGTGAAGAAATTAAGCGTGGTAACTGTGCTGTGGCGTGGCTTTCAGCGGGATCATTTATCGGTATCGGTGAAATTTTGCGTGCTGTTATTATGTCACCAGCCGTGACTACAGCTGATACTTCCTTGTTACATGGTATCGTAGCCAGTGTTGTATATGCTGTGCTTGGTATTGTATTATTTGTTACTGGCTATATGTTTATAAATATTTGGCATCGTAAATATAAATTATCCGAAGAAATCATGAGAGGTAATACAGCGGCAGGCATTCTTGTGTTTGGCATCTTCGTAGGTCTTGCCCTTGTTATTAGCGGTGCTGTGCACTAAGGGAGTGTTCTATGTATAAGCCAAGTAAGAAAACCATATACCTTACAGGTGCTTTCGCTGCCGTTGCTGGTCTTGTAGGTGTATATTCCTACTGGAATGATATCTCCTATGCTGTGTGCGACAAGGTTTACCCAGAAGCCAATGAAGGAGAGGTTCGATTAAAGGATAATCAAGGAAACCGATATTCTTTATTAAATCATGGTGATGGTAAAGAAACAGCCTTATACGACGATAATCGATCCGTTACCTTTCACCGAGATAATAGTGGCAATTTGGTGTGGGATGCGGGCCTAGCAGGGCTCTTACCAAGTATTGCTGCAGGATATTATATATTTCACGGTTTTAATCCACCTACTGCGCGCATGGATGGACGAACCATGACATATCGCATAGCAGCACCATTACAAACGTATGAGGAACCCTATGTATATACCGCATCAGGATCGAATGTACATAGCGCTATGGGGCGGAGCTTTTATAGAACTTATGAACGCAATAGAAGTAAAAAGGCGTCTTCCATAGGACAGAAGTCTGGATTTGGTAGTGCTGGCGCACGGTCTAGTGCTTCGTAATGGATATGATGGCAATGTATGTTAATGAAGGTTAGTTTAGAATTTAGGAGATATAGTATTGGCTAATTTATATATTGGACTTGTTCATTATCCGATTATGAACAAGCATAAAGAGGTCATTACGACGGCCATTACAAATTATGATATTCATGATATTGCACGAGCATCTATTACTTATGATGTGTCTAAATATTTTGTGATTCACAATATACCTGCGCAGCGTGAGTTGGTGCGTACTATCATGGAACATTGGAAATCTGGATTTGGCTCTACTTACAATCCAGATCGTAAGGATGCTTTTACAGGTGTGGAATTGGTAAACTCAATTGCGGTAGCGGTGCGAACAATTGAAGACATAGAAGGTATAAAACCTATTGTAGCTACAACAGATGCTCGTACTTATGATAATACGATTTCCTATGCACGGATGCGTGAACATCTTGAAAATGAGGGGCGCCCTGTGTTAGTATTATTTGGTACCGGTTATGGTATGACAAAAGAAACGATGGAAAGCTTTGACTATATTTTAGAACCTATATATGGCCATGGTGAATACAATCATTTATCCGTGCGTAGTGCCGTATCAATCATCTTAGATCGGCTGCGGGGCGAAGCATGGTGGAATAAATAGGAGGCGTCTATGTCAGGACATTCTAAATGGGCAAATATTAAACATAAAAAAGGTAAAACCGATGCATTAAAAGCTAAATTGGCTACAAAAATCGGTCGTGAAATTACCGTTGCAGCACGCATGGGTGGTGCAGATCCAACTGGTAATATGCGCTTGAAATTGGCTTTGCAAAAAGCTCGTGAAAATAATATACCTAAGGATAATATTCAACGTGCTATCGACAAAGGCATCGGTGCTACGGACATGAATGCATACGAGGAAATCGTATACGAAGGTTATGGTCCTGCAGGCGTTGCCGTTACCGTTGAGGTGATGACCGACAATCGTAATCGTGCTGCTGCAGACGTGCGCCATGCATTCTCTAAACAAGGTGGTAATCTTGGTGAAAGCGGCTGTGTAGGCTGGATGTTCAAATCTAAAGGCGTATTCGTTATCGATAAAGAGGGTCATGATGAAGACGAAGTAACAATGCTCGCTCTCGAAGCTGGTGCAGAAGACCTTAAGTCTGAAGATGATGTATTTGAAATTTATACAACACCAGAGGATTTTGATGCGGTAGAAGCAGCGCTTGCTGATGCGGGTATCGAAACTGTAGTAGCTAAAATCACGATGATTCCAGATACAACGATTGAGTTGACTGGTGATGATGCTGTGAAAATGCAGAAAATGCTTGACGTATTGGATGATCTTGATGATGTACAAAACGTATATCATAATGGTATTTTGCCGGACGATGAAGAAGAATAATAATAAACGGGGCACTCTATGGGGTGCTCCTTTTCTATTGAAATTAAACTCGGATATTTATTAAAGTTAAGAAAATTAATATGTCTAATATATAATTCATAGGGGAATTCATGAACTTCGATGTGAAATTATGCTATAATAAAATAGATTATGTAATGGAGGTAGGCGGTAGCTTATCTCATTTTTAAACTAAGGGGGTTGGGGTGCGCATTATAGGAATTGACCCAGGTACGGCTATATGCGGATACGGCATTATTGACGTGAAGGGTAGCAAACTAACACCAGTAGCCTATGGGGCTATTACAACTCCTAAGGAATTAACTGATTCACAGCGACTGGAAATTCTATTTAATGATCTTAGTGATTTATTGGAGGAATATAGGCCTGATAAGTTCGGTGTGGAGGAATTATTTTTTAACCGCAATGTAACAACAGCCATTAAGGTAGGGCAAGCACGTGGTGTTATTTTATTGGCTGCTGAACAACAACGGATTCCTATTTATGAATATACACCATTACAAATTAAACAAGCTGTCACAGGTTATGGTAAAGCTGATAAGAATCAGGTCATTTATATGACGATGAATATTTTGGGGATTCGTGAGAAAATTAAGCCTGATGATACGGCAGATGCATTAGCTGTTGCTATCTGTACGGCTCATAGTTCTCACAATGATAGATTAAAGAGGTTGGTATAATGATAGGGTATGTGCGAGGTATCGTAACACATCTTTTTAAAGAATCGTGCTATGTTGATGTACATGGCGTAGGGTATCGCGTATATGTGCCGACCACTACGCGTCAACAGCTGACAGAGGGCCATGAGGCGACACTATTCACGTATCTTAATGTACGAGAAGATGCGATGCAACTTTATGGCTTTTGGACGGAAGAAGAATATGAGTTGTTTATACTCCTCATTTCTGTTTCTGGTATCGGGCCCAAGGTGGGGCTTGGCATCTTGTCAGGCATGACACCTGAGACTTTCAAATTAGCGATTATCAATGGACAGGTACAGCAATTAACTAAGTTACCTGGCATTGGTAAGAAGTCTGCGGAGCGACTTGTTTTAGAGTTAAAGGATAAAATCGCTAAGATGACACATATTTCTACGGAATCGTCTGCGACTATTCAGCCTGTTGGCGTTGCTGCAAACGGTGCTGTAGGAGAAGCCATTGAAGCCCTCGTATCCTTAGGATACTTGGAACGGGATGTAGCAGATATTGTAGAGTCTTTAGATGATGGTAAGCGTGATGTATCTGAGTTGATAAAAGTCAGCTTAATTGAGCTTGGGAAAGGACGATAAGGATGAATGAGGAAGTACGCCTTGTCGGCAATGGCGAGCACGAAGAGGATATATGGCAATATAGCCTTCGACCTAAGCTTTTTAATGAGTATGTAGGTCAAGAAGAGGCTAAAGGTAATCTAAATGTGTATATTCAAGCGGCAAAACAGCGTGGGGAAGCATTGGATCACGTGCTACTCTATGGGCCTCCAGGCCTTGGCAAGACAACATTAGCAGGGATTATTGCAAATGAATTGGGTGTTAATTTTCGTATAACTTCTGGTCCGGCTATTGAAAAGTCTGGTGACTTAGCTGCAATATTAACAAATTTGGACGACCATGATGTATTATTTATCGATGAAATTCATCGCTTGTCTCGTAGTGTAGAGGAAGTGTTGTACTCTGCTATGGAAGACTATGCTATTGATATTATCATCGGTAAGGGTCCAAGTGCTCGAACTGTGCGCATTGACTTGCCAAAATTTACTTTGGTAGGCGCCACGACTCGAGCGGGTGCTTTGGCAGCTCCATTACGGGACCGATTTGGTATTATTAATCGGTTGGAATATTATAAACAACCAGAGTTAGAGTTTATTGTGTCTCGCGCCGCAGAGATACTTAATATTGGTATTGTGCCAACTGGGGCAAGCGAAATTGCGCGTCGTTCACGAGGAACACCGCGTATCGCAAATCGTCTGCTTAAACGGGTACGCGACTTTGCACAAGTCATTGGTGATGGGGTTATCACTCAAGAAATTGCAGATGAAGCATTACAACGTTTATATGTAGATAAAATGGGACTTGATCGAATTGATCGACGTGTGTTGGAATGTATTATTGAAAAATATGATGGTGGTCCTGTAGGGATTGATACCATTGCGGCGGCCATCAGCGAAGAGAGAGATACCATCGAAGATGTGTATGAACCATATTTGATGCAATTAGGATTTTTAGGACGCACACCGCGTGGGAGGGTAGCTACTAAATTAGCCTATGAGCATTTAGGTATTTCACAGACAGGGAAATAACAATGAAAACAAAACGATTACAATTGATGATAATGGCCACTTTGTTTTTAGGTGTAAACATTGGCGGTGTTTCTATAGCACATGGAGCGACGCTGCAAAATAAAGGTACAGTGGTAACGAAAAAGCCAACGCCAAAATCAACAGTATCTAATACAACTGTATCGAAAGTAAATACGACGAAGAAATCTAGTTTTCGTCCACTTGCTACTAAACCAGCTGCAAAGCCGGTTACAATAACTAAAACGGTTTCTAAGTCAACTGTTGCATCTACGATGGCTAAACCTAGTGCAAAACCGGTTAGTGTAGCAAAGCCTGCTACATCTACAAAGCCGGTAACGCCGGCTAAACCAGTTAGTGCAACAAAATCAACTAGTACTGCGAAATCTAGTACTAATGTAACAGCTGCGAAATCAGCTACTACAGGTAAAGCTACAATGGCTACAAAACCTGCGGCTTCTAGTACTTCGAAGCCAACTGCTAAACCTGCAGTTACTGATGAAAAGCCTGTAGTACAAAAGAGAGCTACTGAAAAAACTGCTACTAAAAAGGTAGTAAAAACAACGGATGCGAATAGCATTCAAGCCAATACAGCAGTTATTACTCGCAACAAAGTGGGCTCCGTAGTGACGCCTGCTACAGAACGCAAAGAAAACATGCCAAATGTACGTGTTCTACTAGGTAGTCGTAGCTCTGATGCTACTGTTACATCTACAGCTAATATGGTTGTGTTGAACAGCGGTAATGGTCAAGTTAGCACAATCAGTGCTAATCGTGGTACATCTATTGGCGTTCGCGGCGGCAAGATTGCTGTAAATGGAAAGGCTATTGATAGTGTAGTTACATTGAAGCCTGCGAATAGTGATGCACCATTTTTGTTCGAAGGTAAAGGTTATCGTGGTGGGCTCACATTACGTGCCAATAATGGAACCATGATGATCATTAACTCTGTGCCTCTTGAGGATTACCTGTATGGTGTTGTTCCACAAGAGGTAGTACCGTCTTGGCCGGCTGCTGCATTAGAAGCGCAAGCCGTAGCAGCTCGCACCTATGCTCTTCATACGATGGAACAAAATAAAGGTAAATTTTATGATGTGAGCAATTCCACGGATCATCAAGTATATAGTGGTGTGAGTGGTGAATCTCAAGCTACCACAAATGCTGTAAATAAAACTAAAGGCATAGTTATGCTTTATGATCAACGTCCTATTAATGCCTTGTTCCATTCCGATGGTGGTGGCTATACAGAGGATAGTGTAAATGTTTGGGGCAGTGATGTGCCATACTTGAAAGGGGTAAAAGACTTTAGTACTGGTACATCTACATCGAATTGGACTGTTACTACCTCTCGTCAAGCTCTTGAAAGTAAACTTAATGCGGCAAGTAAAGGGGTAGGTAAATTGAAGAGCATTCAGTTGACCCCTCTTGGTAAGCCTGGACAACAAACATATGACCGCGGTGTATCAGGTCGTATAAAGAGTGCTACTTTCATAGGTACCTCTGGAAAAACTACTGTAGATGGTGATGCGCTGCGTAGCATTTTAGGTTTAAAATCTACACTGTTTGATTTCTATGTAAATCACAATCCTGCTAAAGGCACGGGTAAGGCTTATCATAGCTTTACTGGCAAGAATGATACTGTTTATATTAAAGGCCACGGTTGGGGTCATGGCCTTGGTATGTCTCAATGGGGCGCTGCGGAAATGGCAAAGCGCGCTAATCCTGGAGATACAAATTATTACCAAACTATTTTGCGTCACTACTATAGTGGCATTACATTGAAGAAAATGTACTAATAAGGATTACGATGAAAGTTACAGATTTTGATTATGAATTGCCAGAGGAACTGATTGCTCAGCATCCTGTAGAACCTCGTGATACAGCACGGCTTTTAACCTTAGATAAGGTAAGTGGTGAAGTTAAACATAAAGGACATTTTTATGATTTACTAGAAGAGCTTCATGAAGGAGATGTGCTTGTATTTAATAATACAAAGGTTATCCCTGCGAGATTATATGGACATCGTCAAGGTTCTGGTGGCAAGGTGGAGGTACTTCTACTCACACCATGTGGTGAAAATCGATGGGAATGCCTTGTTAAACCGGGAAAAAAATGTCCTATCGGGCAAGTTATAGAGTTTGATGACCGCCTAAGTGGAGTTATTATAGATAAAACAGATTTTGGAGGCCGTATCATTCAGTTCACATGCAACGGTGTGTTTGATGATGTGATTCAAGAAATTGGTGAAATGCCATTACCTCCATACATTCATGAAAAGTTAGAAGATAAAGACCGTTATCAAACGGTATATGCTAAGGAGAAAGGCTCTGCTGCAGCACCAACTGCAGGACTTCACTTTACACCTGACCTCTTAGAAAAGATTAAAGCTAAAGGTGTAGAGCTTGAGTTTGTAACCTTACATGTTGGACTTGGCACTTTTAGACCTGTATCGGCAGAGACTATTGAAGACCACGAAATGCATAGTGAGTTCTTTGTTGTACCTCAAGATACGGCGGATCGAATCAATGCAGCCAAACAAAAAGGGTCTCGTATCATTGCCGTAGGTACTACATCGGTGCGTACTCTTGAGTCTGCTACGAATGATGATGGTGTATTACAAGGTATGAGTGGTTGGACTCAAATTTTTATCTATCCTGGCTATAAATTTAAGATGATTGATGCGTTGGTAACGAATTTTCACTTGCCTCAATCTACATTGTTAATGTTGATTAGTGCACTAGCTGGTCGTGAACACTGTTTGGCGGCCTACGAAGAAGCTGTACGTGAACGTTATCGTTTCTTTAGCTTCGGCGATGCTATGTTTATACATTAGGAGGGACTATGCCGAGTATTATTTATGAATTACAAAAGACATGTCCTCATACGGGGGCACGGGCAGGTTTATTGCATACGCCACATGGTACCTTCCAAACACCGATGTTTATGCCTGTAGGCACGCAAGCGACAGTTAAAACTATGACACCAGAAGAACTAAAGGCTATGGGTTCTCAAGTTATTTTGAGTAATACCTATCATTTATTTCTTCGCCCAGGGCCGGAGCTTGTAGAAGAGGCTGGGGGCTTACATAAATTTATGAATTGGGATCAAGCGATTCTTACTGATAGTGGTGGATTCCAAGTATTTAGTTTAGGCGATATGCGCAAAATTACTGAGGATGGTGTTACATTTAGATCCCACATTGATGGATCAAAACAGTTTCTATCTCCTGAAGTGGCTACAAAGGTACAAGAACAATTAGGTTCTGATATTGCGATGGCTTTTGATGAATGTATTCCGTATCCCGCGGATCATGATTATGCGAAACGCTCTACGGCGCGTACAACACGTTGGGCGCATCGTTGCCAAGAGGCTCGTAAAGCTCATGACCGTCAAGGCATGTTTGGTATCGTTCAAGGTGGCATGTACAAAGACTTGCGCAAGCAAAGTGCGGAAGAACTTGTAGCTATGGATTTTGAAGGTTATAGCATCGGCGGTTTATCCGTTGGGGAACCTCATGATTTAATGAATGAAATCTTAGAATATACTACGCCATTATTGCCAACTAACAAGGCTCGTTATTTGATGGGCGTTGGCACCGCAGATTGTCTGGTAGAAGGTGTAACACGTGGAGTTGATATGTTTGATTGTGTATATCCAACTCGTGTTGCTCGAAATGGGATGGCCATGACTTGGAATGGTCGTCTTAATATTCGAAATGCTCAATTTGCTCATGATTGGGGTCCTTTAGAAGAAGGTTGCCAATGTTATACATGTAAAAATTATTCCCGTGCATATATTCGTCACTTATATAAGGCAGAAGAGATTTTGGCATTACGCCTTGTAACATATCATAATCTCTATTTCTTATTAGAGTTTATGCGTCAAATGAGACAAGCTATCTTAGAAGATCGGTTCCCGCAATTTAGAATGCAATTTTGGGATAGCTTTAAAAAATAGTAATTAAGTCTAGTCAAATTTATATTAGGTGGCTATACTAGAAAAGAAATACATATTTATTAACCTAGGAGGATAACATGGGAGATATTCAACAAATCTTGCAAACTAGCTGGCCTATTTTGTTAATGGTAGTAATTTTTTACTTTTTATTGTGGCGTCCACAAAAGAAACAACAAAAAGAGCGTGCTAGCTTGTTAGGTAGTTTAAAAAAAGGCCAAAAAATCGTTACTATTGGTGGTATTTATGGCGAAATTGTTGAACTTGATGATGAAAAAGTCAAGGTACAGGTATCTGAAAAAGTTGAATTAACATTTGCTCGTACAGCAGTTGCTAATGTACTGTCTAAGAAAAACAAGGAAGAAAAATAATGAATACAAAGGAAGCAGTGCGCCAGGCGTGTAAGTCTCAGCGCGCTGCTTTATCCGTTGCTGATTGTAGGTCGTGGACGCCGATGTTGACGAATCAAATCGTTAATAGTCCTGAGTATATATCGGCAAAAAACATTATGGCCTATTTGGCGATGCCTAAAGAGGCCAATTTAGACGATGTGATTCGCCATGCTTTAGAACATGGTAAATCTGTATACGTTCCAGTATGTACTGATAAGACGACTATGATTGCAGTTCGCCTTAAGTCTCTAGAATCTATCACTCGGGGTGTGTTAAATATACGTATTCCCGCTGAGCCATACGATATTATTGATCCGTGTGACTTGGATTTGATTTTAGTGCCTGGTGCTGGCTTTGACCGTCAAGGTGGTCGCATGGGAATGGGGAATGGGTATTATGATCGATTTCTCAAGGAACTTTCACCAAGTACATTTATGGGCGTATGTTGGACTATACAATTATGGGAGACACCAATCCCAATGGAAGCATTAGACCAACGAATGAGTAAAATTGTGACAGAGCAAGGCATTATACATTGTGTATAGCAGAAGGGAGCAACTATTTTGAACGGTAAAGCTATTATCAAGTTTTTAGTAGTCATTGCTGCCATCATTGGATTATTTGCGTATTTTATTCAACCATTAGCAGGCTCTTTGAAACAAGGCCTAGACTTGCAAGGTGGTACGCATATCGTATTGGAAGCAGAGGACTCTGCGACTGGTACAGCTGACAATGATGCAGTGGAACGGGCGAAGCAAATCTTAGAACGTCGTATTAATGAAATGGGTTTATCTGAACCATTGGTACAACGTGAAGGTGCTCGTCGTATTATCATTGAATTGCCAGGTGTAAAAGATCCTGACGAAGCGATTAAACGTATCGGTAAAACAGCGGTCTTGGAATTTAAAAACGACCAAGGTCAAACCGTTATGACTGGTGATGACTTAAAAGATGCTAAAGAAGAGTTAGGTCAAAATAAACAACCACTCGTTGCTATTGAATTAAGTGATGAAGGGGCTAAGAAGTTTGCTGATTTAACATCTAAAAATATTGGTCGTCGTATTGCCATTACATTGGATGGTAAAGAATTGACTAATCCTGTAGTACAACAAGCAATTACAGGTGGTAAAGCCACTATTTCTGGTAGTCAAAGTTTAGAAGAAGCTAAAGACTTAGCTATTTTATTACGTTCCGGTGCATTGCCTGTTAAAATTAATGTATTGGAAGTGCGTACAGTAGGTCCTTCTTTGGGGCAAGACTCCAAGGATAAATCTGTTGTAGCCTTCAGTGCTGGTATTGCAATGATCATGATTTTCTTGGTTATCTTGTATCGTTTTTCTGGCATCGTAGCTAATATAGCATTACTTGTATATGTTATGCTCTTATTACTCGTGTTGGGCAAGGGCTTTAATGCGACTATGACATTGCCAGGTATTGCTGGTATTATCTTATCCATGGGTGTTGCGGTAGATGCAAATATTCTTATCTTTGAACGTTTTAAGGAAGAGGTATTTTCTGGCAAATCTATGCGTGTTGCTATGGAAGCAGGCTTTAGCCGTGCGTTAGCCACAATTACTGATGCAAACGTATCCGTTATCATTACAGCTGGTATCTTAACTATTTTAGGCTCTGGCCCTGTAAAAGGCTTCGCTATCAGCTTAGGCGTAGGTGTTGTGGTGAGTATGTTCACTGCGATTACTGTGAGTCATTTCCTATTGCGCTTATTAATCGATTGTAACTTTACAAACCATCCATTCTGGTTTGGTGCGAATATTTCTCCGAGCACAAGTGCTGACGCATTTGCACCTAAATCTTTGAAAGGAGGTAAACGCAAATGACATTAGACGTAATTAAACATCATCGTTGGTGGTTTGCTATTTCCTCCACACTTGTTATAATCAGCTTAATTTCCATATTTACTAAAGGGTTTAACTTTGGTATTGATTATACTGGTGGTACGATTGTTGAAGTTGTATTTGATCAACCTGTAGAGGTTAGTCAAGTTCGTGACGTTCTAAAAGAATATAATCTTGAAAATGCACAAATTCAGCTTTCCGGTGATACTACTGGTGATACAGCGGGCGAAGACGTAATGATTCGTACACGTAATCTCGAGTCTAGTGAAAGTGCCGCTGTTGTTGATTCTTTGACTAAATCTATTGGTAACAATACAGTTAAACGTATTGAAACTGTAGGAGCTGTAATTGGTTCTGAAGTTACAGAACATGCGTTATTGAATCTTGTTATAGCATTTGCAGCATTAGCGCTATATATTTCTTATCGTTTTGAATATAAGGTTGCCATTTCTGCGTTAGTTGCCATTTTCCATGACTTGATTATGGTTCTTGGTGTTTTCTCTTATTTCCAACTAGAAATTGATGCATCCTTCTTAGCTGCCATTCTTACGGTTGTAGGTTACTCCATGAATGAATCTGTAGTTATCTTTGACCGTGTTCGTGAAAATACGCATACACATAAACGTTCTGATACATTTGCAGATTTGGCGAATGCGTCTATTACACAAAGTATTCACCGTAGTTTCTATACATTGGCTACCGTTATGTTCGCTTGTGTATCCCTTTATCTATTCGGTGGGGACACTACAAAGAACTTTGCCCTTTGCATGATCATCGGTTTTGCTAGTGGTGCGTACTCCTCTATCTGTGTAGCTACATCCTTGTGGGTTATGTGGAAGAGCCGTAATAAAAATGACGTACGTAATCAATAATAAGTTATAAATTATTATTATTGTGTTAATGATTAAAGTATAAGAACCTCTCTGGATTTATTTTTAGAGAGGTTCTTTTGTTTTGCTATCTTTTATTATGTAAAATGGTATAGGTATTTTACAGATAACAGTCATTTTTAACTATATAAAATTTTAAAAGGCTTGTTCTTGAATTCTATAAGATAGAGGCGTAAAATGGCTAGGTGACACGATACAAAAGGAGATACAAATATGGATTCAAATAGATTATGGAGCCCTGCTTTTACTAATTATGGTATTAGTAGTGGTATTTTATATATGACTCAATATGTTCTCGTAGCGGCATTGCCAATCGTAATCACGTCTGAGCTGGCTGGCAGTGATCTTGATGCGGGTTTAGCGATGACATATTTCCAAATTGGTACAATTTTATGTAGGATTTTTGCAGGACGATTAATAGATGGTTTTAATAAGCGTATTGTTCTATTAATATCAACAGCCTTGTTTTTCATTATTATGGGATTATTTAATTTTACTACATCCTTAGAGGCTGTTTTCGTACTACGTGGGTTACATGGTGTTGTGTTTGCCCTTGGAACAACTGTAATGGCTACTCTAGCAGTATTAGTATTACCTCCTAGTCGAAAAGGTGAGGGAGTTAATATGTTTGCTATCTTTTCAAATATAGCAATGGTATTAGGACCTGCTATCGGCCTATATGCTTTATCGTCATACGGTAGTATGGCATTGTACATATTTTTAACGGTTATGACTGGATTGGCTATGGTCTTAAGTAATATTATTCCTCTATCAAAGGAGTTAGCATTACCTAAACAATCAAAATATAAAGGTTGGCATATTTCCCAGTTTATAGAAAATAAAAGTTTACCTTGGGCTTTAATGGGCTTATTTATTGGTTTTACTTATTCTGGTGTTTTAGTTTTTATACCTATAGAACTTAATAGCATGGGGGCAGGAATATGGGGAAGTGCTTTCTTTGCTATTTTTGCGTTGATGATTATTATTAGTCGACCTATAGTAGGAAAAATATATGCTCGATATGGTTCAAAAATTATTATCTATACAGGATTAGGATTATTTATACTAGGCTTATTTGTATTGGGATTAGCTATAACCCCATTAGCTATTCTATTCACCGCTCCATTGTTGGGGTTAGGCTATGGTGCAGCACAACCTGCATTTCAAGCGCTGGCTATACAATCAGCTCCTATTGAGCGTGCGGGTGTATCAACAGCAACATATTTTTTAGCATTAGATATAAGTGTTGGCGCTGGATCAGTTATACTTGCAGTATTAGCTAGTGCGTGGGGCTATCAATATTTATATATGTTCACTGCATTGGTTATGGTGATAGCGCTTGCTTTGTATCATATATGGGTAAAAAGATATACTCCTTTAGAACTATAGTTGTTTAAGGTAAAAATTGGGTAAATAAATATTAGACAAGTTAAAATGGCTTCTAATGAGATATTATGTATAGGATGCAATAAAAATAATGAAAGCAAGATGAAATTTTTGAGATAACAATTTTATATATTGACGTTTATTATATTTATGCTATACTTATACAAGTCATTAGGACACAGCTCAAATGATAAGTATGAAAAACTTCTTAGAAGTTAAAAAAAGCACTTGACGAAATGAGCTGGACTTGATAGAATAATCAAGTCGCCAGTTGATGAAACACTTCGAAGAAAGAGTGTGTAGACTGGTACAGATCTTTGAAAACTGAACAATGATAGGTAATCAATCATATGATTGAACAT
>NZ_QTLR01000006.1:0-133825 GCF_003602765.1 Veillonella sp. AF36-20BH
CTCCAATATGAGTCTTTTTATTTGTCGCAATATATTTTACAATTCATCATATATTAATTATTAATTCATTAATATGTCCCGCCCTCCTTAGGATACGCCACCTAACTATTTTTATATCTATACATTACAAAAATTGCTGCATAATATGTGCTACTTCAGATAAATGGAAACGTTTTGCCCTATCAGACCTCGCCACAAGAACTAATTGGCGGCAGCAAAGTTTCGATGCAAGAGGATAGAATTTAACCTTATCGTCATCCCCCTTGCTATTAAGAGTATTCGGCAAGAATGTGATACCATAATCATCTTCTACCAAGGACCGGCATGAATCTAACGTTTCAGAGCCAATGACGGCTTTTGGCACAAAGGACTCCGCTTGGCATAGACGGTTAACCAACATCCGCAATTTGAGACCTTCTCTTAGCAAAATAAACGGAAATGCTCCAAAAGGAGATATTTCTCGAATTCCATCACCGGTCATGAGCGAATCTGCAATGTCTATGGCCTTCTTATTTTCCACACTAATAGCCAATAAAATCTGCTCATCTAAAACGGGATAACTTTCAAGGTCCTGAGAATAAATCGGCGTTGGGAATAGCCCTACATCTACTAAGCCATCACAAATTTGCTGTTCCAAAAAGTGAGATTCTCCCTCTACAACATGGAACTCCCAAGAAGGCTCTATCTGTTGAAAGCTTTTCAGTGTTTTCCCAAGCATATGATGTCCATAGAATTGAGACAAGCCGATACGTACATGATAGGCTACATCTGTGCCTTGATTAATGATAGATTGCGTTAAAGCCTCCGCCTTTAAAACTAACGGCATACCCTCTTTTGCAATTTGTAACGCCGCAGCAGTTGGCACAACTTTTGTACGATCACGAACAAATAACGTAACCCCTAGCTCTGCTTCAATACGACGAATCCCCTGACTCAACGCGGGCTGAGAAATATATAATTTTTTAGATGCCTTTGAAAATGATGCCATCTCAACAATGGTACTAATATATTTAATGTCTTTTATGTCCATATACGAGTCCTTATTACTATGTACATATACAAGTCTTATAATAAAACATTATTTCTATTATAACTATATATTACTAAAATATACGTTACATATACATGGGGAAAAATAAAAAAATACCAAGAAATTTAGTGTCTTACAAACCTAAATTTCTTGGTATGTCTTATAAGTTAAACGAACTACATATAGGATGCGGTAAAATCGCATTCTATTACAGCCCCATTCTATTATAACCCTTTTTAATTTTTAGATTACATTAAAGATTTAAGTACATCCAATACTTCTTGAGGTAATTCGTTTTTATGACCTTTAAGTTTTTCTACATAATCATAACGGAACTCAAAAGCTTGGTGCAATTGGTGATGATACTCGCGCACTTCGAATGGAGGTTCAAAGCCAGGAACCTCTACATAGGAAAGGTTTTCGTATTCACAGAATGGTTTAAATTCTAATGTACCTTCTACTAAACGCTCTAACAAATCGAGAGTAACTTCTTTAGGAATTTTATTTTCCAAGAAGAAACCTGTGTTCATAATGTAGCATTCTACGCCACATTTGGAGAATAATTTTTTGTAGCTTTCATAATCACGAACCAATGGATATGTACGGAATGGATTTGCATATGGTTCGATAACAAGCGCATTTGGATCGACGTGAGCATCAAGTTTTTCTGCTGTAGAACGACGAGTCGCAAGGGTTGCACCCATTGTAGAAGCCAATACAGGATCGGAAATCTTAAGGATTGGTGGCAATGTTTTATCTTTCATAAGCCATACAATCGCATTAACAGGTTCACCTACGTAGTTTACGCGGTTATCTGTCCAGAATTGAGATTTAATAGCACGTCCATTGCTGTTTCGCACATCTTCGGCCAGTACAACCTTACGGCCATCCTCATCCATCGTTACACCTACATTTTGTAGCGTCAACAAGAATTCGTTAGCAGGATGTTCCACAGGATAATCTTGCATTTTGTCAAAGTACGTAGGTTCAAGAGCAATCGAACTCAAATCCTCAGTATTGATGATATATGCATCGTCATGTAAGATAGAAATATCATAACGACCATCATGTTTTTCATGAGTCAATGTGGATTTACCAGAACCGGACAAACCGAATACACCAATAGTGTAGGATTTACCATCTTCAAGGTTGTAACGTTTCATGCCACCGTGGCAAGCAACATAGTCGAAGCGATTTGCCAAGGACCACGCAAGTGTAAGCGTACCTTTTTTATGCTCCCCAAAGTAGCGCATACCAAGAATCATAGCACAGTTATGAGCAGGGTCGAAAATATCAAGACCGCCTGGATGACCTGGTACAACATAGTCAGGATCAGAGTAAATATAGATGTCGCCTTCTGGAATCTCTACACTGTCATTGTAGAATTCTTTTACAGCTGCATCAAAGAACTTAAAGTTCATGAGCCAAGAATACAAGATAGATGCGTGATCTTTTGGAATCATCAAATGAGCACGAG
The DNA here is from genome assembly GCF_003602765.1 of Veillonella sp. AF36-20BH. NCBI lineage: Bacteria > Bacillati > Bacillota > Negativicutes > Veillonellales > Veillonellaceae > Veillonella > Veillonella sp. AF36-20BH. Next base: position 2,508 of record NZ_QTLR01000006.1, read on the forward strand.
CTGTGAATTTTTTATCAAGACCAACGATAGATTCTGCAGAAATCCACTCTTTACTACGGCTATCATATACTGCATCACGTGCAATATTCGCGAGTTCAACTTCATCGATACCCTCGTCTCCAATAATACGACGAGCTTTAGCATAACGACCTGTAGTTTTACCATCATTTGTAACAAGGACCTTTGCATCAGCTGGCAAGCCTTGTTCTAATGGTTTAAATACCGGCATATCGAGGACGATAACACCTGGTTCTTCAGAGGCTAGTTGATACGCTTGTGCCACAGATGTTACAGGAGTTACATTGTTCCCATAGAATGCAGTTTCAATTGTACTGCGCATCATAGAAAATAATGGGTTTGTTTTGATTTCACTTTGCTTCCAAACGCGTCTTGTAGACATAGTATCTAGATCCTCACCTTTAAATATATTAGTAATTTCTCTTGTAAAAGTAATGTTGTACATGAAAACACTGCTAAGGCAAATACTTTCATTATTTTCTATTTTACCCTTTTCAATCAAATTTGTATACATAAAACAGATGATTTATAGGAAATTAATGTATGTTTATTTTGAATTAGTGCAACACATTTGTAATGTAATAAATTAATACCTAGCGGCATGAAACTATTAGTATTCAATAGAACACCTTAAAAACTAGACAGAGTTACAAAGTAACTAGTTATATGTACAAATCAACTAGTCAAATAGCAAAACGAAAAAGAGGCAAAGTCCTAAGCACTTGCCTCTTTCACGTTTAAAAGTACAACTATTTCTTATCTTTATTGATAAATGCATCGATTTTACTAATTAGATCATCTACCTCAAAATCGCCACGTTCTGCCATCATCTTAATTGTTGCCACCTTGGCCATTACTTTTACCATAGGTGTTTTTAATTTCTCAAATTTAGGATTTAAAGAAATCAAATGATCTACAATATCTGGACGATGTTTAATTAAATTAGACAATGTTGTTTTTGCATCGATGTGGAATCGACCATCTGCATCAGTTGTTAATGGTTCTTCTTCTACCTCTTCTGCTGCCTCTTGAGCCAAGGATTTTTCTTTACCACCATCGCCTACAAAATCAGTTTTATCCCAAGTCAACAATGTACGAGAGCCCTCAAGTTCACGGATATGAGTACAGTCTTGCATCATTTCCAATACGCCGCGGAATTTACCATTTTCATCGCGCACCGCTGTGTAGATAACATAGATGAACAAGCCTGGCTTATTAATCCAGAATTCCGCTTGGCTTTGTTCGCCAGAACGGAACTTCTCTACGATTTCCTCTACTATATGAACGGATTTTGCTGGGTGACAATTCTTCACCTCACGGCCGATAACGTTCGCACTGCGAGGGAAAATACGATGTGCCGTATCGCTGTAGAACTTAACTAGTTCATTTTCATCTACATAGGATAAATCTACTGGTAAATGACGGAACAACAAATTAATTTGCTCTAATGTCAATTTACCCGTTGCTACATCGAGGACTGCATCCTTACCAGCGGGCGCCCCACCAACAGGGCCTACATATTTAGATAGCAAGCCGGCTAAATCATTTAAGAATTCGTTAGATACAGCACCACCTTGAGCTGAATTATTACCATTCAATTGCGCCGCAGAATCATTAATACCTGGAACTACATATAAGCCTGGCGCATTGATGATAGCATAACCAATTTCATGGTCATTTTTACTCATTCGAACAAACTCTTCGTCACTCAACAATTTATAAGATGTTGGCAATAAGACTTCTAGTTCTTTAGAATTCAAATCCCGTAATTTTGCCAAAGTTTCTGGCACAGATGCTAGGAATTCTTCATATTTATCTTCCCGAAGCAATGCATAGGATGCAGAGATAGCATCGCGCACAGCATCATCAAAGGTCCACATAATGCGCGTTGGACGATCAAAGCCGTGGTCCTCAAGCATTGGATACAGTTGATTTTGCTTACGAGATAGATGAGTTCTCCACTCTGCTAAGGAATCAAAAACGCCGAGCCATGGATTTTTGATAAACTTCTCTTGCTTTAATAACTCATCCGCTTCTAGAGCTACCTTCTCAACAGCGTTAATTTCTTCCAAGTATGCCCACAACGGATGATTTTCAGGGTACTCATTTTCGGCACGTACCAAAACGCCATCAAATAATTCTAAGAGATCATCCATTTTCTCTAAAATTTCTTCGTCCTTGTAAACACCTTTCAAGCTTTGCTCTGCGTAAGCAAATTCATCAGGTGTACAAGTGCCTAATTTTTCTTTTAAAATGCGATTGCCCTCTTCTAAGGACAATTTACCATCTAAATAATCTTCTTTAATGGACACAATAATTCTGTAACGTTCATTGTTAATATCTAGTTTTTGTTTTAATGGATTCATATGCTTATACCTCCACGGGCTAATCTATAATTATATTTTTATTATACCATTTTGAAAGTAATTTTCAGTTGCCACAGATACAATTTTGATTTATTTTTAAAATTTACGAATCCAATGTTATAAAAATGAATAACCTTACTTTATTTTTTAGAATATTTTGGCATACAGAAACTGCACTTCAAAAATTGTGCCCAATTTTTGAAGTGCAGTTCTGTATGAATTCCTTTGATTAGTTTTTAAAATCAATATATTCAGTTTTAGAAGATGCTACAGGTTTACCATTGGAATCTGTGGCAGGGCTAAATCTCCATTTAGAAATAGTATCAACAATAGCCGCATCAAGAGCACTAGAGCCACTAGATGAGACAACTTCAACGTCCCCTACAGAACCATCTTCCTTGATGGTAAAACGTATATCCGCACCATGAGCTGCTTCACCATAGGCAGCGAGCAGTGCTCGGTCAATAGGTGGTGTAGCTATAGCTACTGGTGGATCGTATGGAGCTGCCAACACAGAAGCTACCATATTCATTACAAACAATGAGCTTAATATAATACAACGCAACACTTTATTCATCGTTTTCTCCTTATTTAGCTTTCACAGCTTGCTTAGGCAGAGTAATTGTCATCCCAATGATAGATTCATGTGCCTTTTGATCTGTGCCAATAGCAGGTGTGAATTTCCACTGTAAAATTGCTTTTTTTACTGCTTCGTCAACTGGAGCATAACCAGAAGAACGCTCTACGAAAACATTTTTAACATTACCTTTTTTATCAATCAAGAAGCGTACGCGCATATCAGGCGCTACCGTAGCAGTTTGAGGAATCTCAGGCAACTCTGGTTTTACAATAGTAACCTCTCTTGGAGATTCTAAAAACTTTGCCGCATCAGCTGTATAATCACCTAACATGCCAAAAGATGCAACAAGTACTGCTGCAGCAGCGTATCGGAATAATTTATTCATAAGAAGCCTCCTTATTAACCTTTTATCTATGCATAATATCATACTAAATAAAGATGAATATTAAAAGAATAAATTCTTATTGATAAAATTTCTCATTTATGATATATTGAATTCAAGATAACTGTTCGAACTCACATATCTAGTTGATATGACAAAAAACTACACAAAGGAGGTTCATCATGAGACGTAGAAAGCGTATTCAAATGAAGGTCATGATGGTACTTGGTATCGTTGCCCTCATTGGGCCTAGCCATCTACAAGCACTTATTCCCTAGATTATTTTGACCTTAGCAGAAGACCGTATAACTGCCACTAGCCGCTACGTTAGTAGCGGCTATTTTTCCGTTTAGATTCAGAGAGATATTTTCCTTCTTCAAATTATTTCATTATTAGAACAAAATATTTCCCTCAAACAAAGTCATTAATGTTTTTAAATTTAGTATCTATTAAAAAGGAGGCTTATTATGAAATTTAATCGAATTTTATTAGTCGTCGTATCATTAGCACTTATAATATTTGCCCTTGCAGGCTGCGGAAAAGACACAGCCCAAGATAGTCAGAAAAAACTTAATGTCGTAGCTACTACAACGATGTTAACGGATTTAGTAAAAGAAATCGGCGGTGATCATGTAACCGTACAAGGTCTCATGGGACCTGGTGTAGACCCTCATCTATATCAAGCTAGCGCAGGCGATGTAACCGCTATGTCTAAGGCAGATGTTGTAGTATACAACGGCATTCACTTGGAAGGTAAAATGGGTTCCATTTTCGATAATCTAACAAAGCAAAATAAAGCGACCATCCGCGTATCTGATGCCATTGATCCAGCTACATTGCTCGACTTTGACGAAGAAGATGGTGTAAAAACAAAAGACCCTCATATTTGGTTTGACGTTGCTAACTGGAAACTAGCAGCAAAAGCAGTATACGAAGGTCTTGCGAAAGCCGATCCGGCTCATAAAGAAGATTACAAAAAACGCTATGACGCATATCTTACTAAGTTAGATGAAACCGATGCGTACGTTAAAGCTCAAGCAGAATCTATTCCGAAAGAATCTCGCGTACTTGTAACAGCTCATGATGCATTCCAATACTTCGCTCGCGCGTACGGCTTTGAAGTAAAAGGTTTGCAAGGTGTAAGTACTGCTACAGAAGCAGGCACACAAGATGTGAATGAACTGGTTCAATATATCGTAGACCACAAAATTAAAGCGATTTTCGTAGAGTCTTCTGTACCACATAAAACAATTGAAGCCGTTCAAGAAGCAGCTAAGGCTAAAGGCTGGAATGTTGCCATCGGTGGCGAATTATATTCCGACTCTCTCGGCTCCGAAGGCACTGAAGGCGGTACATATATCGGTATGGTGAAAGCAAATATAGATACCATCGCTAAGGCATTAAAATAATATATACCATTTTTAAAACGAGGGTGACATAAAATTTATGTTCCCTATGTAAGTACATATGCTACTAGCAATTCACAGCTAGCAGCACTCATTAATACAAGGAGGTTTCCATGGAATGGGCCGTTGAAGTTGAAGATATGACCGTAGCATATACGACAAAACCCGTATTATGGGACGTAGATATGAAGGTACCCATCGGTTCCTTAGCGGCCATTGTCGGCCCTAATGGTGCCGGTAAGTCCACATTATTAAAGGCCATGCTCGGTCTACTAACAGTTATCTCAGGAAGTGTAAAATTTTATATCGATCACCACTTAGCGATGGACAAAAACGATTACAAGAAAATCGCCTACGTCCCTCAAAGTGGTAGCGTAGACTGGGACTTTCCCACTACCGTACTAGATGTAGTACTCATGGGTCGTTATGGTCATCTAGGTTGGTTCAAGCGACCTAGCAAAAAGGATAAGGAACTCGCCCTCTCCATGATTGAAAAAATGGGCATGAGCGACTATGTGGACAGACAAATTCGCCAGCTTTCAGGGGGACAACAACAACGCGTCTTCCTCGCAAGAGCTCTCGTCCAAGAGGCAGATATTTACCTCATGGACGAACCCTTCAAGGGCGTCGATAAAACCACAGAGCATGCTATTATTTCGCTTTTACAAGAAATGAAAGCTCGAGGCAAAACGGTTATCGTCGTCCACCACGACTTGAATACGGTGCCCCAATATTTCGATTGGGTAACGATGGTAAACAAACAAACTGTCGCCTATGGCCCCGTAGCAGATACATTTACGGACGAAGCTATTGAGCGCACCTACGGCAAGGGGAGGATTGTATGACCATACTCCAATCCTATACGACGCAAATGGTACTGCTCGGCACAGCTTTATTAGGCCTCGCTAGCGGTATCGCTGGTACCTTTGCGGTACTTCGCAAGGAAAGCCTCATCGGTGACGGCCTATCTCATGCGGCACTACCCGGTGTGGTCATTGCCTTCTTGCTGACGGGCATCAAGGACATCGAAGTTCTCATCACAGGTGCTGCCCTATCCTCTATCACTGCGGCTTGGCTCATTACCATCACCGTAGAAAACAGCAAAATCAAATTTGATGGCGCTTTAGCCACCATACTCTCCGCCTTCTTTGGGCTCGGTATGGTATTGCTCACCTATGTCCAAAGCTTAAACAATGCTGGTCAGGCGGGGCTTTCAAAATTCATATTTGGACAGGCAGCCACCATATTGGCGCGTGACGTGTACATCACATCTGCAGCGGCGCTCATTATCATAGTGTTAACCGCATTATTCTGGAAGGAGTTAAAGCTCATCTCCTTCGATGTGGAATACGCCAAAACACTACAAATTCCCGTCACTTTCACCCTTATTTTATATCGTTCACTATTGATCATGACCATTATCATCGGCATTCAATCGGTAGGGGCTATCTTGATTAGCTCCCTCCTCATTGCACCCGCCGTAGGGGCAAGACAGTGGACGAACAAACTGGGCACCATGTGTATATTAGCAGGATGTTTTGGCATGATATCTGCCATCGGCGGTACTATCTGGAGTACAGCGGTCCCCAAATTACCGACAGGTCCAGCTATCATCGTCATTTTATCGATTCTTGTATTGTTGAGTCTCATCTTTGCTCCTAACAGAGGTATGCTCTGGCAGTTCCGCAAAAATAGACGGTCAAAGCACGCATTATTGTTAGAAACCACAAGGGATCCCAAATCCAAGGCACAGCAAAGTATTTACGTAGCAGAGGACGCACAACCTCGCATAGGAGGTGCCCCATGACAGTTCATACAGAGATATTGCTCATTGCCATTGCGGTGTCCATCGCATGTGCCATCCCTGGTGTCTTCCTCGTATTGCGTCGCATGTCCATGATGGCCGATGCCATTACGCACACCGTATTCCTCGGCATCGTGCTCGCTTTCTTTATGACGGAAGATTTAAACTCTCCATTTCTACTCGTCGGGGCTACCTTAGTTGGTGTAGGCACCGTATGGCTTACAGAAATGATACACAATACGGGGCTTGTCAACGAAGATGCGTCTATCGGCATCATCTTCCCGCTTCTATTCTCTATCGCCATCATTCTAGTCAGCCTATACAGTGGTAACGCTCATCTCGATGTAGACACCGCATTACTCGGTGAAATAGCCTTTGCCCCCTTTGATCGATGGATTGTGAACGGCACAGACTTGGGGCCTATATCGCTATGGATTTCTCTAGGCGTGGCGCTCATCAATTTAATTTTAGTCATGCTGTTCTACAAGGAGTTGCAACTCTCCACCTTTGATCCGCTACTAGCGGGGCTCTTTGGCTTTATGCCAGCCCTCATCCACTATGTACTCATGACCATGGTATCCCTCACCGTTGTGGCCTCGTTCCAAGCGGTAGGCGCCATTCTCGTTATCGGCCTCATGATAGGGCCTGCGGTCATCGCTTATTTATGGACGGACTCTGTGAAAGCCATGCTCACTAGCAGTATCATCATCGGTATTATCTGTGCTGTCGTCGGTACAGAAGTCGCTTTCACCATGGACGTATCCATCGCGGGTTCCATTGCAACCACCATCGGTATCGCACTGATTATCGCTGTTATTGCAACACCGAAGACAGGCTATATTGCCACATACTGCCGTCAACGTCACTTACGTCGCCATTATCGGGAAACGATGATGCTATGCCATATTTATACTCATATGGATACGCCTATCGCGCACGTTGAAAACGGCATTGGTACCATTCATGAACATTTGAACTGGAGGCCTGACTATACACACCAAGCCGCTTCACAATTAAAGAAACAAGGCCTATTATATGTGACAAATGGACACTACGTGCTTACTGATAAGGGTATAGCACAGGTTAAAGAGATTATTTAAATACAATACCAATACTTTTCCCAACAAAAAGAAGCTGAAATCAATGCTGCTCTGCAAAGATTTCAGCCTCTTTTATTTTTAACTAATAGTCTTACATCCTATTAATAACTGGATTCACGTCAATGACTATCTATAACAAATAGTTCCAACACTATAATAGATCAGTGCAATCACAAAGAATCCTATTAATTAATAATTGCTTCTAATGGAATAACATGAGGTAACCCATTATCATCGATATAAATTCTTGTCTTAACACGGTATACATCTTCCATCATGGCTTCTGTAAAGATGTCTTTCGGTGCACCCTGAGCGTATACTCTACCCTCTTTAAGCACGATGATTTCATCTGCGAACATAGCCGCCAGATCAAGATGATGCAATGTTACGAGTGTTGTAAAATCATTTTCTTGAGTCAGATTTTTTAGCAATGTTAATAAGTCAAATTGCTTGTACAAATCTAAAGCACTTGTCGGTTCATCAAGAATTAAGATTTTAGGTTCTTTTACAAGGGCTTGCGCCATGAACACAAGTTGGCGTTGACCACCGCTGAGCTCCATGATGCTGCGCGATGCAAAGCACTGTAAATTCAACCGTTCCAATACCTCTTGTGTGGCTGCAATATCCTCATCACTTACGCGGAAGGACATGGAGCCCATGCGCCCTAGCATAACGACTTCAAAAACAGATAGATTGACTTTACAGTCATTATCTTGAGACAAATAGCTCACTGTACTACTAAAATCCTTTGTAGAATATTGAGATACAGGTTTACCATTAACGGAAATCTCGCCCTTGCCTTTCAAGATACCCATAATTGTTTTTAAAAGTGTAGATTTACCAGCACCGTTAGTACCAATGAGCGCAGTCAATTTACCTGTTTTAGCAGCAAAGTCAACGCCCTTTAAGATTTGTCCGTCTTCCGTAGAGGAATAACCAAAGGTTAGATTATGAACTTCAATCATTTGAAATAGCTCCTTTTCCTAGTTAATACCAACGAGAAGAAGAAAGGTACACCGATGATTGCTGTCACAATACCGATTGGGAACATCGCCCCAGGAACGAGCATCTTACTCGCAATAGATGCGAGAGATAAAATCACCATGCCACATACTGCAGATAGTGGTAAGAAATACCGTTGATCCTCACCCACAAGCATACGTGCAATATGTGGTCCTACAATACCGATAAAACCAATGGTTCCAACGAAAGAAACAGCAACGGCGGTAATGATGGAGATGAAAGCAAACACTTTTACCCGTAAACTTTCAACATTAACACCAAGACCAGAAGCCTTTTCATCGCCTAATTTTAATGCTGTTAAACGCCAAGATTCACGCATCATAAGCGGAAGCATGATTGCTAGCACGATAAGAACAATAGAGATGTTCACCCAATTCGCCTTAGCTAAACTCCCCATCGTCCAGAACACGATGTTTTGAAGGGCCTCAGGAGATGCCATATATTGCATCAAGGATTGAAGCGCTTGGAACAAGAACATCATGCCGATACCAGCGAGAATCATCGTTTCAGAGGAGAAGTTCTTAATCTTATTGATGGAATAGATAAAGAAACTCGTCAAACTAGCGAATACAAAGGCGCCGAATGGAACCATAAAGACACCTAAAAACTCTAATGCACTAGCGCCAACAACAACCATGAGAGATGCACCGAAGCCAGCCCCTGCGGATATACCAAGTGTATATGGGCTAGATAACGGGTTATCAAGGATAGTCTGCATGCCAGCACCAGCAATGCCCAAGGAAGCACCTACAAGCAATGCCATAATGGCCGTCGGAAGACGAATCGACCAAATGATAACATATGCGTTTTTGGAAACCTCTGCTGGGTCTGTTAATGCGAGCCATACATCACTTAACGTAAGTGATGCAGGACCTACAATAATATCGGTAACAAAACTTACCGCACAAATGATCAGACCAATGATAATAAACATGAGCTTTTTATAGCTCTGTTTCTTATAATCGTACTGATTGTTAGTTTCTGTCACTACGAAAAACTCCTTTTTAGTTCAAATGCATAAACCAAACGCCACCGTAAGAGAATGGAAGGAATTTATCATAGAATTCCTTAAGTGTGCCTTCAGGATCTACATCCTTGAATTCCTCAGGATAGAATGTTTTAGCTAAGTATTCGAATACTGCAACGTCATATACTTCACGAGGTAAACCATGGTGAGTAGAGAATACGTTTTTAGATTGAACGGCTTTCAATTCAGGCCAGCCTTGACGTTCTGTGGTGAAAGCTTTCAATAACTCTTGAGATTTTGCTTCATTTGTATCAAAGCCTAAACGCATGGATGTAGGTTTCTTAGGCCAATAAGAACCGATGATCATGATGATATCTGGATTTCTTTCCAAAATAAATTCTGGGTTAACAGGACCTGCTTTTTGAACTACATCTTTTGTAATAAGGTCGCCACCAACTTGCGTTGCCAATGCGCCCCATGCTACGTTTCCACTATACGCAAAACCTAAACCTTCTGGACCTTCGTTACCTGTTTCAATGTAAACAGTTGGTTTTGGTTTATTAATTTTGCTAATGCGGTCCATAACTCTTGTTAAACGGTCAGTATAGAACTTGTTGATTTCTGCTGCACGCTCCTCTTTACCCAATGCTTTACCGATAGCTTCGATAGATTTTTGGTGATTTTCAAGCTTTTCCGCATGATAATCGATATAGATAGTAGGGATGCCAGCTGCATCAATTTTAGGTTTGTAATCAGCTTCATATTGATCTTTGAAATATAAAGGCATGAAAATAACATCTGGGTTTAAGGAAATTACTTTTTCCACATCAAATGTTTTATCATTTACGTTACCAATGAGAGGAATTTTTTCCAACTCTGGCACTTCAGATTTGTAGCGATCCCACATATCTGTACGCAATTTGCTTAAATAAGGGTCAATACCAACAATAGTCTTAGCCACATCTTTGCCTTGCAACGCAGCCATAGTCAAGAACGCACCACCAGAAGCACTCAATTGAACTACTACGCGTTCTGCTGGTTTTTTCAACGTAACCTTTTGACCAGTTACGTCTGTAATCTCAATTTGTTTGCCAGATTGTGCCGCATCCTTTTTCGTATCTGCTGGACCACCACAAGCTGTCATAATCATGCTCACAACTAGCAGGAGCACCGTGGCAAGATAAGCCATAAATTTCTTTTTCTTAACCATAAAAGCACCTCATATCTAAAACACAATAATTTCAAATGATAACATCAGAAAATAACTTTCAAAACCTCGGTCAATCAACCCCTATCGACACAACACAAAATCCTAGTTCATATGCATAAACCAGATACCACTATAAGAGTATGGCAAGAATTTGTCATAGAACTCTTTAAGTGTAGCTTCTGGATCAACATCCTTAAACTCTTCAGGATAGAATGTTTTTGCTAAATATTCGAATACCGCTGCATCAAATACTTCGCGAGGAAGGCCATGATGCGCGGAATAAACTTGTTTATTTTCAACGGCTTTCAAATCACTCCAACCTTGACGCTCTGTGGTGAACGCCTTCAACAACTCTTGAGATGAAGCTTCGGTTGCTTCAAAACCTAAACGCATAGAGGTTGGTTTCTTAGGCCAGTAAGAACCCATGATCATGATGATATCTGGATTTTTTTCAAGTATAAACTCTGGATTAATAGGAGACGTTTTCTTAATAACATCCTTGGTAATGACATCAGCACCAGCCATGGTAGCTAATGCCCCCCAAGAGTAATTGCTACTAAAGGAATTACCAAATTCTTCCGGACCATTCATACCAACTTCAAGGTAAACAGTTGGTTTTGGTTTGTTAATTTTACTAACACGGTCGAGAACTCTTGTCACACGATCTGTATAGAACTTGCTAATTTCTGCAGCTCGTTCTTCTTTACCTAAAGCCTTGCCGATGGCTTCGATGGATTTTTGATGACTTTCAAGTTTTTCAGCATGGTAGTCGATATAAATCGTTTGTACACCTGCTGCATCTAGTTTTGGTTTAGCATCGGATTCATATTGTTCTTTCAAGTCAACAGGAATGAAAATAACATCTGGGTTCAAGGAAATAACTTGCTCCACGTTAAATGTTTTATCCCCGATGGTACCTACTACTGGAATAGTAGCTAACTCGGGCATTTCAGCAGTAAAGTGCTTCCACATATCCGCTCTGTAATCCTGCAAAGAGGTATCCATGCCAGCAATAACCTTCGGCGTATCCTTGCCCATAAGTGCAGAAATCGTAAAGAATGGACCACCAGCACCACTCCACTGTAAGACAACTCGCTCTGCTGGCTTTTTCAGTGTTACCGTACGTCCTGTTACGTCAGTAATCTCAATAGGCTTGCTATTTTGCGCCATATCTTTCTTTGTCTCACTAGGACCTCCACATGCAGCGATGAACATACTAACAATTAGGAGAAAAACCGTAGCTAAATACGCCATAAACTTCTTTTGTTTGAACATAAGTACCTCTCTTCTCTCAACTAAAACTATCACTATAAGTGCACATAAAAAGCCCGTCTCCCCACGAAGAGGAAACGGGCTGTCATCTCAGTTAGACTAACTACCACGCCTAATAAGCTAGCATATAGTATGAGCTTTCAACTATGCATAGCTAGTATAAATCCATCTATATCAATCCCCATCCCTGTCTCTCGCAGGTCAATCGGCAATTGTTAATTAGGCAGTTCTCCTGGCTCCAGTTTAACGTTACTTTGCGCCTTCCCAAAAAACTTCAGTGACTGAGAGCATTTCACCCTCTATGCAAAGTACCTCGCTGTTACAGTGGCGTGACCGCTTTGGCTTGTACCAAATTCTCTATTAAGTCAATAGACACCTAACCCAATCATATGTGATTTTTCTCATCGTAGCATGAGGGATATACCATGTCAATAAACACATAGGGGTACTGCTATAGTCTAATCCGCATTTGATACCATTTAGCATCGCCATGATCAGACTCTGATTCACCTTCATTTACAAAGCCAAACTTGGCATAATAGGGAATCTTTTCCGCCTTACAAGTTAAAATAACGCCCTTTCTCATTTCTTCTCTTGCCAGCTCTATGAAAGCCTCAATCAGTCTGCCGCCTACGCCACGGTTCCGATACTCAGGCATTGTATTTAGACCAAATATCATCTGCCAAGCTCCGTTTGAATTATGCAAGGAAGCATCTGCAAACATCTCATCCGTTAAGATTTCATCATCAGACACAAAACCATCGATAAAACCAATAGGTGTGTCTCCATCAAAGGCAATCAAAAAATGATCTGCGTAATACTTTAACCGTTCCTTAAAAGCCTTACGAGGCGCGGCCTCTGCCGGAGGGAAACAAGTTGCTTCGATATGTGTCACTAAATCTAAATCATCGATTGTCGCTTTTCGTATTAACATATTATGTCCTTCTTTATGTACTTATATATTTATTTCTCCGTATACTTAGGCACATTGCGATACTGCATTGGTAAAGAATTCTCTTTTACCTTAAATCCATGTTTCTCGTAAAAGGTCGCATTCTTGCTGTCGCCAATCATAACATTAATGTACAAATACGACTTGTAAGCATCTTTCACCATTTCTAATAAATGGCCTGCAATACCTTGACCTTGATAATCAGGATGAACCAGCACATAATTTATGAAGCACACAAGCTCGCTATCATCCATGACTCGAATGAGCCCTACTAAACGATTACCGTCCCAAGCAGAAATCACGCGCGATGAATTCATTAGTGCCTTGTGCAATCTATCAGGATACTTGCCCACCACCCAACGAACAGATAAAAACAGTTCTGCTACCTGCTGAGGGGTAAAGTTTCTTTCTTCGGTATAGGTAATCGCCCTATCGCCCTTAACGATATTAATCATGCTACTGCCTTTTCTAATCCATTTATCAACTATATCTTAGGTGTGTGACACAACTTCCTTAGGATTCCACCAAATTATAGCAGACCGAGAGGAAATCAAACATTTATTGTCCTTAGATTTTGCTATGATTTCTTTTTTGATTTGTTCCTCTGCTGCTGGCGTTAAATCTCCATAGTACTGTTCGTATATGATCTTTCGGCACTCGATTTCGTCATCTACAGTGCGTTCACATCTGTAATCAATGACACTTACATTAGGTGATCGCCCTTGTGAAAGTAACATATTATACAGAATTTGAAACTCTTGTACATCAGATTTACTAGCTTCCCGAGGATTCTTCCAATCGGGAATGCCTGCTACGATGGCACAATAGCCTTTAGAATATTGTTCCATTTGTAAAAGCCGAGGCCACACATCAGGGAACATCCAAAGCACAAGAGATATGGTTACCAGATCAAATTGAAAATCTGGAGAGCCATCTTGGGGTAAGTCCTGCACCAATTCTTCAATGATGTTAATGTTCTCAACGTTTAATTCTTTGGCATTTTCTTTAAGGACTGCAACCATGCCCTTTGACGGCTCAATAGCAGTAACAGATTTAATATGTTGAGCAAAAGGAATTGTGAAAGAACCTGGCCCAGCACCTATGTCTAACATACTAGAATCAGGTGTTAAGACTCTACTTAAAGCAGCATACACTTTCCGTCCAAAGTCGTAGTCATTGCTTTTACGCATAAGAGAAAAATCATTGGCCCGCTTGTCCCAATACTCTAATAATGGATTCGCCCGAATCCCTTTCTCACGATCATAATAACTTTGTTTCCACATTTCATTCCAGAACGAAAAATCTGTAACTTGCGGTGCCATACGAAACCTCCTGACTTAATCTAAATTCCTCATTTCTCGGATAAACTCTTCTGCCTCTTGCAGGTTCTTAGGGAACTCAAAATAAATACATTGCTCATGTCCACAATAAGGATTTCGGAAGTCATAGCCGCTCAACAACAAATACTCGATGATTTTCCATTCTTTATCATTAGATTTTTTAGGAGCCTTGAACTTCTCGTTCACAAAGTACATTTTACCTTTACAGGTAGGGCAGGTTTTATTTCTGTTAAACAACTCGTAGTTTGTACCCTCCGACAAGGAGATCCGACAATTTACACATACATTTTTATAGCCCATAACTATTTACTCCCATATGGTTTATGTTGAAAGATTTCTTTTACAATCCCTTCACCAACAATATTTCCGCGTTCCATTATAAAGAACTCAGTACCTGCTTGTAGAGCTGAATAATCTATGGTTTCATATACTGGTAAAGCGTTAGCTTGAATAGGTTTATCAAAGATAACATCTTCACCATCAATAAAATTGATACCAAGATATTCCTCAGTACCTTTTATAACAAAATGAGGATAGTATATTCCATTATTTAAATTCGGTGGAGTTCTCCTCTTCTTGCTGAAGAATGTAACTGTACAGCCAATAGTAAAATCTAAATTACTCATTTCGGGCCTCATTCAACTACATATACCATATCACCTTTATAGTATATCCGATAAAAAACTAAATTGCTCTATGTTAAGATTATCTAATCAATCTAGAACCTTTTTAAAAATTTTCTTATCTTATAAAACTACATTATATATTTTAACCAAAAAGACTTTTATAAAGCCCTTTAATTTCTCGTGCGTATTTCACTGCACCAGGAAGATGCATTCGTTTATAGTAATCTCCTAATATTTCTGTATGATTTTTCAAAATATCAAATTCAATCATATACATAGCAATACTCGTTATAGAATATTTTCCTATCTCAAGTATAGTTGATTTATCTTCTATATCTAATTCCTCGCCTTTTGGAAATTCACCATCAGAATATTCTTCCCAAGTTTCATCACTGTATTGCCAAAAGGCTTTACTCCAAAGAATCAGTTCTTTACGATTATATTCTATTAATTGCTCGAAAAACTGCACTAACTCTTTCTCAGAATATAACTTGCAATTAAACCCTTCTAATAAGAATTGCCTTTGATTCAATCGATTTCTTAGTTCTTGAATTTCTATACTTTGTAGTTCTTTATTAAAGTTATCAGGTCCTAATTCCTCTATAATATCTAAATATATAGGGCTATCTAAAAATTCTTTTAAAGTTTTCATATTCTTACGTCCTTACAGAATTAACACCTTCCATAATAAAGAACTCCGTACCTGCTTTTAGAACAAAATAATTTACAATTTCAAAAACTAACAACATATTACCTCATATTTGTTTATCAAAGATGACATCTTTACTACCATAAGATTTATACCAAGACTCAGTACCTTTTATAACAAAATGAGGATAGTACATTCCATTATTTAAATTAGGTGGAGTTCTTCTTTTCTTGCTGAAGAAAGTAACTGTACAGCAAATAGTAAAATTTAAATTACTCATTTCGGGCCTCATTCAACTACATATACCATATCACCTTTAAAGTATATGTTCATTATACAATGTACGGGATTCCCTTCGGTCCATAACCAACCCTGGAATACAGCGTGTCCCCAATTATAGGTCTCCGTAATGACCTCAAATTCACTTTCACTATAATCCTGTTGATACTGAGGTAACTCAATTCTTTTACCTGTGAAAGTATCTAGAATTGTATTATTAAAGACGAGAATTTCAAAAAAATCAATATCGCACGTCTCAAATACAACTTGAGCCTTATGAGTCTGTTCAATACCGTTTTCGTAAGAAAAAATGTAATCAAATGTAAGGATCAAATTATCATCTGCATATTCTATTTTCTGTACCCTTGCATCATGGAGAGAATATTTTGGATACTCGCCAAAAGATTTTGTTATATTCATATATTCTAAAAACTGTAAGCAAAATAATAAATATATCTAATGTTATTCTATTTATCCACTATTAAAAATAGTGAGATAATATAAAATATCATCCCACTATAAAAATTCTTAATGTCAAAATCTTTACTATGACAAAAGATTTTTGTTAAATAAAATCAAAATATTATATCAACATTCTAGGCTACTTTAATCCATATCTGAAAAAAGACTAGACTGTTCAACTTTAGAATTATCTAATTGATATACAACTTTTTTAAAACTATCCTTATCTTTCAAAGCTTCATCAAGCAAATTTTGTCTTCTAAGAGAAACATATATTGCCGCTGCTTCCGCTTGACAATTCAATGATTTTTTAGGATTAAATTCAATATCTGTAAAAGCATCAAATTCCATTAATTTATCACCTAAGTCTTTGTACAAATTCAATGTATTTATATATAGCCAATTATAAAAGAAGGTTTTAGGTTCTGTTTCAAAATCTCTACCATCAAATTTAAATCCTACTATACTCCCACTATTTCTTATACGTTGATCTTTCTTTGATATTCTAGAGTCCACATATAACAAATCAGTATATGGGCCACCATTCTCAAATACTTTACTAGCCTGAAATGCTGATTCTACAGAAATCGCTTTTCCTTTATTAGTTATTATTTTTAAATTAAAAGCACTAAGTTTTATCCCTAGTTCATTATCAGATTTGCTTGAAATCTCTAAAATTTTATGCGCATTAAATCTTTTTAAGTACGCCTCATGAAGACTATCTATGCTTTTTTGTTTTTGTTTAACAGAAAACCCATTAAAATACTTAAACTGTATGTCTTCTTTTTTAAAAAAGAGTTTATCAAAAGACACCATGTAAACAGGTCTGATTGCCATTTAAACACGCCTCACACTGCCAACTACTATAATCTTTACGCCATTTGAAGATACTGCTATCAGTACTAAATGAAAAAGTATCCGGCAATAGTTTTCTATATTTTTCAGTTAGTATCTCCTTATCAAAAATTACAGCATTAATATATCCACAAGGAATAGTATCAAACACTAAAACTTCTGCTTGAGGATTTGTAGGATAAGATTCGGGTATATTTAAACTTTCACGTCTTGGATACCCATTTCTATCTTGAAATAATTCAAGAAAAGCTTCTTCGCCAGTTCTTTCTTCAATAGGAATACTGCAGCTAGCTGCATCAGCAGCGTTAGTCCAAGAATATGCACAGCAAAATTCAACCAAAACATCTGGATCTATTTTCAATACTGCCCAATTATAATCTGGGTGCTTACACCTTAAACTATAAAACATCCTATAATTAGGGAACTCTATAGACATTGATACTGAATTGGGGAATCCATCACGTCTATACTCATCATTATAATTAAAAGAAATCCCCCTGTTAGTTAACTCTGAACGTGGAACAAGCCCATTCGTATATATACTATTTAGATTATCAACATTAGTAAAATGATAAAGATTTCTAATACCCTTTTCCTCTATAAGACTTCGCATAAGTTCTCTCCCCAAAATTTACATATTTTATATCAATACCATAAGTAGAAATAAATTCTATTCTTTTATCTACTTGATTAGCTCGGTTTACTTGTATTGAAATATAAATAATCCTGTAAGAATAGTATACTGATTTTTGCTATTCATCATCCAACTCGTTTTCAATAAAACTCCTTACATTTATCAGTACTTTGTTTGCTAATTCTTTTTTTTTAAGATGAATTGTAAAATGTATTGCGACAAATAAAAAGACTCATATTGGAGATCTCGTGTAAAATGTAAATAACCACAAATACATGACACGGAGGTCTCTAATATGAGCTATATACATCTTACCATAGAAAAACGAAGTCAAATAGAAGTTTTAAGAAAAGAAAGGTACTCTGTTCGTAGAATCGCTAGTTTAATCGGTGTCCATCATTCTACTGTAGCAAGAGAATTAAATCGTGTTGAAGGTGAATACTCTGCGATTAAAGCACAGCAGTTAGCAATTAGTAAGTCTGCTAATAAAGGCAGACCAACAAAGTTAACACCTCAATTAGCGGCTTTAATTGAATCCAGGTTACAACAAACTTGGTCTCCAGAAGAAGTAATTGGTTCTAAATTAGTTGGTGTTCTAAGCTTTAAGACCATATATTCTTAGATCCATCGTGGTTTTCTTGCTGTAACAGAAAAAGTACTTCGCCAGAAAGGAAAAAAGCCCGGCACACAGGAAACCCGTGGACGCTTCAATGTTAAAAGGACCATTAAAGAGCGACCTCAAGAAGTTGAAAACCGTGAGGTTTTTGGTCATTGGGAACTAGATACAATGGTTTCTTTCAGAGGTCAAAGTAAAGGTTGTTTAGCTACATTTGTTGAACGTAAAACTCGATTCTATGTAGCAATAAAAATGGATGATCGAACTAAGGACTCTATGTTTTTAGCTATTAGTTCCCTATACAACACATTAACAAGTAAATTACTTAAAACCTTTACAGTTGACCGCGGTAAAGAATTTGCGTGCTTTGAACAGGTTGAAACCGAGTTTGGGATACCGATGTATTTTGCTGATACCTATGCAGCATGGCAACGTGGCTCTAATGAAAATAGTAATGGTTTACTTCGAGAGTTTTTTCCTAAGAAAACCGATTTAGCTAAAGTAACACTAGATAAACTAACAGAAGCACTAATGTTGATTAATAATCGACCTAGGAAATGCCTTGGATTTAAAACACCATTTGACATGTTTAAACATGAGATTAGAAAATTAATTTAATTTTGTCGCATTACTTATTGCAATTCAAGTATTACAATTTAAAATTAGTACAAGTATTTATACAATTGATTCAATTCCTTTATCACATTCATCAATAATATACTGAGGAACCGTATCATAGTCGCGAGGATCCAATTGGAATAAATAATCATTTTCCACATGGAAAGTTTCATTAATAAATTTTTTTATAATATTATTTTCATGATTCTCATTAAATGCAATTCTATATATTTGAAGTTTTTCATAATTACTGGAACTATTGTTATATAACTTTTTTAGCAGATGTAAATCTTTTGTTTTCTCTAACTCTTTCACATAGTCAAACTCTGGAATTTCTTTTCTAATTGCTGCTTCTCCTTCGCATATTTCTTCTTCAGTCATAACCCTTGATTTACCACTATATGGATCCTTATATAAGGGTATATCTCTCTTGTGAAAAATATTTGAGACCAATTGATACGAAAATATATTATTATTACGAATCTCTTCTAATCGTCTAAAGAAAACAAGTTTATTTAAACTATCAATTTTAGAGGATATACTATTTTTCGCTATATCAACAAAAGATTTTATATCACTCTTATTAATATTTTTTTCAACTAATTTTCCATCTCTTACCGATAAAAATGCTGCTTTAGGTCCAGGATTAAAAAGATGTGACATATTCTTTATTGCATCTATAACAGCATTAAATTCATGTGTAAGTAACAGTACCGTTCGATCTTTCAAGCATTTTTTTCCCATAAACAACATATTAATAATAGCAAACTTTTTATTACCATCAAACGAAGATATAGGATCATCTAAAATAACTAAATCTGGATTATTTCTTAAAACTTCATACATAAACAATACTAAAGCAAATGCGTTTTTTTCACCATAACTTAAATGCTCTGAAACAGAATTTATCTGTTGTTCATTATCCACATGTTTTAAAACTAAGTGATAATTATTTGTCTCATCATACTCTATAGAAACCTTATACTTATAACCAGCATAATATAAAAAATTATTTATCTCCGTCATATTGGTCTCTATAGTCTCTTTAATATACTTCTTTTGTTTATTTACTTCTCCTTGTAACTTCCCAGCTTTTGATAAAACTCCATCTAAAGTAGAATTAATTATTTTCACTTTCTCTAAAGATAATGGTGAATTTAAATGAGAATAATAAGACAAATCAATTCTATATTTTTCTAACTCATCTGCAATTCGATCCGAATTTTTTAATGAATGGAATCCAATTCTTTTCAAATTATTCAATTGACTCCATAAACTTTCAATTTGTTGTTTCACTTCAATTAAATAGTTTTTTTGAGGTTCTGAAATATCTGTAACATTATGTGTAATTTTTTTAATCTTCTTAGAGGTTTCTTCATCAAAATATAAGTATAATGACTCAAAAACAGCCAACATTTTATTTAGTTGTTCAATAGATTTTACATCGTATTCATTATGAATCTGTAAAATTGTTTCCTTTCTCTTTGTTTCCATCTCAGTAGCACAATAAGGACATTGATTCGCCATATCCAAATAACTTCTACCATCAATCTGCCATTTTAGCCACTTAACGTTACTATCATCTTTTAAATATGTTTCATAAATTTCTAACCCTTTTGGTATATTATTGATTTTATTTCCTCTTCCAATTCCCTTTGCAATTGCACCTGCGGCAGAATATCCACTCTTAGCCTTTCCAAATCCATCAATAAACTTTCCAAATATGTCTATTAAATCATCTAATTCTGGGTGGTTTTGAAATGTGATATTAATACTTTTTAATAACTCCCTAATCTCTCTAATATGGGAATCATAATCACTTGTTTTTATGAAAACTTCAAAGCTATTTTTTATCAATTCATTAGGTTGAAAAATATAATCTTCAATATATTTTTCATTAAAAATAGCAATACTCTGAAACCTGTCAATATTCAAAAGTTCTGAATCAGGTACATCTTTTTTACCATAATATTTAAATGGTAATAAACTTTTTACTTTATTACTATCATTGTTAATGAATGCCTCAAACGCTTTTGCAATAGTTGATTTTCCTGTTCCATTAATCGCATATTTAATATTAAGTCTACCCTCAACAACTTCAAATTTTCCGTAATCGATATTATTACAATTTTTAATATCAATATTCATTGTTTCTAATTCCTTTTAATATAACTACAACACTAACACTAATTAAAACTAACAGATTACACACATAAAAGCTTATAAGTTACAATACCTATAAAAAAACCTTAGTATTCACGCTCTCCTATCCTTTACTGCCCTGCACTCGCAATAAATAGACTACAATAAATCAGAATTATAAATAGAAGTGTATTACTTTAAATAAAAAACGATTATATTTACTTATCTGTATACAGGAATTCATTCAATTTTAAATGCAGAAAGTCCTCTAAAAATTTTTCATCTTTAACCATTTTCTTAATTTCACATTCCCATATAACAACAACTTTTATCCCCATAGCTTTAAGATCCTTATAATTCTTCTTATCTCTTTCGACATTTCTCTCTAGCTTTTCTTTCCAAAAATCATGATTATTTATAGGGATAGATGAAGATTTACAATTCTCATGCATGTGCCAAAAACAACCGTTAACAAATATGGCAGTCTTATATTTTGATAAATAAATATCAGGACTTCCAGGTAACTTTTTATAATTCAATCGATAGCGAAAGCCTTTATGCCACAAAAGTTTTCTTAAAAATATTTCAGGTTTTGTATTCTTACTTTTAACCCTGGCCATATTTTCACTTCTGTTCATCGGCTTACGTCTTTTCATTATTTAAACCTCACCTGCAAATTCAATTGTATAAAATCTTCCCCACTATCTGTGTAAACATCTCCAAACGCATGTCTTGAGGTAGATGCAGTCTCATATTTTGTATTTTTCAATAAATATTCTTCAAAATAATTTCTATTATAAATATGATATGCTAAAACATCTCCGCTTCTTGTTACAATAATATATCCGCCTGTAGCTTCATCCAAACCGTTCCAGACTGTCGCTGGTTTCATACCGAGTGCAACAGCAGTCAGAAACTTTTTAAATTTATATCTATATGCATTAACATTACCATAGCTCATAGGGTTATCTTGTTCTAAACGATTAACCATCGCCTCACAATCACTTATACCATCTTTATAAAAATACAGCAGCGTCGCCGCCACAATTTTATCCATACTGGTATCTATAAGCACTAAATTATCCTTAAAGATTTGATTATTCATATCATAATATTCCAAGGTTCCATTTTCTTCTATAATTTTAGCAATGCGTCCCCTGACATCTGTATGATTTCTACCTCCTGATACTCTATAAATCGTATTTGCCTCTCTAAGCATATTAGGATAATTATGTTTAACTTTATAAATAAAATTTGTAGTTTTCCCGGCATTCAAAAGTGTCGGCAAAGATCCCAATTCAGATTTGATAGAAAACCCCACTTTCGGACGATACCCTGTATGTATATCCATCAACTCCATTGTTATATCACTTTTATCCATTGCAGGAGCGCTAAGTCTATAACAAAGAATCTTATTCATAAAAGTTTCTGTCCTTTCAGCAGAAAACGCTCCAGTTGTGCTGCGATCCTTTATTACAGATAATAATGCCTGTGCTTCACTATCAAAGCATTCAAAAGGAAGTTCTTTTATTTTTTCCCCATTAAAATATATCGATATACTTCTTCCTGGAAAATATTCTTTCACTTCTCCCGTAACTTCTTCTCTTATTATCTTGATAATGGGGAAAAATATATCCTCCAATTTATTTAACTCACTATCAGCCGCATATATCTTCCCATCCGCTAAAAGCCTCAATAACACATAGATTTCAGACCATTCCCCTTTATTCCCTTTTAGCATATTTACCTCCGAAATAAACCTTACTATAACTATACTCGGCTTTATACTTTCTTCAATTTTTCAAGATGTCCCTTTATCTTTTCCGCTATTGCTTTGATTACAGGAACCGTTACGGAGTTCCCAAACTGTTTATATAAATGAGTATCAGCGACAACAAACTTAAATTTATCAGGAAATCCCTGTAGTCTTGCCCATTCACGAGGTGTCATTTTACGAATAAATTCTTTATTTACCTCTCCTTTTATATGTGTTACAGGCTTAAAGTCCGTCAAACGATTATCAACTATAAGATTTCTTTCCCGTCCCATACCTCCGCAAACAATCGCGCCTGCGACAGAGTCATTATCTCTGATTTCATAGCCGAATCCGTTTCCTTTTGACATATGTCTTTCTTTATGTCGTCTCAATGATTCCAAATATGTTGTTGATAAATAATACTTAGAAGAAACCTCATGCTCTTCAATTATATCCTTTATAAAGGTTGACGTTCCACTTGAATCCGGAAAGCTAAAAGATAAAGGTGCTATATCAGTTCTAAATGCAACTATATAAATTCTTTCTCGATTCTGCGGAACACCGAAATCTTTACTGTTCAAGACCTTATAAAAAACTCGATACCCCAATTCTTCCAATATATTTTTAATAATTTTGAATGTGCGACCTCGATCATGATTGACAAGATTTTTTACATTTTCACAAAAAACAACTTTAGGTTTATGATATTTTACAATTCTCGCAACATCAAAAAATAAAGTGCCTCTAGCATCTTCAAATCCTTTTTTCCGCCCGGCAAGAGAAAACGCCTGGCAAGGGAATCCGGCCAATAATATATCATGTTCAGGAATATTTTTTTCATCAACTGTCGTAATGTCTCCGACTATATTTACATTACTGTTAAAGTTTGCTCTATATGTTTCCACCGCCTTGTCATCCCATTCACTGACAAAAACAGTTTTTATCTCATTCTGAAATGCCTGATCAAAACCTAATCGTATTCCACCGATCCCGGCAAATAGATCAATAGCTTTATACATTTCTTATCCTCTTTCTTATATAACGATATAATTAATATTCTATTATGATTTCAGGAATTTCCTTTTAAAATAAAGTTTCTATCCGAACCTCATAAAATATCATTTATTAACTTATTTATACTAATATATTATAAACTTAAAAGCCTTCCATTACAAAAGTAACAGAAGGCTCAAAACTATCACTCCCACTCAATGGTAGCAGGTGGTTTAGATGTAATATCGTACACGATACGGTTAATATGTTGTACTTCGTTTACGATACGACGGGAGATTGTGTCCAATACATCGTAAGGGATGCGCGCCCAGTCAGCAGTCATGAAGTCTGTTGTTGTTACGCCACGCAATGCCAATGTGTAGTCGTATGTACGGAAATCCCCCATAACGCCTACAGTACGTGTAGATGTTAATACTGCAAAGTATTGGTTGATGCTGCGATCAAGACCGGCTTTTGCAATTTCATCACGGAAGATATAGTCCGCATCACGTAAGATATCAAGTTTGTCTTTCGTGATTTCACCCATTACGCGGATTGCAAGACCAGGACCTGGGAATGGTTGACGCCATACGAGATAATCGGCCAAACCTAATTCAGAACCAAGTTCACGCACTTCGTCTTTGAAGAGGTTACGCAATGGTTCGATAAGGCCTTTGAAGTCTACAACTGCAGGCAAGCCGCCTACATTGTGGTGAGATTTGATAACTTCCGCTTCACCAGTACCTGACTCGATAACGTCAGGGTAGATTGTACCTTGCGCTAAGAAGTCAACGGAACCGATTTTACGGCCTTCGTCTTCAAATACGCGGATAAATTCTTCACCAATAGCTTTACGCTTTGCTTCAGGATCTTCAAGACCGGCCAATTTATCTAAGAAACGTTTTTCTGCATCGACACGGATAAAATGCATACCGGAATCTTTGAAAGCTGCTTCCACTTCGTCGCCTTCGTTTTTACGCATTAAACCATGGTCAACGAAGATACAAGTCAATTGGTCGCCAACAGCTTTAGAGATAAGAGCTGCCGCAACGGAGCTATCCACACCGCCAGACAATGCCAATAATACTTTGCCATTACCAACGGTTTTGCGGATGTCTTCAATAGCAGATTTTGCATAGTTTGCCATTGTCCATGTGCCTGTAAAACCACATACTTCGTACAAGAAGTTGTGAAGCATTTCTTTACCATGTTCCGTGTGCAACACTTCTGCATGGTATTGCATAGCATATAATTTACGTTCTGTATTTTGCATAGATGCAACAGGGCAATCCTTCGTATGTGCTACGATTTCAAAGCCTTCAGGAACCTTTGCTACATAGTCAACATGAGACATCCAAACAACTTGGTCTTCTTCCAAGCCTTTGAACAATGGAGATGTAGTGTCCACTTTAGTAGGTGTTTTACCGAATTCACGGTTGTCCGCAGATTTAACTTCGCCACCCAATGTATGCGCCATAAATTGCATACCATAGCACATGCCAAGAATAGGAATACCAAGTTCAAAAATCTCTTTCTCAATTTTTGGAGAGTTTTCTTCATACACGCTGTTAGGACCGCCTGTGAAGATGATACCTTGCGGTTTCAATTCCTTAATTTTTTCCAGCGCTTTGTTGTATGGATATACTTCGCAGTATACGTGATTTTCACGAACACGGCGCGCGATCAATTGATTATATTGACCACCAAAGTCAACAACAATTACAAATTCCTTGTTTTCCATGCCTTCCTCCATATGCATCTATTTGTGAAAGTATATTCACTATTTTTTATGCCCATACATGTCTGTACTGGGGGCGCGTTTTTCCGAGCCAAACGCTAATTTTTCATTACAGTTTATTATACCATAGGAAGTATAACGACTCCATATATTCCGTATGTAGATTATAAATAAATCTTTAATGTTCGGATTTCTAGTTATTACTCTTTTAGAGCCTTCCGTATGTAAGTCAATTTACTAACAATATCGAAAGATTTCTAACTATCACTTTTTAGGAGCCTCTCGTTTATACATTTTTACGGCCCCCACGGGACAGATGGAATAGCAATCGCCACAACTGATACAGCCTTTTCCGATGTTAAATCGAGTCTTACCTTCGGTGATGCATTGAACAGGACAATCCTCAGCACAAGCACCGCACTTAACGCAAGTATCATCGATATTAAACTTTAGATTTCCCATTATACATCACCTCCTATGTACTGTTTATCTGTGCCAAACTTAATATTATCTATTTTTAAGTAGTAGGATTCATATTTTAAATATATAAGATCACAAACATCACGCTAGCTCAAAAATATATTCATAATATTTCAATACAACAACAGCTATTATAATTATTTTTTCTTATTTACTTCACTATTATACGCAATAGCCGAATAGATGGCCTTTGCCACGCCTTGGTGGTTATTGTCTGTCGTTTCGTATCGTGCCGCTTCTTTAATGTTCGGCTTGCTATTACCCATGGCCACACCAGCGCCCGCAAAGCGTAACATAGATAGGTCGTTTTCACTATCCCCTAGTGTCATTACCTCGTCAGGACTTAAGCCCCAATGTTTTGCCAACGCTTCTACGGCTGTGCCTTTTGTAGTATGGGGCAAGACGAATTCTAAATTGCCTTCACTAGAGAGCAGCACATCATAGAAGCGTTCACGACCCGTACCGTCGTGGGATAAACCTTGGTATTCATCGCGCAAGTCTTGCAAGATACGTTGACGCATCGGTTCATCACCGTAAAAGATTTGAATCTTCTCAGGCCCTTCGTCTAAGGATTCCATATGGGCTAGTAGATCACATACCATTGTCCGCGTAGCCAAGATAAATGGACGAATATTGGATCTAAAGAAGAAATTAGATTGCTCTATTTCACATTCAGACATCTTTACCTTTGCTGCTTCGTTGCCTTCCGCCAATGCATAGTGATCGTACGTTGCTCCTGGCAGACGAGTGTCCGCTGTACCAGAAATCTGATTTTTTGTAATAGGCAGATGATTATCTAGTATGCCATGTACAGTCTTTTTATCTTCCTCATTGCATTCGCTAGCACATACTCCTAAGCGTTCAGGTGTAATACATCTAGACGGAGGATACATGCCAAAGATTTGATCTTTCACATAGGCCTCTACATAGACGCCATAGGTTAATAGTTTGCGCAGCAAATGTAGTGCTTGTTCTTTATCAAAACTTACGTGGAATAGACTGCGATTTTCGTCCTTATCCATTACATAAGCACCATTGGTGCACATGAAATAGCGCAAGCACGGCAGTTTTTCGATGACATCATTCATCTCATTCCAAGCACGGCCAGAAGCAATGGCTACGCGGATGCCACTTTCACGAGCGATACGAATCGCCTCAATAGCATCCTCAGGAATCGCCTTTGCATCGTTTACCAAGGTACCATCTACATCGGATGCGATGAATTGAATGGGCTTATCCCCAGTGAGGCCTATATAATTTTTTATTTCTAATGTTTCAGTCGAGGCCATACATCCTCCTTCTATTTCTTCTATTCCTTCTATTTAGAATTATTAAATTCGGCTACGATTTCTTCTAAGATTGCTGGATTTTCTACCAATCGCAATACTGTGCCACCAATGATGTTTGCACCGTCGATAATGGTTTGTTCAATGGTAGGCTCTAACATGGCAGCAGCAAATTCTTTAGAATGACACACCTTCGGCTCGCCAGCAAGGCGCAATTTAGGATGGAATGCCGCACATTGATAGCTTACATTGCCAATATCTGAGCTACCTCCAAGCGCTGCTGGGCCGGGCTCAAAATCGAGGCCCATGTCGGCCATTACCTCTTCGATAAGCGCTGTGCCACGATTGTTTTGGTTCATATCATCATAAGGATTGCCATAAAACTCTACATCCACAGTTGTACCTGTACAAAGGGCCGCCCCTTCAAAGATTTTTTTGATTTGCTCGGATAAACCATTCAAATACTCACGCTCCGTATGACGCACGGTAACCTCTAATTCACCAAAGGCAGGAATCACATTAGATGCGGTACCTCCCGCAATGATCCACGTGCCGATACGCGTTTCAGGGCGCACTTGTTGGCGCATCATATCCATAGCATGGATGGCAAGTTGCACACCATTTACCGCATTGACGCCATTCCAAGGCTCACCAGCCGCATGGGCTGGCTTACCGTGGTACTTAGCACGGAAGCAGTCGAGTGCCAAGAATTGAGAGTTAGGACGCGTTTCCTCGCCGTCAAGGTGGACCATGATGGCAAAATCGTATTCTTTAAACACCCCTGCGTTGCACATGTCTACCTTGCAACCCATCGCTTCTTCGTCTGGTGTGCCGATAATATCGATGTCCATGTTGAAAGCTACGCCCTCTTCTTGCATTTTATGTAGTGTTAATGCAGCTAACACACTCATAGAGCCGCTAGCGGAGTGACCGCACGCATGGCCCACCTCTGGTAATGCATCATATTCACAGAGGATCGCCAAACGACCTTTTGGATTGTCTACTTTCACAGCAGACGCCTTGAAGGCTGTTGGCAAATTACAGAATTCATAGGTTACAGCCATGCCATATTTTTCGAGAACAGCGCCTATGGTTTTGACGGACTCAAACTCCTGACTAGAAATCTCAGGATTCTTGGCTAATGTGTAATTAATGGCAAACGCATCAGGTGCGAAGCTTTTACAAAGATCAGCAAAAGTAGTTGTAAGGGACATATTGCCTCCATGTATATAACCACATTATTGTAAAGGATTATAATACTCTACAATAAAGAATAAAAAACTCGTTTACTCTTAATTATACAATGTTATTGCCTATTGGTGTAAAATTCCGTACAATATAAACAGAAATGTATAAACCATGTATATGGATGTTTGAGGAGGATACTATGTTTAAGTTCAAAAAATTGACAGCCATCGCCCTCGTAGCGGTAGCAGCAATGGGTTTATTAGCTGGTTGTGGCAACGACAAACCTAAAATGACACAACAAGAAGGTGTATTGCGTGTAGGTTCTGAAACTACATTCCCACCATTCGAATTCACTGAAGGCGACAAATACGTTGGTTTCGACGTTGATTTGTCCGAAGCAATTGCTAAAAAACTTGGTTTAAAAATGGAATTCAAATCCATGGGCTTCGATGCTTTGATTCCAGCTGTTCAATCTGGTGATATCGACATGATTGCTGCAGGTATTAACGCTACTCCAGAACGTGAAAAAGCATTGGACTTCTCCGATGTATACTTCGACCAAGGCGGTTTCATCACAGTTGTTCGTAAAGACAACACAACAATCCACAACATGGATGAATTAGCAGGTAAAACTGTAGGCGCTCAAATCGGTACAATCCCGGTTGAAATGGCTCAAAAAATTCCTGGTACAACAGTAAAACAAATCGATTCTAATGCTAATATCTTCATGGAATTGAAAGCTGGTACAATCGACGGTGCTATCATCGATAATGCAGTTGCTATGTACTACCTCAAACAAGGTGCTGATCAAGACCTTAAACTCGTAGGCGAACCTACACAATCCCCTGGCACAGTGCTTGGCGTGAAAAAAGGCAACAAAGCTTTACAAGAAGCTGTTAACAAAGCTCTTAAAGAACTTAAAGAAGATGGCACTTACCAAAAAATCTACGACAAATGGTTCGGCGATTACAACAAAAAATAATATGTATTCCTAAGAACTAGGATACATAATAACCCCTCTGAAAGATTGCAGACATCACATAAAATTTGTGACAGCAGATTTTCTTCAGAGGGGATTTTTTTATCATTTGAATCCAATACATGCTGAAGACTCTGTATTATGCATAGATATAAATTAGAAATAGGTTAGTATATTGTGAAAACAGGTGACTGATAGCAGTATGATATCAATGGAGAACATACTAATATACTAGTATTGCCTCTTTTACGGTACCTCGCGTTCGTTATATAATAAATATGTATTTACTGTATACATGTATAAAAGGAGGACTAATGGCACAGTACTTTACGGAACGCCTGCAAAAGGTCTTCCACATGATTTTTACATCCTATAATCAAAAAATGGCTCAAGAAGGCTTACGTCAATTGGAGCTCATCGTCAATAATCAGCAAAATCCAAGTCAACTAAAAGATAGAGCCTTACGAAACGACAAGACAAGCCTTCTTGAAAGTGATATAGACACTAAAGAGGACGCTCTCAAGATAGCCAATGACCCAGAGGCTCGAGAGCTAGGTGACGCCTATGCACTCTTGGCACGCGTTTATGCAGGGCCTCGCTTTACCTGGGAAGAGTCTAACTTTCCAGAGGATAATATGCGCACCTATCAGTGCTTGCATGATAGCATTCGCCGCTGTAGCCCTATCGGCACATTACAAGCTTTGCGCATTAAAGGCTCCATTACGCCTACCGTAGAGAAGGATATGCAAATTTCCTTCGACGAAGCATTTCGCATTGTCTATGATTACGCAAACCAAGGCGATGCCTATTGCCAATATGTTATAGGCAATGTCTTTTTCTGGCGTGATGATAATCGCATCAGCTCCGCTGAGACTATGCTAACACCTCCGCCTATGAGTTGGACTAAACGCATTCAAAGAAGCCTTACAGCAAACTCTGTGCAGGATCGCATCGCCGCTTTGCAAGGCACTGTGCCAGATGAAACATTACAAGAAAATGCATCTAACCTTGCGAAAGAGTGGTTTAACAAGGCCCTCGACAACGGTCTTGCTATGTTCCAAGGGAACTTGCGCAATATCTATATCGATGAAGCCGATTTCAGCAATGCGCGCCGTGTCGCTAGGACTGCGGCCGAACTTGGCAACCCTGCCATGATGTTATATACAGGCCTCGACTGCCATGAAAATGGTAAATTCGAGGATGCTTTCACATGGTTCACTAAAGGTGCCGCCTTAGGTCAATCTGAAAGTATCGCAGAATTAGCGGATTATTACTATCATTTCTATGATGCTAAAGCGTTACGTTCTACGATTCCCTACGA
Organism: Veillonella sp. AF36-20BH; assembly: GCF_003602765.1. Taxonomy (NCBI): domain Bacteria; kingdom Bacillati; phylum Bacillota; class Negativicutes; order Veillonellales; family Veillonellaceae; genus Veillonella; species Veillonella sp. AF36-20BH. The sequence goes on from NZ_QTLR01000006.1 coordinate 33,550, forward strand.
TCCGGTAAAGGCTATCGGTCTCTACCGCCGTGCGGCAACGAAACAGTTTAGTGATGCAGGGTACACCGCCTTACAGGCAGCCTTTGGCTATATCTTTCACATAGGCCACCTGCCTCTTGACTGGGGTCTCATTGCAGATTTAACACATATGGCGGCTACAAAAGATCGCTTCATATTCGCCTTGCCCTATATCGGATACATGCGAATCCACGGTTTAGGGGTAACGAAAAATATACGCTTTGGTGTGCAATCATTACTACGTGTCTTAGACGAGGAACAACGAGTCTTTGAAGAGGAGAATCGCGTTCTGTTCTATGATATTACACGCGCTTTAACACGTGTTGCTTTAGGTTATGCCTACGAAAAAGGCTATGTAACTGGCAAACCAGATTTAGATCAAGCCGTATCCTATTACGAGCAATCCCATCAATATATCTTATCTCATAAAGCCAATTTAGATCCGGAGCTAAAAGATATTCCTATCGATGACGAAGCAGAAGAACGCTTAGCAGCCTTTGAAGAGGTCGATGGTCATTGGCAATACAAAGAAGGTATTGCCGAGTCAACTACTACGGTGCGCCCTGCGCCTACCAACAGGCCTCAAAATGCGGCCCGCTTATCTGTAACCATGGACGACTTCCTATGGGATACAACCTTGTACGACTGGCAAACCATTGAAACCGCCTTAGAGTCACAAGAAGAAATGAAGCTCAGCTTTTACAATCATTTCCTATCCGTCCCAGATACATTGCGCAATATCTTTAAGGTCGATGTAAAACGGATGCTACGAGATCACTATCAAATAAGGCTACATGGTTATGATCCATCAGAAGGACATGAAATTATCTACAAGTCCATTTACGACAAAGAAAATACCATAAACCTATTGAAAGAGCTTTACGATAATCATCAATTGCCTAGCCTCGAAGATAATTGGACTATCGAAAAGAACGAAGAAAAGCCAACCTGGCATTACGTGCTCGATGTGGATCAACAGCCGTTTTTGCTAGAGGAATACGATGATGCAAACGCTATGATTCAGGCTACCTTGCAAGGATTAAAAGAGAAAAAGTACGAACAAATTAATATTCGTACTCATGACTTTGTGGGCCCATCCTATTTCATTTTTAAAGGCAAGCAATCGACCCCATTTAGAGTGCAGCTCTATCTGAAAGAGTCCGCCCGTCATACCATCGATGACGATGGAAACCAACAAGACACACCTGGTAAGACCTACTTATTTGAACAATATGTGGGGAACGAGGTGTCCTTAAACTATTGGATTCAAAAAACAATAAATACCTTGGAAATCCCTGAACTAGATAATTGGAAACAGTTAACAGTACCAAAGGATTTACAAACATAAAAAAGACCATCCCCAGTGAACTGCAATCCAAAAATTGTGTCCAATTTTTGGAAGCGATGTTCAGAGGATGGTCTTTTTTTATTATAATGTTTTTACAACATCGGCACAGCGTGCACAAAGTGTAGGATGTGCACTATCTTGACCTACTGTATTGCGGTGGATCCAGCAGCGTTCACATTTTTCGAGACCAGAGGCAACAACAACTGTGGCAACGCCAGTTTCTTCGTCTTTTACAGCTTCTGCCGGTGCAGCGCCGTTCACGATGTGAGCTTCGGATACGATAACGAGTTTAGCCAAACCTTCTTCACCAAGGGCATTCAATGCATCAAATGCAGCGCCTTCAGCGTATACCGTAACGGATGCATCCAATGGATGACCAATTGTTTTGTCTTGACGCGCAAGTTCCAAAGCTTTTTGTACGGATGTACGCAAGTCTAACAATTGGTTCCATTTGTCAGCCAATTCTTGATTGAAGTGTTCTGGATGACCTTGTGGCCAATCTTGAAGCATAACGGATTCGCGCATACCCTCTTCTTTAGGCATGTATTTCCAAACTTCTTCTGCTGTAAAGGAAAGCACTGGAGATACCATAGCTACCAATGTTTTCAAGATTTCATACATCGCTGTTTGAGCAGAACGACGAGCTACGTTATTTTTGCTTTCAGCATACATAGTATCTTTCATTACATCAAGATAGATGGAGCTCAAGTCTACGGTGCAGAAGTTATGAATTGCATGGTATAACATGTGGAATTCATAGTTTTCGTACGCATCAGTAACCTTTTGACGTACTTCTTCTAAGCGCAATAATGCCCATTTATCGAATTCGGACATATCTGCATAAGCTACTTTGTCAGTGTTTGGATTGAAGTCATCCAAGTTACCAAGCAAGAAGCGGAATGTATTACGGATCTTACGATATACTTCGGATAATTGTTTTACGATGTCTTTGGACAAACGTACGTCTGCTTGGTAATCCGCAGAAGATACCCACAAACGCATTACATCGGCACCGTATACATCGATGATGTCGCTTGGAGCCACTGTATTACCTACAGATTTAGACATTTTGCGACCTTCGCCGTCCACTACGAAGCCGTGAGTCAATACGGAGTTGTATGGTGCTTTACCAGTTGTAGCTACTGCAGTCAACAAGGAAGAGTTAAACCAACCGCGATGTTGGTCAGAACCTTCAAGGTACATAGCACATGGTACGTCAAGATCATTAACTTCGAGTACGCCAGCCCAAGAGGAACCAGAGTCGAACCATACGTCCATGATGTCTGTTTCTTTTTTGAACTCATCATGACCGCAATGAGGGCATTTGAAACCTTCTGGTAATAATTCCTTAGCGCTATGAGCCCACCAAGCATCGGAGCCTTCTACGGCTACTTTTTCTTGTAATGCTTTGATAGTATCATCGTTGATGATGTGCTCGCCACAGCTTTCACAATAGTAAATAGGAATTGGCACGCCCCAAATACGTTGACGAGAAATTACCCAGTCACCACGGTCGCGTACCATGTTGAAGATGCGGTCATGGCCCCATTTAGGAATCCATTGCACTTGGTTGTCAATCGCATCAAGCGCTTGTTGACGGTACCCATCTACAGAGGAAAACCATTGTTCTGTAGCGCGGTAGATAACAGGATTTTTACAACGCCAGCAGTGAGCGTATTGGTGACGCAAGCTAGATTTGTGAAGCAATGCATTATTGTGCGCCAAGATTTTGATTACAGGCACCTCTGCATCGTGAATTTCCACGCCAGCCAATGGGAATTCAGTATCGCCATAACGATTGTCGTCTACTTGTTTGGTATAGTTACCAGTTTCATTAACAAGGGATACGATAGGAAGCTCAGTTTTACCTTCCTTGTTATAACGCATAACGATGTTAAAGTCGTCTTCACCGTGTGCAGGAGCTGTATGTACGCAACCAGTACCGGCTTCAAGTGTTACATGGTCGCCGCATAATACAGTAGATGTACGTTCTACGAATGGATGTTTGAATTCCGCCAATTCTAAGTCTGCCCCAGAGAAGCGGTTTACGATTTCGTAGTCTTCGATACCAATATCTTTCATAGCTGCATCAACAAGTTCAGTAGCCATCAAGTAGTATTCGTCGCCTACTTTTACCCAGCCATATTCAAGCTCAGGGTTAACGGAAATAGCTACGTTGGCAGGCATTGTCCAAGGAGTAGTTGTCCAAATTACAGAGTATGCTTGTTTTGGATCTACGCCAGCTGGCAATGTAACCTTTTTCTCGGATACGTAAGGGAATTTTACGTAGATGGAGAAAGATTTTTTCTCAGCATATTCGATTTCTGCTTCTGCCAATGCAGTTTCGCAGTGCGTACACCAGTATACAGTTTTAAGACCTTTATAGATATGGCTGCGTTTTGCCATTTCGCCGAAGATGCCAAGTTGTTTAACTTCGAACTCAGGACGCAATGTCAAATACGGACGGTCCCATTCGCCTAATACACCAAAACGAATGAAATCTTGTTTTTGTGTTTCTACGCACTCCAATGCATATTCCTTACATTTATTGCGCAAGTCCAATGGAGCCATTTCATGACGGTTAAGACCAGTGTTTTTAATAACCGCATGCTCGATTGGCAAACCGTGTGTATCCCAACCAGGAATGTAGCGAGTATAATGACCAGTCATAGTCTTGTATTTCATGATGATATCCTTCAACGTTTTGTTGAGGGCATGACCGATATGCAATTTACCGTTCGCATATGGAGGACCATCATGCAAAATGAATGGCTTTGCGTCTTTACGCAATTCCAAACGTTTTTGATAAATCTTGTTATCTTCCCAGAACTTTAAAATTTCCGGTTCCCGTTTCGGCAAATTGCCGCGCATCGGGAATTCTGTTTCAGGCAAATGTAACGTCTTACCGTAATCCATAATGTGCTCCTTTTACATAAAAAAATCGCCCGCCCCCGAAGGGACGGACGTCATATCCGTGGTACCACCCTACTGACTCTCGTTACTTGTGAAAGCTAGCGCCACCGCATTTCTGCGATTGTCACACCATGCGAGCGCATGATTGTAACACATAAGACGCAACTCATCTCTCATATTGTGAAAGCCACTTAAACATATAACGGTGTTCACCGGCAGGGTTCCTGCTTGCTCCAAAGTGATCCGCAAATCTCTAGATTTCCAAACCTTTCAGCCCATGAGTTTGGTCTCTACAAAATCCGTCTGAGACATGCCGTCTTTTTCAACGCAATATTCATATAATAGATAATTATAGGACTCAAACGGGGAAATTGTCAAATATTTCATTTCTAAATTTAACAGAACCTACATCCCCTATTAAGCAAAAGAAAAAGCCTACTTACGTAGGCTTTATTATATATACAATTATTAAATTGCACTCATGAGAATTAATTCAAGAATAATAATTGCAATGCACACGTACATGAATTTACGATCCATGTCGTCAGTTGGAGTTTCTTTAAGACCAGTACGAGCGGCTTCTTCAGCAGTAATTACTTCATAGCTCATTGGAGATCCGTATTGGTTATCACCTTCATCACCCTTTTGAGCGAGTAGATAAATAACATAGATAATACCAAATGGAATCAAGCTAATCAAAAGCATCCAACCACTTTTACCAATGTCATGTAAACGACGAGCAGCAAGACCAATGGAAGGCAATAAAATTGCAAGATTATATACTATGGAAATAAGCCCTACAACACTTGCTAGCGCAGTATCCATTACAAGAGCACTCAATACATTGAAGATGCCAGCAATAACAATTGTGATACCATAGAAACGCCAATATTCACTGCGGCTTGCACGACCTTTGAAATTAGCATAATTACCCATAATCGTATGTTTAAAATTATCTACATACGAAAGATTTTTGATAGACAAATCAGTCATAATCTTCTCTCCTCTAGAAATAACAAATAAATTCTTCTTGAAAATATTATATCATTACTGTTGACGATTTTGAAAATCAATGTCTATATGTTTTGGGAATAACCTATGCTTTATATTTCATTATAGGATATATCATAAACTACATCGCACTAGTCATAAGTAGTTTATCTACCAAGAACCAGAGTACAAAGATAGCGCAGAATAGTCCTGCAGTTAGTCCCATAGATGGCGTAGTATCAATAAGACCTAATTCACGGGCCATTTGTTTTGTTACGACCACTTGACCTGTAGGGGGACCAAAGCGATTTGGTTGGCTTTCACCAGGCAGAGCCATAAGGATCAACAGGATAATAGTCCCTATTACAGGGATGAATCCAATAAATACGAGGCCCCCTGAGCGGCCTTGATCGTGTAAACGTCGCACTGAAACAGCCACGCCAGGGATAACCATAATCACGGACAAGAGGACAAGGATGACCAAACCAAAACCTACGCCTACTACGCTAGATAGTGGACTAATATAGCTCAAAAAAGCACAAGTAAATAGAATGGCCACAAACAACAATTGATAAACTAACAAGAAATGCCAATATTCACTACGACTTGCACGACCATCAAAATCAGCATATTTATAAACCAAACATTGTTTAAAGTTTTCAATCAAGCCTAGATTGTATTTATCTAACGAGATTTGTGGTCTACTAACATGCCCACACTCTGGGCAGTAACAATCTGTTTTCAACACTGCATGTCCACAATAGGGACAAGATTTCATAATAAACTCCTTCTAGCTACAAACAGAAATCAGCAAAGATTACGATGTCCTGCTGTACTTAACACATATAACAACTAAGATATTCTTTATTTATTAATATCTAAGTTTTTAAATTCATCTGAAATTCATTTTACTATAAAGTGTTATATTGTCTATAAAGGAGATGTTAAACTTTTATAAAATAAAATAATGAGATTGTTAATAAATACAGGTGATTATTATATGTATCCATTCCCATTAATACCATACCATAATATCTCTCTAATGATATCGGCAATAATAATAGATTGGATAATAAAGATGGCAATCCCCATCGCCCAATCTTGACGACGGGATGGAGTTTCTTCTAGTCCTGTAGCCTTGCTAACCTCAGGAGTAATAGATGTATAACCGGTTCTTTCACCATAGGAATTCTCTCTTTCATCGCCACGACGCAATTCGTAAACGAGGAATATAAAGAAGCCTATAACAGGAATAAATGAGATTAGCTGCGTCCAACCACTCCGGCCAATATCATGCATACGCCGCGTTGTGATAGCTATATTGGGAACTATAAAGAAAAGAGATACCCCTACAGCAATATTATCAATAAGTGTTTCATAATTAGGAAAGCCCAAGTTACTACATAGTAAAGCCAAAATCCCAAGTAACCCTTGAATCAACGTAACGCCTGCCACGAATCGCCAATATTCACTACGACTAGCACGACCGTTAAAATTAGCATAGTTTCTAATGCCTAATTTGAAGGCATCGGTATAATTCAAATCATATATATTTATGGTTGACATAACCTAATCCTCCTCCGCGGCTTCAATAGCAACAATGCCCCAGCCTTTGCCTTCATTATGCAAACGAACTAATAGAGGCTCTAGATTATCTTCAAAGGTAACGGTAAAGCCCATATAATTTACAACAATATCATCATCTTGGTCTTGAGAAACATAGTCAAGCTGTATCGCTTTCACCTTAGGAACCGCCTCCTTATTCATGGCTTGTTCCCATAGTTCAAAGGTACCATATCGCTCCATAGCACGAGCGCTCAAATAACGATATGCACTATGATAATCCTTTTTGTTGAGGGCTTCATAATAATTACTTACCACAGTACGCCCCTCTGTTGTAGCCGTTTCACTTTGTAAAAGACGATTAGCTTGTTTCGTTAACGAACTAGGTTCCAAATTGCCATACGCAGTCTCTTCTACCATAAAATTATGATTAATCATTGTACTACCTGCACTAGTGGCTAGGCATCCTAATACTAATATGGCCACAATAAAAAGGCCCGATACGGAACGTTTTTCCTCTAATTCATTAGATATAGGTGATGTGCGCTTACAGAATAGATACAATAATGCAAGCCAGCCTAAAAAAGGAACCAATAGTAAAATCATCAACATTGGATCATTATTAGAGTCTCGTAGCCGTCTTGCCATTAGCATAATCTTCGGCAAGCATAACAGGATGGACAATACAACTAATACGCCGCCACCGATAGAGACAGCATAAAGAAATCCGTACGGTATGTAGGTTGCAAGACCTGTAATACATATAATTAAGCCATATACAAAGGATATAGCACTTATGGTAAGCCAAAAATCGGCTGTATTTGTACGTCCTTTACTGTTTGCATAGTTTTCCACTAACTCACGATAGAGGATTTCGTATACTCTCTGTTTCATAAAGCTCCTACTATAATCTTAGATAATATTAAATAATAAACATATATAGATATTCCTATTATACTATGATTTATCAACTTAGTTGATTCATTTTTTGTTCATGAAATATGCCTATACTACAGATATATTTCTTACAACTAAAATTCGTACAATCAATTATACAGGAGATAATTATGAAAGCTAAATTAATGAAAGCAATAGCCTTGGCCAGCTTAGGTGCCTTCTTAACAGTTGGTATTGGTACCAATGTAGCCCAAGCTAAAGATTATCACTTCAAAATCGGTGAAAATCATCGCATGGTAAAAAATGATGATGGCACAGTAGATAGCAGCGATCATCCATGGTACAAAGTAAAAGAGAAAAAGCACAGAAAACATAGAATATCTAAACGTGAAAAGCATGATAAAAATGCAACAGCAAAACGCAGTGAACGACATCAACGTTCTGAATCCTCTAATGACTAAGCCTTGCGCATAATACATATTACTAGCCCTAAAAACACAAAACTAAATTAACCAACCAATGAAAAGGACGTTATACATTGTATAACGTCCTTTTGTGTTATCCCCTATATAATTTTTCCCAAGGCTATATGAGTTATTATGTTATGCGCCAGCCTTTAGAACAGCTTGTTTCATGGATCGTACGTAATCAAACAACGCTTGGTCCGCATGTTCACCGTGTTCTGCCACGATTTTAACGATGGCAGAACCTACGATGGCTCCATCGGATACGCGCGCCATAGCTTCCGCTTGTTCTGGCTTGGAAATACCGAAACCAACAGCTACAGGGATATCTGTATATTTGCGAATCGTTTCAACGATGGACTTAATATCCGTCTTAATTTCACTGCGCATGCCTGTAACGCCAAGGGAAGATACACAGTATACAAAACCTTCTGCGTCTTTGACAATCATTTCGATACGGTTTTCAGATGTTGGCGCAATTAAGGATACCACTTCAACGCCATGTTTGTGAGCCACACTAGCGAGCTCGCCTTTTTCTTCAAACGGCATATCTGGCACGATAACACCAGAAATGCCAACCTCTTCGCAGAGGGTAAAGAATTTTTCACGACCGAATACGTAAATAGGATTCAAATAGGTCATGAATACGAGCGGTATAGTCACCGCATCATCACCAGTACGTAAACGACGTACCATATCGAAGATGTCATTGATTTTTACGCCTGTGGAGAGAGCACGCGTGCTCGCCTCTTGAATAACTGGGCCTTCCGCGGTTGGGTCAGAGAAGGGAATACCAATCTCTACCATGTCCGCACCGGCTTTCACCATAATACGAATATAACGTTCTGTATTCTCAATACCGTGGTCACCAGCGCTAATGAACGGGATGAATGCCTTGCCCTTTGTGAAAGCGTCTTTAATTTTACTCATGAAGATCCACCCCTCTGTATTTCGCCATAGCCGCCACGTCTTTGTCGCCACGACCGGATAAACAAATAATAATGATGTCGTCCTTGCTCATAGTAGGAGCAATTTTACGTGCATGTGCCACCGCATGAGCACTTTCAATGGCTGGAATAATACCTTCCAAGCGAGATAAGTATTCAAAGGCATCGACTGCTTCGTCATCTGTAACCGGCACGTACTCAGCACGACCACTATCGTGCAAGTACGCATGTTCAGGACCGATGCCAGGATAATCAAGACCTGCAGAGATAGAATATACTGGAGCAATTTGGCCGTCTTCGTCTTGGCAGAAGTACGATTTCATGCCGTGGAAGATACCAACAGAGCCCTTCGCGATTGTCGCCGCATGTTCTTCTGTATCGATGCCACGACCTGCTGCTTCACAACCGATGAGACGAACACCTTCGTCTGGAATGAAATGATAAAACATGCCCATCGCATTAGAGCCGCCACCTACACAAGCCATAACAGCTGTTGGCAACTTGCCTTCTGCTTCAAGGATTTGCTCACGCGCTTCACGGCTGATAATGGATTGGAAATCGCGAACGATCATAGGGAATGGATGAGCACCCATAACGGATCCCAATACGTAATGCGTATCGGACATTCGGTTTGTCCATTCGCGCAACGCTTCGGAAACCGCATCTTTCAATGTACTAGTACCTGTTGTTACAGGATGCACCTTAGCGCCTAGCAATTCCATACGATATACGTTAAGTGCTTGACGTTCACAGTCCTCTGCACCCATGTATACTTCGCATTCCATACCCATCAACGCAGCGATAGTAGCCGTTGCCACGCCGTGTTGACCTGCGCCGGTTTCAGCAATAACACGAGTTTTACCCATTCGTTTTGCCAATAACATTTGTCCGATTACATTATTCAACTTGTGAGAACCAGTATGGTTTAAGTCCTCACGTTTTAAATAAATTTTAGCGCCACCAAGGTCCTTTGTCATGCGTTCTGCATAGTATAAAAGGGATGGGCGACCTGTATATTTTTTATGTAAATCCTCAAGTTCGTGTACGAAATCAGGATCATCTTTGTACTTGTTGTACGCCTCTTCCAATTCGATGACTGCATTCATCAATGTTTCTGGCATAAATTGACCACCAAAGGAGCCAAAATAGCCATGTCTTTGTTCACTCATATAACTTACCTTTCTATATACCATTCCTGCTAGCACGCCATATTATGGCATTGCTATTGTTCTCACAAGCTTTGTGAAAGCTGTAATCTTCTCATCATCTTTCACGCCATCTGTTTCAATACCGCTACTGATATCGATGCCGTACGGTCGAACCGTACGAATGGCACGCGCCACATTGGTACTATCGATACCACCAGCCAGCATGAACGGACGTTCAAACTCATTTAAGCAAGACCAGTCGAACACTTCGCCCGTACCGCCCCGCTCATCTTTATGGTATGCATCAAACAGCAACATATCGGCACTGCTATCGATCCACGCCTCTGCATCTGCAGCACTACGGATTTGAACAGCCTTCCAAACCTCTACATTAGTACGTTCTTTTAAGGATTGGATGAAAGCTTCATCTTCATCGCCATGCAATTGCACAGCATCAAGATTGGTTTCTTTAGCAATCGTAACAAGATTATCTAGCGTTTCATTGACAAAAACGCCGACCGTTTTAATCTCATCATTATTAGACTGTTCAGTACCATTGTTATATCTTTTAGTATATTGCTTATGTAGTTCTTCAACCAATGTTTTAGCTTGGTCTACAGTGACTTGTCGTTTACTTGGTGCAAATACAAGGCCCATGTAATCAGGCTTTGCCTCTACTACAGCAGAGATTGTTTCTACCTTTGAGATTCCGCACATCTTAACCTTTGGTGTGTAGTTGGTTGGCCCATAAAGATATGCCAATTTCTCCACCTTGTTAGGAGAGCGCATGAAGGTTTCACCCATCAAGGCTACTCCAATATTGTTATCCCGTAATACTTGGATATCCTCTGGCGTTTCTAGACCGCTTTCAGATACAAAGATCACATCATCTTGAACGAGATTGCGCAAGCGCACACTATTTTGTACATCCACCGTGAAGTCTTTCAAATTGCGGTTGTTAACGCCAATGATACGGGCACCGCAATCGATGGCCATTTGCACTTCTTTTTCGTCATGAGCCTCTACTAAGGAGGATAAGCCAAGAGAGTCCGCTAACTCATGGAACTTGGTCAATGTTAGCACATCGAGGCATGCACAGATTAATAGGATTGCACTAGCGCCCCATACCTTCGCTTGGTAGATTTGGTACTCATCGATAATAAAATCCTTACGAAGTACGGGGATTTTTACGGCACTAGCAATTTCTTGTAAATATTTTTTATCACCCTTAAAGAAATCTGGCTCCGTCAAAACAGAGATAGCCGCAGCACCAGCCACTTCATATTCTTTGGCTATCTCTAAATACGGGAAGTGCTCTGCTATGATGCCTTTTGATGGAGATGCCTTTTTCACTTCACAAATGAAATTGAAATCTTGCTGACGAAGGGCCGCTTCAAACGGAAATCCTGTATCAGATGGTAATGCTAAAGCCGCTGCTTTCACAGACTCTGGAGATTCCACCTGTTTTTCTTGGGCTACCCGAATTTTGGTCGCCTCTATAATCTTATCTAAAATCAATGGTTACACCTCTTGGGTTGCTTTCACAAACTGTTCCATTGTAGCAAGCGCCTTGCCAGAGTCGATCATATGTTTCGCCTCTTCAATGCCCTCTGCTAATGTAATGCCATCTTTTGCAAGGTAAATCGCCATGCCAGCATTGAGAAGAACTGCGCTACGTTTACCGCCTTGCTCACCACCGAGAACGCGGCGTGTAATCTCAGCATTTACTATTGCGTCGCCACCTTCAAGCTCAGTTTTATCAGCGTATTCGAACCCATAATCCTTAGGATCGAATTCGTAATTTGTGAAAGTACCATTATTAATTTCGCATACGTACGTTTTGTTGGTAGCTGTAATCTCATCTAGACCGTCGAAGCCATGTACCACGGCTCCGCGTTTTACGCCAAGATTAGCCAATACGCGAGCCAATGGTTCTACCAAGGATTTGTCGTAAACGCCCATCAACTCCACAGTAGCTCCTGCTGGGTTTGCCAAAGGACCAAGAATATTAAACACAGTGCGCACGCCCAAAGCCTTACGTACAGGACCTGCATATTTCATAGCTTGGTGATACACAGGGGCAAACATGAAGCACATATTCGCTTTGTTAAGAACCGCTTCGTTTTGTTCGCCGTTAAGCTCTAATTTAGCACCCAACGCTTCGATCAAGTCTGCAGCACCACATTTACTAGATACACTACGGTTACCATGCTTTGCTACAGGAATACCTGCTGCAGAAATGATGAAACCAGATGTAGTAGAAATGTTGAATGTATTAGCCTCGTCACCACCAGTACCTACGATTTCCACAACGGTGCCATTATGAGGCACGGAGCCAGCCTTCTCGCGCATAACCTCAGCAAACGCCGTAACCTCATCTACAGTAGGGCCCTTTGCGGCAAGAGCACACAGGAAACCAGCCATAGGAACCTCGGGTACATCACCGCTCATAATCTTGTTCATTGTATCTTTAGCAAGGTCGTAGGATAAATTCTGACCGTGCGTTACTGCATATAATGCGTCTTTAATCATTTTATAGCTCCTTACTTGTTGTTCATTTTCTTTGGTTCAACGTTAATAGGGCATATACCTACTTTAATGCTACATGTGATTCACGTGGACCTATGCCCTCCACTGGCCGGGTCTGACTACGGCCTGCGGCCTTCGCAGGGCCAAAGTCGGGCCTAGAACCCCGTGAACTCACATAAACACTAGGACACTTAATCTTTTTTATGCCCTACTCACTGTCACACACACAATAAAATGAACAACAATTCAATATCTCTTAAATGATCCTGCGCATTATATGGAGTAACGCACAGGTCATCCCTTTATAGGGAGAGTGGGAATGGTGGTGCTACGCACCACTTTCTCTTATATTAGGGGTTCTGATTCGCATATTTCTTTAGAAAATATAGTTACTGTTCGATATATATATTGTAGAGGGGCTATTAAGTAGGTAATGCCAAGGTTGAGTTGGCAGGAAATAAGGTCTTAAGGAACGACTTGGCGGCCCCACGTAGTGGGGCGGTGGCCACTTGGAGTTCCGAGAGACCTTATTTCTGCCCTATCGTTCTAGGATCTATAAATAGCCCATCGAATACCTAAATTAAACAGTGGTTATTTTTCTAAGAAATTGCGAATCATTTGTTCCCCGTTTGGTGTCATGATGGATTCCGGATGGAATTGCACTCCATAAATCGGGTAGTCTTTGTGTTCTACGCTCATTACTTCGCCGTCGTCTGTAATGGATGTGACGATGAGTTCGCTTGGCATAGTTTCGTCGATAATCGCCAAGGAGTGGTATCGTGCGACTTCGAATTGTTCAGGCAAGCCCTTAAGGATTTTAGATGGGTGTACTTGTTTCGCCACGCTTTGTTTGCCGTGCATTACTTGTTTAGCGTAGGAAACGGTGCCGCCGAATACTTCGCCGATGGCTTGGTGTCCCAGGCATACGCCGAGGATTGGGAATTCCCCTTTGCATTCGCGCAATAGGTCTTCGTATACGCCCGCATCAGCTGGTTTACCAGGACCTGGTGAAAGTATCACATAGTCTGGTTTTAAAGCGCGGATTTCTTCAACTGTTAATTCATCACTGCGGATGACTTTAATATCTGGATTGATAGAGCCTACTAATTGGTATAAATTAAAGGAAAAGCTATCGTAATTATCTATAAGGAGTACCATTATTCTACCTCCTGTGCATCTGTAATTGCGGAAATCATGGATTGGCCTTTGATCAAGGTTTCATTAAACTCGCTTTCAGGAACGCTATCTCGAACGATGCCTGCGCCAGCACGAACATAAACCTTACCACCTTTATTCATAGCCATCCGAATACCGATACATACATCCATGTTACCGGAGAAATCGATGTAACCTACGGCACCGCCGTATACGCCGCGTGGGCTTTTTTCAAGTTCGTGTAAAATTTCGATAGCACGAATCTTAGGCGCCCCAGACAATGTGCCTGCCGGCAATGTAGCACCGATAGCATCGAGTGCATCTTTGCCGTCTTGAATGTCACCGCTTACAGTAGATGTAATATGAATTACATGGGAGAAACGTTGCAACATATGTAACGCTTCAACTTTTACGGAACCAAATTTAGAAATTTTACCTAGATCATTGCGTCCCAGGTCAACGAGCATGTTATGTTCAGCCAATTCTTTTTCATCGTTAATGAGTTTTTCCTCAATAGCAAGGTCTTCTGCTTCGTTTTTGCCACGACGCATAGTACCTGCAATTGGGAATGTGTACATTTTGCCATCTGTCATTTTCACCAAAGTTTCTGGAGATGCACCTGTAAGCTCTACATCACCGCCAGATAGGTAGAACATGTATGGAGATGGATTTAAAGTACGCAACACGCGGTATGCATTTAACAAGCTACCTTCAAACTCGGCTTCGCGACGATTAGATACAACACATTGGAAGATATCCCCTTCCTTGATATAATGCTGCGTCTTTTTAACAACTGCTTCGAACTCGTCCTTTGTGAATTCAGAGGTAAACTCTGTTTTAAGAACGCCTTTTGGCACATCCGCTTCTTTGCCGTTTACAACGAGATCAGCAAGAGTTTTCAATTCGAGCTCAGCCTTGTTGTAGTTGCGTTCTAAATCACGAGTACTAATATTGGCGATTAAATAGATTTTGTTTTTATAGTGGTCAAAGGCAATTACCTTATCAAAGAGCATAAGGTCTACATCGTTGACCATCGCAGAGTCATCATCTGGCGTTGGGAAATCGAGGGTTGGCTCGATATAACGAATGTATTCACAAGCGAAGTACCCTACAAAGCCACCTGTGAAAGTTGGCAGTTCTTCTAAGCGAGGGCTTTTATATTGACTCAAAATATTGCGAATCTCTACTGCAGGATCAGAACACTCAAAGGTACGAGTCGTCCCGTCTTTGACGGTCATTTTATGGTTTTTGCAGAATAGCTCAATCTTAGGATCATAGCCCAAGAAGGAGTAACGGCCCCAATGATTACTATTATCCGCACTTTCAAGCAAGTATGTATGACTGCTCACTTGTTTTAAAGCTTTCAACACACTAATCGGTGTGCGTACGTCGGATAAAATTTCCATATATACAGGCACGATATCGTAGCCCGGTGAGATAGCTTTCACACGGTCAAAACTAGGAAAAATCATGAGAACCTCCATCTGGCATTTGCCAATAAAAAAACTCGCCCATGACAATTTAACGTCAAGGACGAGTTTATAGTTCTATTATTACAATTTGATTGTATGTGCTATAAATCGCGGTACCACCTTGTTTGAATGCAGTGCATTCCCCTTTCGCAGGATACTAACATATCCCTCACGACTAACGCTCGTGTGACGTCGCACCATACTAGGAATGACTGTGAAAGTTCATTCTGTTCCATGCGCCCTCGGTGGTCCATTTAATAAGCTGCGTACTACGGGTTCTCAGCTAATCCCGCTCTCTGTGAGTGCATTTCCTATTTTTATCTCCACCTCATCGGTTTCTTTTAGGCGAGTATAAAATTATAATCTGATTATACGTTTTCTATAGAATGAAAGTCAAGGAGAATCTTATCTTTCAATATGCCAAGATTTTTTAAACAAAAGATGATAGCTAACAAAAATATTAATATACGGAACGAAAAGACCAATAATCCATAACCCACTTAATAGGGAATCATGAAGTCTACGTATGCCTAATGTAATCATTGCTATAGCTGGCCATATCAGGATATACATAAATCCCCAACGTGGTATATAAAGAGGTATACCAAACTGAACAATTAACGATACTACGGCTATAACCATATTCATAATGATATCCATGAAAAGACGAGTTCCTATGAGACCAACCCAAAAAGCTGATACGGAAGCTCTTCCTTTAATATCAAATGGCTTAGCAAATAAAACATCCCATATACAGCTACAAATATAGTCAAATTTACTATTATTTGTAGCTTTAGTAATCGTGGAACTTCGAGTATAGGCAATAATATAGTTATTATATCTATCTCGTCCTTCATCTAAACCATACTTATTAGAATCTGGCACACTAAGTGGCAACGCAAAGCAAGCCAAGATAAAATACTGCCAGAAAAATCCGTCCCAATGAAAACCTGCATTTATAAAGGTTTCGGATATAGATTCCCAACTAAAACTCATACCCCAATATACCCACAAACTTAGGTATGATATGGGTACTAAAATCATATACCACAAGGATGAACCATAGTCATTCAATCTACGTTTGAGTAAAAAAATAGTTACTGCTATATGTATAATCTGCAAACATCCAAAATAAATATATGACAAATATGTGCTGCCTTGAAACAAACCATCTTGAATAAATCCTATCAATACCACAAATAGAAGGTACGCTAAAAATTTGCTTCCCATTAAACCAAGTACAGCCCATAAAAATGCCAATCGGCCTATACGTTGATTCACTCGCAGCATTTCTATATTTTGTTTAAATAGTGAAAGTTCATTATCTAGCCACATTAAAAATTCTCTCTTCGCTCTCATAACAATTTTCTAATCCTCTTTATTCTAATATAAATATATGTATATTAAAATATTAACCTTATGGTCTAAAATATTTATATTGTTTACGCTAAACACTAATAGTATACTGAAATTACATATGTTATCAGTTCCTACTAATTATTTTGTGGAAAAGAGAGCCTAAGTTTTTATTTTATCCATCAACTACTGGATTCAAGACACCATTGCAAATGACACGCTTCCTGACTTAATATTGGGAATGAAGTCAAAAAAAATATAGAATTACTAATTTTTCTGGTACTATAAATTGTACTAAGACTAGTGAAGGAGAGATACTTTGGAAACGTGGAAACGTACGGTGTATATAAGTTTAATATGTGTATTCTGTACATCCTTTGGGGTGAGCCAATTAGCACCTATTCTCCCTCTATATTTTCATGATTTAGGAGTTCAAACGCCATCGGCTATGTCTCTCTGGTCAGGTTTAGCAACCGGTGCAACCTATTTAATCGTATGTTTAGTGGCACCATTTTGGGGCCGTATAGCAGATAAAAAAGGTAGAAAAATCACATTAATACGATCTAGCTTTGGAATGGCTTTATGTAATATATTGCTCGCCTTTCAAACAACGCCTGAAGGGGTTGTAATAATTCGTCTCATACAAGGTTTAGTGAATGGTTTTTATTCTGCAACCATTACATTAATTGCCTCAGAGTCCCCCATCGAACGAACTGGCTGGGCACTTGGCCTATTAGCTTCGGCCAATCTAGCGGGCTCTCTAATTGGACCTTTATTAGGTGGTTATATTGCGGATACCATAGGTATTCGCAATGACTTCATCTTGGTTGGTATACTCATGGGTTTAGCTGGATTATTAGCCACTATATTTATCCATGAAAATTATGTACCAAAGCCTAATGTTGAGAAACTGTCTATTAGCAAGCTAAAAGAACAAATTCCTGAATTTAATAGTATTGTAGCATTGTGTGTAGCATCATTTATTTATGCTATATGCATCATGTCCTTACAACCTGTTATCTCCGTATATATTAAAGGCATTGTTCCGAGTAATACTGAAAATCTAGCATTTATTGCAGGCGCTGTCTTCTCAGCTATGGGTATTGCGCAATTAATAAGTAGTTCTCCTCTCGGTAAATTAGTTGATAAAATTGGGCCTCGCAAGGTATTAGTCGTATCTCTTATCTATGTAGGCTTATTTAACATCCCTCAAGCCTATGTGACTGATGTTTACCAGCTAGCACTCATTCGATTTTTACAAGGCTTCGGCCTAGGTGGTATGTTACCGGCATTAAATACCTATCTTTCTTCAAAAACGCCTCGTGAGTTTACGGGACAGGTATTCTCCTATAACCAATCAAGTTTATTTCTTGGTTATTTCTTAGGTGCTGTCGGTGGTGCAAGCTTAATGGCTTGGCTAGGTTTTACTACCTTATTCTGGGTAAGTGGTGGTCTCTTTATAATCTCTGCCCTCTGGATTGGTTTTAAACTCAAATAACACGTATACAAAGCAAAAGAAAACCCTTCTATATATCTGATTGGTAAAAGTTATATGCTAACGCATATGACTCAATCTAATCAGTATTAGAAGGGTTTTCTTTTACAATATAGTTTTATTAGACTAGAGTAACAATAGCATAATGACTACAGTCGCAATAATACAAGGCACGGCATTGCGTTTTGCCATTTCCATAGGGTTGATACCTGCCAGTCCTGCGATGATGATACCTGCACCAGCTACTGGACTCATACTACGACCGATACCAGCACCCAATTGAGCCATGGAACCGAGTTGCATAATGCCATAACCAAAGTCTGCTGCATGAGGTGTGACAGCACCGTTAAAGGCAAGAGCTGCCGCATTGCCAGAACCAGAGATAACCGCCAATAAGAACGGACCAAAGGCTGCCCCGATTTGGGCGATTTGTTGAGAGTTCTTCATGCCATCAATAAGGGCACTTGTAAGCCCGATGAGTTGCATCCCTGCTGTGAAGCAAGCTGCTGCAGCCATAAGGCCAACGACATCACACATACCATCGCCAGTACCACGGAAGAACTTCTTAACAGCTTCTGTCACATTAGGACGCACGGCAATGATACCAATAGCAGTACCGATGAGCATAGATACAGGAACAGAGATTTCTGGGATAACCGCCACTTGTTTACTACCTAATACAAGTAATACAAGAGGAATAATGGGAATGATTGCATAGAAATAATTTACTTTGAATTCTTTACCTTCCGCTGCAGTATCGTTTTTCATTACATACCCGGTATGCTCCTTCTTAACGATAGCTACGATGTTAAGCAAAATAGCGGCTACTACGATACCGATAATTGCTTGCATGGAGAAGCTGGCAATAACTGTCATTACGTCTACCCCCGCTAGTTGTGCCACTTGAGGGTTGAACATAAGGCCTGGACTCAAGGAACTACCCCATGTACCTAAGAAGATAGCAGAACCAGCCATCGCTGGATGTACTCCAGAACGAATGAGGGCAGGAATCAATAATGCACCTACGGCCGCAGCACAACCTGCCGCTGTAGGCAATGCAATATTAATTAAAAATGTAATAATAACAGCGCCAGGAATGATGATTTTCGTCATCTTTTTGAGGCCTGCAGAAATGAAATACACCATGTGCTCTGTACATTTTGTATATTCCATAACATAGCTAAAACCTAACACCGTACAGATTGTTGGTACAAGACCTGGATTCGTAAGTTCTTTCACAAAGGCCGTCGTACCAGCACCAAGCTGCCCACCAATAAAGCACATCAGTAAGCCCGATAATAGTAAAACGAGCCGCGTTTCAAACTGTTTAATAATAGCGATAAACGTCGCTACTACGATAACAATACCTGTAATAACCATAACCCTCCTATCCGTGTACATAGGATGCAAGATAGCTATATCCCCTCTATAAACGCTTTACACCCAATACACAAACTAACAACACTAAATACAATAGTCCTATCTATGTCTTACACCTAATAGGCCTAACTATAGTAAAAGTAATCACTTAATTATATACAGTATAACTATATAACTATATAACTACTTATCTATATAACTACATAAATACATAAAGAAGTATATTAAACAAGCTTTGTTTCTTCCAAGCTAAGTTTTCTAAGTACCTTGTCAAGCACCGCTGCACCCGTTACAATATCATCCATTTCAGCAAATTCTGCAGGATTATGACTGATGCCATCACGGCATGGAATAAAGATCATTCCCGTCGGAACTACCTCCGCCCAATGCATCGCATCATGACCGGCACCACTCGGTATTGTCATGTACTCCACACCGACAGACTTAACAGCTTCTTCGATTTCTCGAATCATCGCCGGGTGCATCTCTACTGGATGGTCCTGTGCAATTGTTTCAATTGTATACGATAATCCACGTTTCTCGGCAGTAATGTCAATAAATTCTTTAACAAGAGTAACTACAGAATTACGAGCTACCTTAGAAATACTGCGAATATCTACCCCTAGCTTCACAGCACCAGGAATGACATTCATCGCCCCTGGTGTAACCTCCACAACGCCAACAGTTCCCACCACGGGTGGTTCCTCTTGCATAGATGCAATCTCCTCGATGCCGAGGATGATTTTTGAGGCTCCACATAGAGCATCATGACGCAAGTTCATCGGCGTAGCTCCACTATGATCGGCATTGCCTCGAATGGTCACATAGAATCGCTCTGGCGCGGCAATACCAGTCACAATACCAATCGTTTTCTGCTCGTGCTCCAGTACCTTGCCTTGTTCTATATGGATTTCTGTGAAAGACTTTACAGGTCGTTTATATGCCATTGTTTCAATCCCATCGGGGTTTAAATTACGACCTTTCAAGGCTTCGTACAAAGAAATTCCTTGTTTATCTACCAAGTGGTGTAAGTCTTGTAATGTCAATTCACCGCGCATGGCCTTACTGCCTAGTGTAGCATTCCCAAAGCGACCAGACTCTTCACACATGAAGTCCACTACAGCGATGGTATGATCATGTTCATAACCATCGTCGATCATGCTACGAATTACTTCAATAGCAGATAACACGCCGACCACACCATCGTAATTGCCTCCATTGGGCACGCTATCCGTATGAGACCCCACCATAACAGCTGGTAAATCTGGTTTCTTACCAATCTTATAGCCAATGACATTACCAAAATCGTCTATTTCAACGGATAAACCCGCATCAGTCATGCGATCTATAATATATTGACGTCCTGCCCAATCTGCATCGGTGAAAGCAAGGCGATTAATGCCCTCACCAGGAGCCGTCAATTGGGCCATAGCCTCAAAATCCTTAACCAATCGCTCTCGTTGAATCATGTAACACCTCACAATCTATTACATCAATTACTGACAAACCATATGATGCTAGTATATAAAGCTTATTTTAAATAGTGAGCTGCAATGGTACCTAACGCTACAATACCGTTTAACATATCTTCTTCATCGATATCAAAGAGCGGATTGTGATGCGGTGCTTTAATGGCAGATCCCACAACCATATAGGTCGCTCTACCACCGCGATCGATGACACGATTCAAGAAGTACGCACAGTCTTCACTACCGCCACCGCTGTAATCGAAGGGAACCTCTTTAAAGATCCCAAGTGGTTCCACGATAGCTTGTACTTCACGAGCTAAATCATCGCTGATGCGACCTGCCGGAGTTTCTCCTTGTTTTGTGATTTCAAAGGTACAATCGTGCATTTCTGCAGCACCTTTAATAATAGTCTTCGACCGTTCAATCATGTAGTCATTGATTTCTGTAGTGGCACCACGAGTTTCTAGTTTAAGAACTGCCACATCAGGCGTCACATTGCGGCCTGTACCGCTTTCAAAAACACCTACATTCATGCGAGAGGCGCCTTGACTATGACGAGCGATGGCTTGTAAGTTAAGAACCGCTGTACAACCTGCGAGCATTGCATTTTGTGCTTTTTCTGGGGAACCACCAGCATGAGCAGAATAGCCGTAGAACACCGCATCAAGTTTTGTTGTCGCTAAGAAGCCATGATCGCTACACGCAAAACAATTGGATAGATTTTCATTAAACCCAATATGCATGCCGAACATCAAATCTACATCATCCACAACGCCCGCTTCCGCCATCGCTTTAGCACCGCGCACGCCTTCCTCTGCAGGTTGGAAAATGAGTTTAATAGTTCCTTTGAATTCATCCTTGTGCGCAGCCAAATATTCAGCTAGGCCTAGCCCCATCGTCATATGTGCATCATGACCACAGGCGTGCATCGCCTTATCGTGACAAGAACGGAATCCTTCCTTTGTAGGCACATGGCTATCCTCTTTAGCTTCGATAACATCGTTAGAGTCCATGTCTACACGAAATGCTACTACAGGGCCTTCGCCGCCGAACTTCATAGTTGCAACAATAGCCGTTTTACCGTAGCCCATCTTTTCTACAAGCTCAGGATTAGCACCTTCTTTGATGGCGCGATCCATAGCGGCTTTCATAACCTCATCACTAGGCAAGCCCATACGAGAATCTAAATCGAGTACATCTGCGCCTAACGCCACATCATAGCCCAAAGAAATAAGCCTATCCGCCACTTTTGCAGCAGAGCGATACTCAAGCCAAGCAGGCTCAGGGTACATATGAAAGTCGCGACGCATAGCGATTAACGCATCGCGCCGTTGTTGCACGAAATCTTTTACAGACATAAATACCTCCGTAACAAACTAATAATCACGTATACATTTACTATATGAATAGATAGATAAATAGTCAACTAAATGGCGCATGTATACAGTATCTAAAATATACTTTATGATATAACAAAAACACATATACCACGAAACGACTTCTGTGATATATGTGTTCTTCTTGATGTTTTCCTGTCGACATATTTTATTGATATATTTATATTGATGTGCTCTTATCGATTCATTCTAATATTGTTTTATTCAGTTTTGCCAGTACTTCTCGCTTAATAGTTCGTTGTCTATCCCAAGCAATGATAACAACGGTGGCAATAATCATAGCCATACCAATTAGCCCTAGTAGACTAAATTCATTTCCTAAAAAAGCCCACCCAAAGAAAGCCGCCGAAATAGGCTCAATAGATGACAAAATAGATCCCGGTACGGCCCCAATTCGTTTAACCCCTTCTAAATAGGCATTGAAAGATACTATCGTCCCGAGAAATATGACATTAAAACAACCAATAACAGTCCATGCGTCCCACACTGCATATGAGTTCGGTTGATGAAATAATATAGCGGCTACAATACCGCTAATAAGCATCCCGAAGCCTACAATAGGTAATGTACCATATTTATAGAGTAAATCAACAGGAGAAATACTATATACAGCTACACCAATAGCAGATAAAAGGCCCCATACGAGAACCATTAGAGGGAAGCTTTCAATAGAAAGGCCATCATCATTGCCCATCAAACAAATGGTCCCCACTAAAGCAAGTATAACAGAAACCGTCTCCCCCTTGGATGGTCGTTTACCATAGCGAACCAGCAGGTAAATAATAATCATAGACGGCGCCAGATATTGTAAAACCGTTGCAATGCCAGCTCCCGCTAAAGCAATGGATCTGAAGTATGTATATTGGCATAATGCCATTCCAAATACGCCAAAAACAATGAGTCCTAGCATATCCTTTACACTATGAAATACATTAAAGATAGAGTTTCCAAATCTAAACCATGCATAAATAACAGTTAGTAAACCTGCTGTAATCAATCGCATAGTTACTAGCCATTCCAAATTCATATCTCTAAAATTGCTTAAGAACTGTACGGATGCACCTGATACACCCCATAAAACAGCGCCTAATAAAGTTATAATAACACCAATAACTTCATATTGTTTCATGCTAGTCACCGAGCAAAGATACGTGAACTTTCACAACCACCTTACGGATTTTGATGGGTTTATCGTTTACAGCAAGCAAGGGCCGATGAACATCAGAGGGGAAGAATACGGTGTAGTACCCTTCTGGGCAATGGATTTGCCCTTCATCAACCGCTTCATTAGGATAGAAATAGCAATCTCGATCTGGATAGGACTCCACAGGTTTAACGAGACCTTTATCTACGAAAAAGCCCATGTTTTCCTCGCCGCTCACCATAAATTGGATATCTACATAATTACGATGCGATTCTGGTTTTGTAGCTTCAAATAGTTTTGTTTCTACATCATCTACGTTAGCATACATCATGTCACCCTCGATGGCATGACGCCCTCCAG
Source organism: Veillonella sp. AF36-20BH (assembly GCF_003602765.1). NCBI lineage: Bacteria > Bacillati > Bacillota > Negativicutes > Veillonellales > Veillonellaceae > Veillonella > Veillonella sp. AF36-20BH. Next base: position 57,595 of record NZ_QTLR01000006.1, read on the forward strand.
GCAACGCTTTCAAATCTGTGTTTTTCAAGAAATCCAAAGCGCGCACGATGGCTTTAGGATAGCCCATTTTTGTATAATCTGCGGTAATATTAGAGAAAAACATACACAATCCTTTCACAATATCTATGGATATGGCACCACAATAAACCAATTATATTACCTTTTATGTTAGCACATATATACATAAAGAACTAGCTATTCTCTTATGTAAAAGCCCTCCATACGCTACATATATGGAGGGCCTCAGTAAAATACTATTCAAATTTATGACTTACGTCAATCATTACACTATGAAATTGTTACAGTATTAAATTGTTACATTATGCAATTGTCTATTCAGTTGTAGTGATTCAAACTGTATTAAATACAGCATGTGTCCATTACCTTATTCTTGGGTTTTATGAGCAGCGATAATTTCTTCCGCTTGCTTATGTGGAACCTCTTCATAGGTATAGAACTGACGGTTAAATACGCCTTGTCCTTGTGTAATGGAGCGCAATGCAGTCACATAATCGGACATTTCAGCCAATGGTACTTGTGCTTTAACAACGGAAATACCGGTTCTTTCACTTTGTTCCATGCCTAATACACGACCTCGACGGCTATTCAAATCACCCATAATGTCGCCCATGAAAGCATCTGGTGCAAACACGTTGACTTCATAGATTGGTTCTAATAGTACTGGTTTCGCCTTAGGAATCACATCCTTGATAGCCTGTGACGTAGCTACTTTAAATGCTAACTCTGAGGAGTCTACGCTGTGGTAAGATCCATCCAAGAGTGTCACTTGCACGCCAATCATAGGATATCCTGCAATTAGGCCTTTATCTAGGGTTTCTTTGGCACCCTTTTCCACTGCTGGTATGTATTGCTTAGGTACAGCACCACCAAAAATTTTGTCTACGAATGCAAATTCGCTACCATCATATAATGGATCCACTTGAATCTTAACGTGACCATATTGACCATGACCGCCACTTTGTTTCTTATACTTAGACTCGGTTTCAGCAGAGCCTTTAATGGTTTCGCGGTATGGAATATATGGAGCCACAAGTTTAGCTTGTACGCCGTATTTACGGTCCATTTTGTTGAGGATATGCTCAAGATGTACTTCGCCCATACAATCGATTTGTAATTGGCGAGCTTCAGCATTTTTCACTACTACGCAAGTAGGATCTTCTTCTGCCACTTTAAGAACAGCACTAGCTAATTTTTCCTCCTCACCTTTTTTCACTGGCTCCATAGCCACTGTATATAGAGGTTGAGGGAAACGAATAGCATCGTATGTTACTTTAAAGTCAGGAGCCGTTAATGTATCGCCGGTCTTAGCATTGGCCAATTTCGGTATCACTACGATATCGCCAGCTTTAGCAGCAGATACAGGGATTTGTTGCTTCCCGATAAGGGTAACCATCTTGCCCCATTTTTCTTCTACACCTTGGTTTACATCATAAAGGCGATCGCCTTCTTTCAGTTCACCAGAGAAGATACGTACAAAGCTTTGTTTGCCTGCGAATGGGTCTAACAATGTTTTAAATACGAATGCAGTTAATGGTTTATCTACATGTACAACACATTGTTCGCCGGTTTCCGCATCAGTTGCGGTCATCACTTTTTTAGTTGCATCCGGCATGTAACGGATCATACGATCCAATACTTGATCTAAGCCAATACGAGATGTGGCACTGCCACACATGATTGGGCACACACGGCCACTAATCATCCCTTCACGCAAGCCTTGGCGGATTTCCTCTAAGGATAATTCTTCGCCTTCTAAATATTTTTCCAACAACTCATCGCTACCTTCAGCCGCGGCTTCTACGGTCATTTCCCGAATTTCTTGAGCCTTTTCGATAAGGTGAGCTGGTACAGCGACCTCTGTTGGTTGGCCGTCCTTATAAGTAAACGCAGTCATTTTCGCTACGTCTACAACGCCTTCAAAATCGGCACCTTCACCGATAGGAATCTGCAATGGCATAATGCCTTTGCCAAATAATTCCCGCATTCTTTCAATAGTCCCAAAGAAGTCAGCACCATCAACATCCATTTTATTGATAAATGCCATGCGAGGCATTTGTAATTCAACTGCATAATCCCATGCGCGAACTGTGTCAGTTTCTACACCAGATGTGGAGGATAGCACCATCAACATACCATCACAAGCACGCAAAGCGGCACGAACTTCGCCATGGAATTCGTTATAGCCTGGAGTGTCTATGAAGTTAACCTTATGGTCATGCCACTCACATGGCGCCATGCCCAATTGAATAGTTACATTACGTTTAATTTCTTCCGGTTCAAAGTCCATAATATGTTTATTATCTTGACCTTTACCTACGAAATCAACCGCACCAGAAGTTAACAACAAGGATTCAACAAGAGCTGTTTTGCCCGCACCATCGTGGGAAACAACAGCAACGTTTCTAATTTTATCACTACTGTACTCTTTCATTGGAATCGCCTCCTTACTGGCAAATTACGGCTTTGCTAATACATTTCGACACTACAATAGAAAAATCCTCTTTTTCTGAGAAAAATTTCTCCAAAAAGAGGATTAATATAATTCTTCAATCTATATTTGACGAATAAAGACTCAAATTTACCAATAAGGACTTAGAAGAGTTCCGTACCCGTACAGAGTATAACTAATATTGCAATACTAGTCATCTATAGTTTCGACGACTTTCCTTCTATTCCTAAAGAATTTTAGTATTTCTATGTTTATAATGAAGTTAAAGATCTATTAATAAAGCTTTATTCGTAAACCTATATAGATGGGACTAGTGCCCTCACAAAGTTATAAAAAAGACGGTCTGTACTTGTGCAGCGACATCAGGAACGAGGAGCAAGCAAGTATAGACCGTCTTTTTTAATTAAGTTGTCATTATGTAACGGGGTCCCATCTATATATAGGCAATACTAGTGGTAAATATATAATTCACTAAAAGATATAGGTAAATCATAGAATACTAAAATTCTCCCGTCCGTTTACCGTAGTGTTTGGAGTCCCCATTTTGTTTCCAACCTACTGTATCACCGATGGACATTACGCGGCGCGTCAGGCAGTCTTTACATTGTTCTGCATTGTCGTCCACGCAAGGTTTATTATCATATAGCAAATATTTTGCACGGTGTTCAGGAATGGTGATGATAGGCATTAGGATATTCGCCCCAGCCGCTAAACCTTTTTCACGGCCTAGTTTATCTAGTGCTTGTAAGGCAGTAGTTGCCGCAATGTTTACGTCTTTCAAGAATAAACGAGTTAGGGCAATCATCTTGAGGCCCAGTTGAACTCGTCGCAACTTACCCTCTTCATCATCAATGCCCATTGCCAATGCTTCTTGGCCCAGAGGCGTATCATGATGCACCACATAAGGGCCCATACCGATCATGTCGATATCCATATCGCGATAGAACAAGATATCATTTACGAGATCATCTTCTGTTTGCCCAGGTAGACCAATCATAACACCTGTGCCAACTTGGAAGCCTACGCGGCGCAAACGACGTAAGCATTCTACGCGCGTCTCAAAGGAATGTAATTCATCACGAGGATGAATCTTATGGTATAAATCTGTATTGGTTGTTTCAATGCGTAATAAATAACGACTCGCACCAGCTTCACGCATGCGGCGGTACACCTCTTCGCTTTGTTCCCCTACGCACATTGTAATGCCTAGAGAACCATCGCCAATGGCTTTAATGTCGCGAATTAAATCCACAACATAGTCCACAAAGGCATCATCACAGCGTTCACCAGATTGGAGTGTAATGGAACCATATTCATGATCGTATGCCCACTGTGCCATCTTGATGATATCTTCGCGATTCATATCAAAGCGTTCCGTCTTATCGTTTTCACGACGGATGCCACAGTAATTACAATTCTTAATGCATCGGTTCGAGAACTCAATGAGGCCGCGATAGTATGCTACAGGCTTTACATATTTTGCCTTCACTTCGTAGGCCTTTTTATATATCAACTGCAACTGTTCTTCATCAGTTACAGACATGAGAAATCGCAATTCCTCCTCGGTCAGCCATTCATCACCGACGAGGTCTTTTGCAAGAATGTCTTGCACTTGCAAACAATCACTTCCTTTCGTAACGAACCGTCATCGATTCGCTTGGTATGGTAATGGATTCAATGTCAGAAACACAAATAAATCCATTGACTTCGCGCGGCAAGTCCCGCACATGTTTCACTTGTCGAGTTAAACATTCATGAGCCATCACACCGCGACTCATTTTGGAGGACGTACTCATCTGCTTAAACGTATCGCCCCGTAATTCCCAAAATTCAACGGTTACCACCTTTGGATGATTCACCATTTTTGCATATTCTTTAGAGGCTAGGTTTAGAATCCAATCTTCCTTGTAAAAGTATACATCCACCGCATCACGCCATGTATCGTATAGATTAATGCCCACCTTATCGACCATATCGAGTCGATAGTCGCGCACTCCCATATTAGGTTCAACAATGCCGTATAATGCAGACAGCACAACGAGATGGCTTTCACCAAAGGTCTTGGCTTCATCAGATAAGTTCGACCAGTCCAAATATTTGAAAGCAATGCCATCATAACTTTCACAGGCACGACCTACGGGATGAGCCTCAAAGGACTGATAAAAATCAAAAAGAGCTTGCGCCTTATCAGCCTTTAGCTTTAGCGCCTTTCCAAGAGCTATTACATCAAGGGATTGTACATGTGTTACAATTTCTTTCGTGATGTTCGGCTGAAATTGGCCGTCTCGGACTGCATGATGTACTGCCTCAGCGTTGCTAGCAACATCGGCAATCGTTTTTGTCTTACTAGGAGAGAGGACGATTTTCATGGGATAATTCCGCCTTAATAGATTCCTCTGTCAAATTGTCGATCAATTCAGGGTTCCACAACATGAGAGGCACCGCCACTACGTGGCTTGCTTTCAATTCTTTACATAATTTAATGCATTCTTTGAGATAATTAGAATCTTCATCTACAAGATCACATACGATAACCACGTGACGACCTTTAAGATTTACACCTTCGTAATCGATGCTTTCAGCAGATACTGTGAGCATGCCTGTTTCCAAGCGGCCTTCGCTCATGTCGTTTAAACGAGACATCAATACATGCTCAAGCATAGTAGATACAGGTGTCACTACGCGGCCAATGCCGATAAAAGCCTCAGGTTGTGCATGAACGATAACTGTTTTCTTACGTTTATCCGTTCTGAACTCAATAAGAGCTTTTTCTAAAGCGCCAAAAAATACAAATAACTGCCAAGGATCAAAAGAGCCTGTTTGGAACATATCGATAACAGAACCATCCTCATCCATATTGAGGCGCGTCAATAACTCTTCAGCAATGTCGTTAACCACAACACTAAAATCAGATTGTATTGTCTCTTGCACTTTGATTTCCTTTGCCATTAGGGCCTCCTAGTTTTCCATATATCACACTGCTAAGGAATATCCCCAACAGATATTATATTAATTTTAATTATACTATCTTTAATTGTACCATATTTTATACCCCTCTTGGGTATTCAAAGATACGCTTTTCACATAATAGATACGTTAGTAACATGACAAAAGGACCGCCATAGCGGTCCTTTGCATTTTAATTTTGTATTCTAATGTTGTACTCTAATATTATACTCTAATATTGTACTCTAATGCTGTATTCTAATTATGATTTTATAATAAACCTTTTGGTAACTAACAAAGAATATTCTATTAGCCTACAATCAATAAGTAGATATTCATGATCGTAACGATGATACCTATGCTCCATAAGAGAATATTTGTAAATTTACGGTTTGCGTATTCTCCCATGACCTTGCGGCTACTCGTCATGTAAAGTTGCAAGAAGATGGTGATTGGTAATTGCAAGCTCAAGAACATTTGAGAGAACAATAATGCTTGGAAGGAATCTGTAATAAACACGATCAACAATAATGCTGGAACATATGTTAGTGCCAAGCCTAATCGCGTATGGAAGTCTTTCATATCGTAAGACTCGCCAAACATTCCTGCAAAGATACTTGCCCCCGCCATACCTGCCGTAGCGGATGAGGCAAAACCTGCAAATAACAATGCTATTGCAAAAATAATACCCGCTGCGGGTCCAATGAGTGGTCGCAACAACTCTTCAGCCTGTTCAAGCTCTGTTACTTCAATTCCATGAGCAAAGAAGACAGCCGCCGCCAATATAATCATGGCGGAGTTAATCATCCACCCAATCCCCATAGATAACAAAGTATCGAGGAATTCATAGCGCAACTGCCGTTTCATAATCGCTGGGTCTTGTGTATTAAACTGGCGACTTTGGATGATTTCAGAGTGTAAAAACAAGTTGTGAGGCATAATTACGGCCCCTAATATACTCAAAATAACGAGCATCGATGTATTAGGAATATTAGGATCCACCCAACCGATACCAGCCGCTGCCCAATCCACATTGACCATATTTACCTCAACGAGGTACGCCAACGCGATGAGGGACACAAAGCCAGCAATGATTCGCTCTAATTTACGATAGGAGTTCGTAATGAGCATGACCGTACAGATAAGAGCCGTCAGACTACTGCCTATCAAGATAGGAATACCAAAGAGCATCTTCAAGGCGATAGCGGCACCAATAAACTCAGCCAAGGCCGTCGCTGCCGCCGCAATTCCTGCCGTGCTAAGCACAAAGCGAGATGCATAACGCGGTAAGAATTCATAGGCACATTCCGACAAGCATTGACCGCGTACAATGCCTAAATGTGCCACATTATGCTGTAATAAAATGAGCATAATCGTAGATAGTGTGACTACCCACAATAATTCGTAACCATAACTGGCTCCAGCTGCCAAGTTAGCGGCCCAGTTGCCTGGATCGATAAATCCAACGGTTACGATTATACCAGGTCCTATATATTTAAAGACATCACTTACCTGTTGCTTACCGTTTTGATGGACAGTAAACAATTGTTTCTTTAAAAAATCAATCATTATAACCCCTTACCAAGAGTTATAGAGTGAACGTCATCTCCGTCTGCATACGAGCATCTGTTTTAGACTTTTTATCCTTGGAATCAGCGTAACGAATACGCACTTGATTATTTACCTTAACGCGAGAATCATCAATTTTAAATTTCTTCATTTTATCTTTGATCTGTTCATCTGTTAAAGCCCGTTCTTCCGGTTTTGCTACTTCATCGCCAGCCTTATCAAGGGCCTCTTGTTGATCCTTGGATACTTGATAGGTCTTACCAGATTTTTTAGCCCTTTCAGCACGCTTTTCATCTAGTTTTTGACGGCGCTCATCAGTAGCTTTTTTATCGCGAGCAATACGGTAATCCATTACATCACGCATATTTTCTTGGTAAATACGCAATGCATACTCTCGATCATTGTCGTTCATTTGCTCACGTTTTGTGACTACCTCATCGATAAGCGGCATAAGCTCATCCTTTGTGTAGCTAGCACCATCAAAAGTAAATCCGTGAGTATCTGTAATAGCACCATGTTTAATGAGCCTTTGTAACGCTGTATATGTCCAATCATTAGGCGTAATAACATCTGAGTTCACATGCTGTTGTCCTTTACTAGAACTACTAACAGCCTCTACATCAGCACTTACGCCATCCACCATAGGACGTGCACTTGGGATGGCAATACTTTCAGCATGACTAAACCCAACAGACGCAACAAGGCATAATGCACTAATGCCTAACGCTCGACGGATACGATTCATTTGACGTGTATGTTTTGTATTCATAAGAGTCTCCTTAAAATTACATTTTATACAATCTATTATATGAAACCCCTAGACATACGTCAACTCTATAACCTTACACACCTGTGTCATTCAATACTAATAAGGCCTTGGACTCACTCGAATCCTCACAAATTAGGCCTATATAAATAATATAATAAATCACTATATTATACAAAAAGACCCCACATCGAGTGATGTGAGGTCTTTACATGGCGGAGGATTAGGGATTCGAACCCTAGCGACGGTAACCCGCCCTAACGATTTAGCAAACCGTCCTCTTCAGCCTCTTGAGTAATCCTCCATGCTTTACTGGGTAATCATATCATACCCAATAAGGCATTGTCAATCGTCTTATTTCAGCATAGATTCGATGAACCAGATCTGTTTTACATAGTATGCAACGTGATCTTCCATCATGCTTACGAGCAAGAAATCACCTTCTTCATCAGCTGCTGCACGAATTGCTACAGCTTGATCATTCATGTATTTAAAATCCTTAAGAAGGATATCAATTACCTTTGCTTGAGGAATGTCTTCTTGTCCCAATTCTTCGATTTTAGTCAATTTTGCGTATTCTGCAGAATTTACCAACGGAAATTGACCTTGCATTTTCACATGTTCTGCTACGGCATCAAAGTATTCAAAGGCTTCATCATAAATGGATTCCAAGTATTCATGAATAGATTTGAATTGCGGACCAGTTACATTGAAGTGTAGGTTATGTAATTTTACATTCCATACGGAAAGATCTGCTAAATATTGATTTACTTGTTGTACGTTTTTCATAATAAAACTCCTTTTTTCACTTAATTCTCAATTATAGTTTATTCTAAAAGCAGAACAAACACAGTTGGCTTCTACGCCATCAATTCGTTTATTTAATTTATAATCAATATTGATTATATTTATATTTTACCAATAATGATTTTCCATGTCAATATATGAATAGATATTTTTGTATAAAAGTTTAATGAAAACATTATAACCATACTAAATCAAACATATCCCCAATCCAATCCAATACAATACAATCCATACCAAATCTAAATCCAATAATTCATAGAATCATATTTCTACGAATCATAAAAACCTCTAACTACTAGTTAATCTAATAATTAGAGGCTTGTATGATTCTATATTCAATATGACTCTATATTAAAATGAGTATATATTAAATACATTTTTATATTAAATATAGTATTCTATGTAATTATCAGGAATTTTCTTCTCCTCTGCTTGTGCAGCAGTTGCATTGCGACTAGGTTTACGGACATACATATTTTCTGGATCTGTTTCAAAGATTACCATATCCTTAGGAATATCATGTTTAATAACGAGATTACAACCGATCTTCGTGCGCGCCCCAATCGTAATATCCCCTAAGATTTTTGTACCCGTACCGATGAGTACATCATCTTCAATGGTCGGATGGCGCTTTACCTTTTTAGAAGACATCCCACCTAGTGTTACTTGATGGAACAAGGTTACATTATCGCCTACAATAGCCGTTTCACCAATAACAACCCCCATACCGTGATCGATAAAGAGACCGCGACCAATCGTCGCACCTGGATGGATTTCAATGCCCGTCACATGCCGAGAATGGAGAGCCACACGACGAGCCAAGATGGGCCACCCCGCCTTATATAAACGGTGGGCAAAGAAGTGCCAGAACAAAGCCGTAATATGAGGATATGTCCATATAACCATCCATACACTTGTGGCAGCTGGGTCAGAATCCATTACGCGCTTAATATTATATTGAATTTTGCCCCATAATTTGCGCAAACCTTGCATCATAGTGACTCCATCTCAAATAACTCTACTTAACATTCTACAAAAATATAGATATATCTAGTATACAACATATTTGGTCTATATTCCTATATATAAGGCTTTATATCTATATAGAACCTATTCTTTTACCAATCTAAAATTCAGTATTGTATCTATTTGAAATCTATTATTTAACGTATTCGTTGTTGCCAAAGTCCAAGAGGGATAAATATTTCTCTACCCCATCAGGTGCAATAACAACGATATTCGCCTTAGGTAACTCACGAGCCATGCGTTTTGCCACTACAATGGCCGCCCCCGCGGAAAGGCCAATAGAGATACCACTTTCACGCATAAAGGTTTGCACCTCGCTAAAAGCTTCTTCGTCACTTACCGTTTGCACGCCATCCATCAATGTTTGGTCAAAGTTTTCAGGAATGAAACCAGCCCCAATACCTTGTATTTTGTGAGGGCCGCCCTTACCTTCGGTAATAGCAGGAGATCCCGTTGGCTCTACAGCAATGGCTTTTAGATTAGGATTATGTTCTTTCAATCGTCTCGTAACGCCTGTGAAAGTACCACCCGTGCCGATACCCGCTACAAATACATCGACATTCGGCACTTGTTCTACAATTTCAGTACCCGTCGTGCGGTAATGCATATCTGGGTTTGCAGGATTTACGAATTGGCCCAAGGTGAAAGCATTTGGATACTTCTCTAAAATTTCATTGGCCCGCTCAAGAGCCCCCTTCATACCTGTTTCTTTTGGTGTTAAGATGAGCTGCGCCCCATACGCCTTGATAAGCTCACGGCGTTCTTTACTCATACTTTCAGGCATGATAATCACTGTTTTAATATGTAGAATAGCGCCTACCATAGCAAGAGCGATCCCCGTATTACCACTTGTGGCTTCTACAATGATGCTATCCTCATGGATGCGACCTTGCTCTTTTGCAGCTTGTAACATACCGAGTACGGCACGGTCTTTTACAGAACCACCTACATTATATTTTTCAAGCTTTACATAAATATTGGTATTTGGCAATTGATATATCGGTGTTTTACCAATAAGTTCAATTGTTTGGCTTGTTACTATACTCATCTAATCCTCCCTCTAGCGATAGATGATAAAAATCGCCCTTAGGAACATCCCAAGGACGATATTATATTGCACCTTGTTATTCACCATATACGGGGTATAACCGTTTATGTATTCCAATTAATACAACCATACTCTAACATTTGAATCATTTCATTGTCAAGAGAATGAGAACGACTTTTAAAACCCTAAAAATACAGGAAATAACTAGCTTTATCTATTTTTTTGTAAGTGCGTCAAGTACCCCATCCCATGTGATGGGTACCATTATAATGATGAGGGCCAATCCAATAAAGAAAATTGCTCCTACCAAGACTGTAAGACGAGGGATAAGAGATATAGCCATGCTACTAGCTAAGTGCGATACTTTAGTTATATCATGATGTAACGCTACATGACCCCATAAGAAACCAGCAACTGTATAGGTGATAATGTATGGGTCGAAAATGATTAGGGTAGTCATTTCATTATTAACATGCATAATTCGGTTAATACTTGGTGATACTAGTGCATTTGCAAGTATGGCTAGGATTTTAAACCACACTAGGCACACGGTATAAGGCCACATTGTTTTTATCGTCATTTTCAGCATATAGAGCAAACCCACCAAGCTCGCTCCAAGAGATCCTCTTTGGCTCCACATGTACTGCTCCATCCAAGATGACTTCTGTTTACCCGCATCTACCTGGTCATAATAAAAGGATAAATCCCGTTCTCCATGAGCTAAATCAACGAGCCCTAATACTTGAAACAATATGAGCGAAAAGACTAGAATAACACCTATTTGAAAGCTTTCACTAAAGAACATGTCCATCAGATCGAAATCAAGATAACCAATGTTAAAGAGATTACCATACACATCGTGAAACGCAATATATATACCATTTGTTACAAGCATATCTAGCACAAATAGGAGCAACACAAAAATGATATATCCGTTCCAGCGAGTCCATTTACTTTGTTCTCTTAAATGAGTGTGAGTCCCTACGATTATCGATGCAGGTTGTAAAGACAAGGTCACACCAATCATAAAACAAGTAATAAAGGATGTGACCATTGTTAAATATTCGTATGCCATATTAACGGTATGCTACGCGCTCAGGCTGCATGTCGTGGAAATGAAGGCGCTCTTTTGCAGTCTTTTCCCACTCTGTACCAGGCTTGCCATAGTTTGCGTATGGATCGATGGACAAACCACCGCGCGGCGTAAACTTGCCCCACACCTCGATATATTTAGGATCCATCAACTTCACGAGATCTTTCATGATGATGTTGATGCAGTCCTCGTGAAAGTCCCCGTGATTGCGGAAACTAAATAGATATAACTTCAAAGACTTGGACTCTACCATCTTCTTATCTGGCACATAAGAAATATAGATTGTGGCAAAGTCTGGTTGACCTGTCATAGGACACAAGCTAGTAAACTCAGGGCAATTAAACTTAACGAAGTAATCATTCTCTGGGTGCTTGTTATCAAACGCCTCTAACACCTGTGGTGCATAATCAGTAGGATAATCGGTCTTGTGACCTAACATCGTTACCCCTTGTAACTCTTTTTCAGATCTGCCGGATGCCATAAAGAACCTCTTTCTATAATCTCTATAACTCTATAATTAAGATATATTAAATAATTCATGTAACACTTAATTATAGCATATAAAGAATTACTTATAGCACAACATCCTCATGTAATTCATCAAAGGTAAAAGCATATTCTTCCACACGCATAATCTCTTCCCAATCATTATGTAATAAAAGAGAGAGATGGATTGTATCCTGTTCCTCCAATATATCTGCACCAACACAATAACATGGAAATGAAAAAGAGATTAATTTACTTTCCCTAGCATTCTCTATATTAATAAGCTGTAGCTGTTTTTCACCAATTGCTAACAAATATCTATTAGAGGCCATTAGTTGATAGTATTTGATAGAAACTACATCTGGAATTTCAATAACACGTGTACCATCTACAATTATTATATTTTTAGAGTCATGACAAATTAATTTATGATTTCTAAAATACGTCACTATTCCATTATATCTATTTCGATACTCATTAAATGGATATTCATTAACAGAATCAAGATCTAGCACTGTAACTTTAAAGTCAATTAAATCCAAAGATACTACATTCTTACTCGTACCTATCATAATATAGTCTTTGCCAAAACAATGTAAGTCTGAAAAACATAAATCTTGCAAATCACTAGGAAGCTCTATTAGTTTAACCCAACTACTCTCAATATCAATTAAGCACAGAAATGCTTCTAACTTAAAAAGTATCCTATTATTGACGTAATCTATATATCTGGCTTCAGGGAAAAATAGATTTTCATCTACCTTAATTTTTTTCACTTCATTCCATGAGGAGTCCAATACAATAATCCCTTGATGGTTATTATTTATTATGCTATATGGTCCTATTCGTTCTAACATACAAATATCATTTTGGTTATATCTACTATATAAAGACTTAATAGGTTTCATAATCATTACCTTAAATCCTTTCTAAGTTTTTTGCTACGGTCTTGAGATCCCTCCCTAATCACTCCAGTTATAGGATCTGCTTCTCCTAAATGATTTCCATTTTTATCAAATACTTCTAAGTGAGCATCTACACCTTTATGAAAATATAGCTTTTAAAAAATTTTTATTGTTAGCAGGCATTCCTACTTCTCCCTTGATTCTCAATAAAGGGAATATACTTTTTCTTTACAACTTAAACGCTACAAAAAATCATAAAATTTCAATACACCTAGAACCGCTAATAAATAAAAGAATACAATCCACACTACATACATCTGTTTTTTTCTAGCCCAATCATAATAACGACTGTGTGATGACTGCCTGAATAGTGTAGCTGCAACTAAAACAGGTTGTAAAAACCAAGCCATAACAATTGGCACGGCTATGTAATCTAAGAAATAAAACATGCTAAAAAGCATGAATGGGTATGTAATAATTATCGCCCAAGAGATAAATTTAATAAAACTATAATTAGAATTAGCAATTAAAGATACTAGTAATGGTGAAAGTTTTTTTCTTAAGAGTATCTTATATATGATCCAATAGAGAACAATTGCCGAGTAAAAGATGACTACGAAAACTAATGGTAAATGAATATGCACAAATGCTAACCTCTTTTACGTCTTAAATAGTTATAAATATAGGTCCATACCACATAGCTCAAAAGGATTACAATATATAGAGTAACAAAAAAATGAAAATCGACTTCATCCTCGATCATTTCAGGATTTGTAACAATAGTAAAAGGGATAATTATAAGAAAGAAAAGTACAACGCCCCTCACAAAATAATTATAAATTTTTAAAAATAACATATGAGTATTCCTATCATTAAAACTACTCGTTTACAACACAACTAAAATTTTAATTCTAATATATCACAAAATTTATATAAGTTTATATAATAAAAATTAGAACAATCCATCATGATTGCCACATCCTTAACACCATACATCGGTTATGATAAGAGTACTAAGATAGTAAAAGAACCATACAAACGCGGTTGCTCTATTAAAGAAATCATATTGGAAGAAAAACTCATGACCGAAGACGAATTCGGTGAAGCAGTTCGCATGAAATAAAATCTCTCTCATCTTTATAACATATCTGTAACATCCTCTCATACCTCAAATGAACGGAATAAAAAAGGACGCTATAGTTCTAAATCAATCAGTATAACGACTGAAGATTAGACTATAGCGTCCTTTTTAGATTTATTGAAACAACTATATTAAGCTTTTATCATTACCTGTTATATTTCTTAGAACTTGAAGCCATTTTGGTTCTCGATTTACGTCAACATAAGTAGGTAATCGTTTATCAATTCTATCAATTAACTTTTGATAGAGCTTTTTCTCTTTATCACTTAACGATTGACTGCTATCATACACTACAACCTGTCGTTTCTTAGCTTTATCTTTATAAGAAGCAATTTCTTTTAAAAGTGAGGCTCTATCATCGACTTCAATAAGATAGTGAATACTCCCCTCATTACCATTTACAAAAATAGCACCAAAAGACGTTAAACATGCAATCTCATAATCATTATAAACTTCAACAGTCAGTATTTCTCCTGGAACATACAAATCATAATCCATATCATTAAGATACCCAGCCTCCCTACCAAGAGAAGAGTCATAATTAGAGGTAGCTAAAAAGGTTGTTGTAGAAGCAACATAGGTAATTATATATATAGCTACAATACTAATAAATATAATTACAAAATAACCCATCCTTTTCAGTAAAGATTTTAGTACTATCATTTAGTATATACCTTTCCATTAGACTTATTGAAGTAAAAATTAGAAGTTACCTCAAAAGAAAACGGAGTAATTAAACCTTGTTGTTGTAAATCATAAAAGAAATTATTGGCCCATCTAATCCACTTATCTTTTATATCACTAGCATCCTCTTTATATTCATAATTAGATCTATCGAAACCTAAAAGTTTGACATCATAATAATCACCATGCTTTATAACTTTTAATCTAGCAGCCATTCTTCCTACCGATGCCCCTAAATCAGACCAGGCGCCACCCTTTTCAGTCTTAGCAAAATTAATATCAATACGTTTTAAAACACTATTTGTATCCTTATCAAAATCCTCATCACGCAAAGAAACTAAAATATCTTTAATGCCATTTGACTGCGCAATTGTTTTTGCTAAAATACTTTTCGAGTTATACTTTTCCATACTACCATTCCCAGTTCTCATTTTTTCAAAAAAAACTGTTAACACAGGATATTTAGATTTAAGTACATTACGTTCAAAAGCCATCCCGGCTTCCTTTGCTGTGTAGTGAATTATATTCTGACGTTTATTAACATCTCTTTCTTTATTAATATCAATATCCTTTTCCTTCTCTAATCTTATTGCTTCATCCAAGGCTCTCCTATCTTCATCAACATAAATAGCTTTAACCGGTACAACATCAGTAAACACATACCCTTGTTTGACTAACTCTTTTTGTAATCTAATTTGTTCATCCTTCAATAAACTATAATGATGTTCAAAGTCAGAGATACTTTGATAGGATAAATTGCCATATGAAATAAGAAAATCCTCCCAATGAGATAAATCCCAATATGATTCTGACATTATCTCCCAAGATTTGGCTTTATCACTATCTTTTTCAGCTATACTCCTTAAATTCTCCAAAAGGAATATTACTTCACGCTCACTTAAACTTTCTCCATTCTTTTTCTTTAAATATTTTTTTGCCAAATATATTGTATCTGGATTTGTTGTTAAATATTGATTCCATTTAGTCCCATATTGTGCTTCAGCTGCACCTGTCACAGGGGAATAGCCTAAGCTACCATTTACAGCAGCACCTAATAAAGCACTTAATGTTTGAGCTACATCAGGTTTTTCTTTTGCAATTTTTTGAATCTCTCCAATTAATGCTTCATTGGTAGCTCCAGCATAAAACCCACTACCCGGTTTATTCCCTGCCATACGAGCAGATACTTCAGCGACTACACCATGGGCTATTGCTTTTGCGGCTTTACCTTCTTTAGAGATTGGATTCCAATTATGTAATTGTTCAAAGGCTTCTTTTGCAAATAACTTAGATAATTCTTGACGTTCTTCAATTTTCTTTTTATCAAAGATTTCATCAAGCTTATTCAAGCTATCTTTTGTATCTCGAGACAGTGTTTGCATATTAAAGCCAGCATCTCGTACTTCTATTGTACCATTTGAAATAGCAGATTTTGTAGTAGTAGAAGTAGATTTGCTAGAGTCTGGTAACAGATTAGGTAATGTGCCTAATGTGTTCCACACAGCATCTTTTCCTGCTTTACTAAGGTTCTTAAAATTACAAAGCCACCATCACCTGCATATATCCCCGCTTGATCAGTAACACTTGCATAATCACTTTTCATTTTACCTTTGCTTGAGCTCATAGATACATTACTTAGAGAACCCGCATTTGTAGATATACTAAACCCTTTATTAGAGCTTTCACCTACATATGTCTTTGTATCTTGTAAGCTTTCAATAGAAAGATTTCCACCTACGTCGGCTGTTACAGATTTACCAATTACCTTGGAGCCACTGATATAGGTATCCTTTCCTGATGTAATATTAACAGCATCCGTACCTACAACAGTAGTACCAGTATGTGTTGTTACCTTTGTATTACCCTTTTGTTTTGCAGCATTAGCACTTGCATCAAAACCAAGTATACCGCCACCAGCAACACTAATATTAGCCCCAACAGACTAGCCTTTACTCTTAGCATTTTCAAGCTTTTCACTTGTATTCGTTGCCGCTTGTAAAGATACATCATTAGAAGCCACTAATTTGACTGATTTACCTGAAATTGCTTCACCAACAGCTTTAATGTTCGCATGAAATAAACTCTCTTTCAGCTCTATGACTTATCTGTAACATCTACGCAGACCTCAAATGAGCGATTAAATAAAAAGACGCTATAGTTCTAAACCATTCTGTATATACTACTGAAGATTAGACTATAGCGTCCTTTTTATGTTTATATACCTTATATTAGAGTTACATATTAATCAATAAAATCCTACTATATACATTATCAAAGTATCTAATAATAGGTTAAAACATATAAATATATGTATAAAGCGACTAGAAATAACCAAGTATATACGCCTACTTTAAAATTGGACTGATATTTCTCTACTTTATCACTTTCAAACTCGTCATTCTTAAGCATGAAATACATCCCAACCAAAGAAATTCCCATGCAAACTATTGTCAGAAAAAATAATACAAATACTGGGGCAAATTCATGAAGCAAAGCTATTCCGCTTCCCATTGCAAGGCCTAAAAATGTAATAATTCTAGCTAAAGTAAGCTTACCTTTATGAGTAATAAGTTTGTATATGAGAAATATAATCCCCAATATTATAATCAAATCTCGAGACATTACTTAACTACATCCTTTTTCAAATTAGACTTAATCTTATCTTTATAATAGTCTCCCGTTGTCGCCAAAGTAACACCAACGACAAAAGAACCTGCTGGTCCACCAGCACTGCCAGCAACACCTCCACCCAATCCGAAAACTACAGGAAGTAAATCCGCGCCCCAAGCTTTAGCTAGTTCTCGACCACTGTACATTTGGTAATCATTTTGCATATCGTAAAGTAAGTAACCTATTAAAACAGGCCCTCCAACTTTCGCTACAGTTCGAGTAAATTTTGATGCGTTCTCTGCATAATGCACATATCCAACCCATGGTTGATTTCCCACCTCTGATAATACATTTTGAGCAACTGACTTTCCTAAAGCCTCCTTAGTCCAAACAAATTCTGAATTATTAGAATTTTTTAGTATTTCACTATGATTAAAAGACAAGAACTTCGGTTTATCAAACGAACCAGCTTTATACTCTTTTGTTCTTTTAATTATAATATCAATTACTTCTCTTCCATCAGATCTATAATAGTTATATATAAATCCATATGTGGGATTAACAGCACCTATTTTTTCTTTATATTGATGAATATGGTTTCTTATTAAAGAATATAATTTACACAAAATTATTGACACTACCCTCAATAACAAGGATATAGCTAATAATAAATCAAAATATATAGAAAAATATATAAAGTTATCATAAATATCCAGGAGTATAAAGCCCCTTTATATAGCTTTTGATGCTTTTGGGCTTTATCCTCATCATAATTCTCACTACTTGGCACAAAATACATTCCTATTAAAGAAATACCGAGACAAATTAGCCACCAAAATAGTAAAACAAATGGAGATATCAGTTTACTCAGCAATACTAATCCACAACCGACAATAATAGAAACCGTTGCAATAATTCTAGCTAAACTAAGCTTACCTTCATGTGTAATAAGTTTGTATACGAGAAATATAATCCCCAATATTATAATCAAATCTTGATACATTACTTATCTACATCCTTTTTTAAATTAAATTTAATTTCATCTTTAACGCAATCGCCAAGTGTTGCTCCAGTAATACCAATAACAAAAGCACCTGCAAGACCAGCAGCAAGACCTCCAACACTTATTATAGAGCCTATTTAAATACTGTAATTCATACTAATGCCATGGCGTTAGCAAAACCCATTTACTGGGAACTGTAATGGCATAATTATCATCATCATAATAACGATCATCAGAATACTTCAACTTAAATCCATAATCAGTATGTAAATAAGGGCCCTCCGAATAATATGTGCTAAATGATGAATCAAATTTGTGATAGACTAAATATTTATAGTTGAATGTTCCATTAAACAAATAGTTATATTTACAAAAAATAATTTTATCATCATCTTCACGATAGCATAATACTTTTTCAAATATAACAAGCGGTTCATCAAAAAGACTATCTTTATAAATTACGTTTCCATTATTTAAAATTTGAATCTTTAATCCTTCAAAGCATTCCGTAGCATAGCGCTCCGCAAAGATAAAAACATATATTCGTTCTACTGGATTTAAGATTAAACATATCCCGATACATAATAGTATAAAAATGATATAACGTTTTAATTTCATTATTATTTTCACTACATATTACCTCGATCCTCTTCATAGATACCCCTTAAAGTTTTTTATCTGAACCATTTAACTAAATACAAGCCCAACAGAACATATACGTTTCCTACTATCAAGCCTAAACTTCACACTATTCTCAGGATGTAAGAAATAAATTATCAGAAAATCATACTATTCTTAACTTATCAAATTTAAAATCAATTTGAACACGAGAGTTAGTCACAGTCCTCATTTCCTGCATATGAACACCAATACTATTAATCATGTTTCCTCAGAATAGCATAATTAAAGTTTTGTTGTAAAGTATAAATATATTTTACAATCAAGCCTAGGTATAAAATCGATAAATTTACTCCTTCTCCTTTATCAGTTTTATAAAATTAAAATTCATAATATAATATTCATATATCCATGTTATAGTACCAATTATGATTTATCGTGACGTTTTATACACAATGGAGGTTACCATGAAATTAAAACAACTTATTGTATCCGGTATAGCCTTAGGAGCGCTGGCTTTCACAAGCGGAGTGGTACAGCCTGCACAGGCAGCAGTCGGTATGGATACACCTGCACCGACGCAGAGTTTAAAAAGACCTGCATCAGTAACGACACAGCATTACATCAATGTAGATGGCATATTATTGGAGCCAATCGATAAAAAGCCAAATGTCATCTATGTTGACGGTCAGCCACTCGTAGCTTTACGTCAAGTATCAGAAGCATTAGGTTACAAAGTATCTTGGGATGCACCTACTAAAACAGCATTGATCGACATGAACATTGCTACATTAGCGGTACAACCGGACTCTAAACAAGTCGTGCGCAAGGGTAAACTGCAAATCATCAACCTTGATACATCCGAATCTTTACTGCCTGCAGCACGTATGGTAGACGGAATTCTATATGTAAGTCCAAATGCATTCAAACTCTTGCTAAATGATGTAACCATCAATAAAGACGAAATCTATATCGTTCCACAACAAAGTCAATTGGCCACTGATTCAAACACGCAAAAAGGCAAACGAAACGGTATCGAAACATTTTTACCGGATCAAGGAGATAAAGTAATTCCATACGAAGAAAAGGAAACCAAAGAAAAGAAACCTCTTATTACGGTAAAACGAACTAACACCAAAACAGATACCAAAGACACAGAAAATACCGAATATGTACGCTCTAACGGATTAAACAGATAATAAAATCTTTCGTATAGCTATATATAATTTAGCACCTTATAACTTAAAGAAGGCAACTCATCACCATGATAGATTGCCTTCTTTTTTGATTTTTGTTAGTTTATTATTTTTGTTACTTTATATTGTTACTTTATTATTACTTCTTACCCTTTACAGCTCAATACAGTTTATTGCTTACTGTTTTTTGACAGATTATCTATACTATCTTTTGCCGTATCCATACTCCGCTTCAGATCCTTCATGGATTCTTTTATGTCCGGCGCTGTAAGGCCAGATTTGTCGATGTCTTTTGCAGAGTCAGAAGCACGTCTACTATTTTCCCTAGCTTGTTTCATATCATCTTTAATGCGAGTCATATTTTCATCAATTTCATCAAATGACTCATCATACAGAATGAAATTACTACCCCCGTGAGAAGTAATATTAAGCGGCCCCATCGTGAGCTGTCCATCATCGATACGCAGAGCATCCGTAGTGATAGTGGTGATTTTCGTATGTACGTTCACATCGCTAAAGGATAAATGCCGCCCTTTATTGTGAAAGTTTCCCGTAATGCTTTGAATCGGAATTAGCATATAGTGCCCTTCACCAGACCAGAAGTTACCCCATACCTCCATATCTCGAGGTTGGCCTTCACTTTTAAAGTTCAAATTTGCCGATACGGGCACGAGAAACTCAGGAGCCTTGAGGGCTACACTACTATCTAAATCCTTTGCTACGCCTGTAATCGTATAGGCTCGAGTGTCCAAATTATATACACCCTTAGCCTCCAATTTACCGCTGTATACATTGGCACTAACGTTTTCAAAATTCAAAATACCATCTTGGTACGTCACATCTCCTACTACATTCTCAAAAGTAAGTGCAGGAATCCGTAAAATAGGCATCGTCACACGACCTTTAGCAAAAGGACGGTTAAAATCGCCTGTTACCTTTGTAAGCAAGGTCATGGCATCATGAATATTCTCACCAAAGCCTAGTGATGATGGATCCACCCCTTTCACATCAAATTGTAGATCCAGTTGAGGCATGCGATGCTTTAAAACATCCTTTAAATCTACACGACCTTTTAATACGAGACCATCCCCTATGGCTGTACCACCAAATTTGCCCGTTTCCATATCGATACGAATGACCCTCTTACTATCAAGATCAATTTTTGAGTTTACATTCTTTATCACATAATGGCGGTTTCTATTAAAGACCTCTAACTGACTATTTCTAAGTGTAATCTTAAGATCTAAATGTTGACCTTGCCAATTAAAGTTACGTACTTTCTTACCTAGTTCCTCTTGCCGTTCTTGTGTGGTCTTTTTAGGTGCTTTCGGACGAGGCTCTACCTCATTAATTGGTTTATTTACATCTGGAGATATGGGCGCGAAATCTAACCTATTATTATCGTCCAAATCAATGACTATAACCGCATTATCTAATTCAATGCCTTTGATAGCAGAGGACTTAAAGTTACGTGTCACCACATCCCACATATTGACGCGGACTTTCCCGCTTGGTGCATTGAACAACTCATGTCCTTCTGGGTCCTTCCAAACAAGGCCTGTAAAAGTCAGAGTCCCCCACGGGGTAGCAGATAAACTTTCAACAGTAACCGTACCGCGCATCATAGTTTGTCGAGCCATAACCTCATTAAAAATAACGCCCATTCCACGACTAGCAATGGTTGCTAGTACAAAGACTATAATCGCTCCAATGGCAAGAAAGGCAGCAATGCCTTTTAGGCCTTTCTTATACAATTGTTTATATTTTGTCCAATAAGAACGTATATAATGTTTCATAGCCCTATTATAACATATTCAAATCACAATACCCATGTGGTGTTGCCTGTATCAATCATATTGACCATAAGAAACTCTTTTCCATACAAAAATCGCCTTGCTCACAGAAAACTCTGCATGCAAGGCGCCATTACCTAACTATTTTATAAAAAAGACAGCAAATTTATAGATTAAAAGTGCACCCACAAATGTGAGTGCACTTTATATATTGCAATAATCAATCTTATGCTTTTACTTCTTTACCATATTTTACAAGGCTTTCAGCTTCGATTTCAGCTTGAGTCCGATAATCTTGAGGAATATTGGACAAGCGAATCCAGCTGCGTACAGCTTCAATTAATACGATAAGGATCATGAGGAACATAGCCGCACTAAATACTACTAGAATCCATTTACCAGCTGGGATATAGCTGTTAAATACGTTTTCAAAATCTGCTGCAATAGCAACGATAGCCATTAAGATACAAGGAATACCTGTTACCCAAGCATAGCGTTTGCGGCCAAGTCTCATAATAACTGTAGTACCTACGGCCAATGTCATGGTACCTAATAATTGGTTTGATACGCCGAATAGAGGCCAGATAATACCGATATTACCTTGTAGAACTAGGTAGCCCCACAAGATACAAATTAAAGCAGCACAACCATACACACCAGGAGCCCAGTGTTGGTCGTTGAATTTAGGATGGAAATGACCTAATAATTCTTGAAGTAAGTAACGACCTACACGAGTACCAGCATCGATTAATGTCATGATGAACAATGCTTCGAACATGATACAGAAATGATACCAGTAACCCATCAAGTGATCCATGTTAGGCAATCTGGAGAAGATATGAGCCATACCTACTGCAAGGGATACGGCGCCACCAGGACGGTGCATCAAGTCTTCACCAACCATTGCAGACAATGCTGGCAATTCATGGACTTGAAGGCCTAAAGCTTTGAATGACTCAACTGTAGAGTTAATCGCAAAGTAATCATCTGGATGCAATGCAGTAGCAGCAATCAACGCCATCATAGCGATGAAGCCTTCTGTTAACATCGCACCATAACCGATAGGTAAGATTTCTCGTTCATTAGTAAGCATTTTAGGTGTTGTACCAGTAGCAATAACAGTATGGAAGCCAGATAACGCACCACATGCGATAGTAATGAAGATGTAAGGGAATACGGAACCTTTCAATACAGGACCGCCGCCCCAGATGTAAGGAGTTACAGCTGGCATTTGAATTTCAGGCATTACAATGATAATACCAAGTGCCAATGCGCCGATTGTACCGATTTTAAGGTATGTGGACAAATAGTCACGAGGAGCAAGTAACAACCATACTGGCAATGCAGCTGCGAAGAAACCATACACAGCAAGCATAATTTCAATGGTTTGCAAGTCGTATGTGAACCAAGATGCATATTCGCTAGCCGCTACATTTGGACCGTAGATGATAGCTGCGAAGATTAAGGCTACCCCAATAATAGTCGCCTCTTGGATTTTACCAGGACGCAACCATTTCAAATAAATACCAATAAAAATAGCGATTGGAATGGTAGCAAATACGGAGAAGAATCCCCAAGGAGAGTTATGCAATGCGTTAGCTACTACTACAGCCATACCAGCAAGGGTAATAATCAATAGGAATAAGGTAGCGAGCATAGCACCAAAACCAGCAAGTTTACTGATTTCTTCGCGAGCAATATCCGCAATCGATTTACCATCGTAACGAACGGAAGCAAACAAGATAACCATATCATGTACAGCACCGGCTAATACGGAACCAATTAGGATCCATAATGCCCCAGGCAAATACCCAAACTGTGCTGCGATAACAGGACCTACAAGTGGACCTGCACCAGCAATTGCTGCAAAGTGATGACCAAAGGTTACCCATTTGTTGGTTGGCACGTAATCGTGACCATCATTGTGAACCATGGCTGGCGTTGGACGATATTGATCCAATGTCAGTACCTTAGCCGCTATAAAAGCCCCATAAAAGCGGTACGCTAAAATTAGAATACACGCGGAGGCAATAACTAAGTAAATACCATTCATAACCATATAAACACCTCCAATAATCACGTGACATGGAGTATATGAATATTACTGATAAAACTTATGTATCGTATCCATGCCACAATGGCTTCCTAAAATGTTAGTACTTACAACATTATTGTATAACTAATCAACAAGGTGTCAATTATTAATTTCTCATTTTGAAAGTTAAGTATAACTATAAAGCATAATAACCGCATTCTCTACCTATGAGATGCCGTTATTATCCTAGATATATTGGTTACTGAATGACTTATTCCTATCTGTAATGAAAGATAGCTATATCCCTATTCTCCTGCTACTCTATAAGTTTTTGTAATAGTCCCAAATGTACGCAACAAATTTAGACCTACGACACCGCTTTTTTCAGGATGGAATTGCATTCCATATACTCTACCTCGTTCTACAATGCCAGGTACATCGATACCATAATTTGCAGTAGATGTGATATATTTAGGATCTGTATCCACATAATAGGAATGAACGAAATATGTATATTGATCATCTACATTGCTAAAAGCACTATGAGGCTGGTGTACTACATTTTTATTCCAACCCATATGAGGCACGCTAAGGCCAAGGTTGCGAGGAATTTCTTTTACCTTACCGAGAATAAGCCCTAAACCGGGCGTTGGGCCGTATTCTTCAGATTCTTCAAATAAAAGTTGCATGCCTAAACAAATACCTAATAAAGGTATATCCCGCTTTACTACCTCATAGATGACATCGACTAAACCACGCTCTTTTAGAACTGCCATCGCCGGTGCATATGCCCCTACACCTGGCAAGAGAACACCATCAGCATTTAATATAGTCGCCGAATCTGCCGTTAGCACTGTCTCAAGACCAATGTAAGCTAAGGCTTTCTGGACATTGAAGGTATTCCCTGCATCATAATCTATAATGGCAATCATAATAAACTCCATTCTATAGGGTAAAACACGATAAGATTAAACAAAACGTATTACGAATTGTACGTTATTCTGTACGAATTAATTCATGAAGTCTCTTAATATCTTGCGCATAACATCCCCATCTTGAGGCATGGGGATCGTAAGACGCAACCACCCTTCTCGTTGACCTCGGCGCACCTGGTAACCTGATTTAAGCCAAGCATCTGCAAGACCTTCCGCATCAGGCGCTGCAAAGAAAATAAAATTAGCCTCACTCTTATAGTAGTGAATACCTAGCTCATCAAAGAGGCTTTCCCATTTTGCCCGTTCCTCTGCATTTTGAGAGACCGTTCTCGCCACGAATTCTTGATCACGGAAAGCGGCTTCTGCAGCCACTTGAGATAAGGTATTCAAATTATACGGTAATCGAATGGTTTGCATATAATTTGCCAATTCTAAAGGTGTCATCATGTAGCCTACACGGTAGTTGGCAAGGCCATAGGCCTTCGAGAAGGTACGCATAATTGCCACATTAGGAAATTCATCCAATAGCGCACGTGATGTAGGAACTGCTACGGAGGTAACAAAATCGATATACGCCTCGTCTATGATGACCAAGGTTTCCTTTGGTACAGCTGCTACAAATTTGCGAATATCTTCAACAGACTCATAGGTGCCTGTTGGGTTATTAGGATTACAAATCCACACGAGGCATGTCGTTTCATCTACAGCTTTCACGAGAGCAGAAAAATCATACTGTCCCGTTTCAAAATTAGCTGGCACCTCGCGGATTTCAGCACCTTCCACGAGGCCATTCAAAGCATATTCCGAGAAGGCTGGCACGCTTACTACGATGGAGTCACCAGCGGTAATCAATGTTTTATTGACCATGGCGATGACCTCATCGAGACCTACGCCGATGACGAGTTGCTCAGGTTGTACCTGCCAGTAGTCAGCGAGTTTCATACGCAAATCGGAGGCGTTGCCATCCGGATAGTAGTTGGCATCATTATGAGTTACATAGCTAAGGATAGCCTCCCGTACCAATGGCGATGTGCCGTATGGATTTTCATTCGCCGACAAGCGCACCAATCGGTCTACACCAAGGCGCTCTTTCACCGCTTCAGCTGGCTCCTCAGGTATATAAGGTTTCAATGTGCGAATTATCTCTTTCATAGGCTATCCTTTCTATCTATTCCTTAACGCATATAACTCATATAACACATAAAAAACACATATGAACTCCACCAGAGCTCATATGTCTGAGCTCATAATAGGATATACATTATAAATTTGTAATTTTTGGGCGATCCGTAGTCTTGCTAACAACCCCTTCACGGCTCGCAAGCTCTGCTTCAATGGCTTCGTATGGAATATTTTTCTCTACTAATAACACAAGCAAGTGATATAACACGTCTGCCGTTTCGTAAATCAGTTCCTGTGGATCTTCATTTTTTGCGGCGATTACTACCTCTGTAGCCTCTTCACCAACTTTTTTCAAGATTTTATCGAGTCCTTTGTCGAATAAATAATTCGTATAAGAACCTTCCTTTGGCTGTACCTTACGGTTTTTAATAATTTCGTATAATTCGTTAAGTGTTTGCTGTGCCATATTTAACTCCGTTCTACTTCATTAAAAAAACAGCTTGTACGCCCTGTGTGACAGGCAGGACCTTCAGGCTTAACTTGTATGAGCAAGGTGTCGCCATCACAATCGAGAGCCATGCTCAATACATGCTGCACATTGCCACTGGTACCACCCTTATGCCATAGTTCTTGACGAGACCGAGACCAAAACCACGTTTCCCTTGTTTCTAGTGTCTTGTGAAAGCTTTCTTCGTTCATCCACGCCACCATGAGAACGTCCTTAGTCTCCGCATCTTGCACAACCGTTGGCAGTAAGCCATTTCCTTTTTCAAAATCTGGTTTCATATTCTATCCTTTATTAAAAATAATCACCAATCTGTTATCCTATATTAGCTTGTATCTCCATCTACTGCTATTGCTATTTCTATTTTCTGTTTATCTATAAACAAACTATTTAACTAACGCTGAACATATAGACTAGCAGAGAGTTTACGAGAGATAGTAGTTTTTTAGATCTATTTTAGCGTACTGTAATTCCGTGAGCTTGTAGTTCTTGCTTGAGTTCAGGAATTTTAACTTCCCCAAAGTGGAATATAGATGCTGCCAGTGCACCGGTAACACCTGTCTTTTCAAAGAGGTCTACAAAATCCTCAACCTTACCCGCACCTCCAGATGCGATGATAGGTACATTTACGACAGACTCTATGGCCTTATATAGTTCAATATCAAAGCCGGATTTTGTGCCATCTTTGTCCATACTCGTCACTAGCAACTCTCCTGCACCACGAGCTACGGCCTCTTTAGCCCAGTCTAGAGCTTTCCACTCTGTACGCTTGCGACCTCCGTGAGTATAGGCATACCATTCGCCAGTTTCGTCATCGGTTTTCACGTCGATGGCTACTACCATACATTGATTGCCAAACTTTTGAGCCCCTTCTGTGATGAGCTCAGGATTAGCGAGAGCCGCGGAATTCAAAGATACCTTGTCCGCACCAGCTTTCAATAAAGCCGTCATATTTTCAATACTCTTGATACCACCACCCACGGTGAGTGGCATAAATACTTGTGTGGAGATTTCTTGTACCACATCGCGCATAGTGGTCCGCGCATCAACGGTGGCCGTAATGTCTAAAAATACGAGCTCATCAGCTTGTTGCTGCTCATAGGAGGCCGCAATGTCTACTGGACTGCCTACGTCTACGAGATTAACAAAGTTAACCCCTTTTTTTACCCGCCCATCATCTACATCTAGGCAGGGAATAATCCGTTTCGCTAACATAAAGTTCCTTTCCATCGAGTGTCACTCAATATATTCCATTGGTTACAGCCAATAATTAATTTGATAGCATCACAGTCATTTCTATTATTTCTGCTGATTGTACTCGGCGATTTCCTCTAGCGTAATTGTGCCCTCGTACAGAGCCTTACCAACGATGCTATCCATAACACCTTTTTGTTCAAGGGATTTAACATCCCCTAGATTACGAACACCCCCAGAAGCAACGATGCGTGCTGTAGGGAATTCTTTTTGCAAATTTCCAAGTAACTCTTCATTGGCGCCCTGCATCGTACCGTCTCGGTCTACATCGGTAACGATAAAATACTTTGCCCCACCTTCAACCATGGCACCGATTAAATCGGTCATCGGCACGTCCGATTGGTCGAGCCAACCTTCAGCGGCGACCTTGCCATTTTTTCCATCTACACCGATAACGATGCACTCCGCACCGTATTCAGCGATAACCTGCTTTGTAAGTTCCGGATTTTTAAGCGCTACAGATCCTAAGATAACCCGATCTACGCCCAAACTCAAATAGAGGTCAACAGCCTCTTTATCTCGGATGCCGCCTCCGATTTCAAGGATACCTGTGAAAGCTGCACGCACTGCTTTTACAATGTCTACATTTACAGGCTTGCCCGCCTTGGCACCATCTAAATCGACGAGATGCAAGGCTCCAACCTTAGCTGCTTCATATTGTTTCGCTTGGTCTACTGGATCAGGGTTGATGACCGTTTCCTGTGCGAAATCGCCTTTATACAGGCGAACACTGCGCCCCTCTTGTAAATCTATAGCTGGAAAAATCATACATTCTCCTTTATTAAATAACTCCCTTTGTAGAGTTAACTCCTTGGATATCCGGATTGATAGTAACTGCTTTGCGCAATGCACGACCCGTTGCCTTAAACATACTTTCAATAATGTGATGTGTATTGCGACCATACAAATTGCGCACATGTAAGTTCATAGCAGCGCTCATCGCAAGAGCTTGGAAGAAGTCCTCCACCAGCTCTGTTTCAAAGTTGCCACCTAAAACCGGCGTACTCCATTCCCCTTGGAAAACGAGGTACGGGCGACCACTCAAATCGATGACAACTTGCGTCAATGCTTCATCCATAGGGACCCAAGCATCGCCATAGCGCTCGATACCAGCCTTATCGCCAAGGGCTTTCACCAAGGCCTGCCCTAAGGCAAGTCCAACGTCCTCAACTGTATGATGAGCGTCCACATATGTATCTCCCTTTGCCTCTACCACAAGGCCAAAACGGCCGTGCTTCGCCAATAGCGTCAACATGTGGTCAAAGAAGCCTATTCCGGTCGAGATGGAGCTTGTTTGTGCCCCATCAAGGGTAATTTCTACTGTAATATCTGTTTCTTGAGTGGTGCGTTGCACCGTGCCTGTGCGTATCATAACGACCTCTATACTTCAAATCTATTTTTATAATCTATATTTATAATCTATATTTTCACTGTATATTTTAAATACACATATAAATATAGATGCCAAATCTATTTTCTAATATTTTTTATAAGCTATTTTTCAAATCGTACTTCGATGGCACGAGCATGCGCTTCGAGACCTTCCGTACGAGCCAATGTAGTAATGTGTTTTGCCACTTCTTCTAAACGTTCTTTTGTAAATTGTGTGAAAGATGTACGTTTCACGAAATCATATACGCCTAACGGAGACGAGAATCGCGCCGTACCACTAGTAGGCAATACGTGGTTTGTACCACCTACATAATCGCCCAACGGCTCAGACGCATAAGCGCCAAGGAATACAGAGCCTGCATTTTGAACGAGGCTCATATAGTTCATTGGATCCGGCAATTGGATTTCCAAATGCTCTGGCGCCACTTCGTTCATCACCGTGAACATGTCTTCAATGCTGTCCATAATAGCAATGTAACTGTTGTTTTCAATAGCTGGACGAGCGATGCTTTCACGAGGTAACAATTTAAGTTGACGTTCCACCTCATCGGATACGACATTTGCTAAGCTTTCACTGGTAGTCACCATAATGGCGCGCGCACGAGGGTCATGTTCCGCTTGGGATAAGAGATCTGCTGCGAGATGCACTGGATTTGCACTGTCATCGGCGATAACGCCAATTTCACTTGGGCCCGCAATCATGTCGATATCAACTTGGCCAAATACTTGACGTTTCGCCGTTGCCACATAAATATTGCCAGGACCTACGATTTTATCTACCTTTGGAATCGTTTCCGTACCATAAGCAAGGGCCGCCACACCTTGAGCACCGCCCACTTGATATACCGCATCAACGCCAGCAAGCTTTGCAGCACCTAATACGGCAGGATTAATGCCATCCTTTTGAGGAGGCGTAACCATGATGATTTCTTTTACACCTGCAATCTTTGCGGGCAAAGCAGTCATGATAATGGTTGAAGGATACGCAGCCGTACCTCCAGGAACGTAGAGACCAACGCGAGCCAAGGGAATAACCTTTTGACCGCGGATGATGCCTGGTGTGTCCATGTCCACAAAGCCCTGCTCGATTTCACGGCTGTGGAATTCTGTAATATTAGTCTTTGCCTTTAATAATGCGGCTTTCAAATCATCAGATAAAGACTCATAAGCTGCATCGATTTCCTCTTGAGGCACCTTGAATTCTTCGATGGAAACACCATCAAATTTTTCAGAATATGCTTTGAGCGCCGCATCACCGTTAGTGCGGACCTCAGCGATGATATCGTACACGCGGCGTTCAATCTCCATATCTGTAGTTTGCTGTGTGTAATCCCGTACGATGGCAAGCATCGCATCTAATGACTCCTTATATATTTTCATCTGTCATCCTTCTTCCTATTTGAGCTATCCGTATTGCTAGTTAAATATATGATTCACTTTATACCTTACTTATCAATTTTTATTAATTGCTTCTGAAAGCTGGTCTATGAGCTTAAAAATGGTATTTCTCTTTTGTTTTAATGCTAATGGATTTGCTACTAAGCGTGTAGATATGGGCTGTAACCAATCGAAGATTTCTAGATTGTTTTCACGCAAAGTGGTACCCGTTTCCGTAATATCTACGATAGCATCTGCTAGTCCTACAAGTGGGGCCAGCTCAACAGAGCCTTCAATCTTGATGATTTCCACATCTTGAGCTCCAAAGTACTGTTTTGTAATGGTTGGATATTTCGTACCAATTCGTTGGCGGCGACCTTCTTTAGGATCATAGCCCGCTAATGACGCCAAGATGAATTGGCATTTACCCGTTTGTAAATCTAGCATTTCATAGCTTGTATCATCTTGTTCGTCTAGTACATCACTGCCAACAATACCGAGGTCTACAACGCCATTCTTTAAATATGTTGTTACATCAGGGCCTTTAGCTAAGATAACCTCAATAGTATCCCCCAATGGGATGATGAGCTTACGCGCCTTATTATGTAATGGCTCGCAATCAACGCCACATGCTTCTAGGAGTGGAATAAAATCCTTTTCTACGCGCCCCTTCGTAAGAGCGATGCGTAATGTATCGTTATCTTGATCTTTGCTTTCACCGTGCAAGGTAACATCAGTCAAGACGTCGATATTAAAAGCCATCCCTACTGCCGGCATCGGCGTACCATCAAAGCTAGATAGCAAGCCATCATAGCGACCGCCGCTGACGATGTATTGAGACACGCCGTCCACATAGCCTCTAAAAGTAAGGCCTGTGTAATAGGATTGAAGCGGTTCCGTAGATACATCGATGCGAACCTGTTGCCCCGTTGCTTCCACTTGATTTGCCATATCTACAAGATTATCTAAAATGCGCTGTGCCGCTGCAGGCAAGATAATTTGATTAAGCTCATCCTTTATATCTTGAACCGTACCAAACAAGCGAGGCCATACATTTAAGAAAGGATATAGCGCACTATTTTTAAAGTCAGAAATCAACTCGTTATATCGTGGCAAATATTTAGTGAATAACGCCTCTAAGAGCTCCGTTTTTTCATCATCGCTGAGTCCTAGAGCATCGGTAATAGCACGAGAAAAACGAGCATCCCCAATTTCGAGCAACAAATGATTACCCAACTGAGCTTCGTTCACCTCTTTAATAATCTTGAAGCACTCTTGCTCAGCCTCAAGCCCTTCGTAGCCTACCATCTCGATGC
The DNA here is from genome assembly GCF_003602765.1 of Veillonella sp. AF36-20BH. NCBI lineage: Bacteria > Bacillati > Bacillota > Negativicutes > Veillonellales > Veillonellaceae > Veillonella > Veillonella sp. AF36-20BH. The sequence goes on from NZ_QTLR01000006.1 coordinate 89,692, forward strand.
CACCTTGCGTCACTTGGTTCACATCGCCGCGGTGCTTTTTATTTTTCATAAACACATCGCCCAAGTAGTAGAACGTGCGAGGCAATTCAATATTGGTAGTCGCCAAAAAACGACCGATTGGCATCGTCAAATCAGGACGAATTACGACGGACTCATCAGAACTATCCATGAATTCGTACATATGTTGACCGCGCCCCATTGCATAGCCATTGAATACATCTTTGTACTCTACGAGAGGCGTAGAGATCTTTGTGTATTGACGATTTCGACAAAGACCGAGTACATATTGACTCACATCATCCTTGCGCTCTGCTACGATCCCTATATCATCACGGAACCCCGTAGGTAATTGCTGCTGTACCATCGTAAACATCCTTTCTATCATTTCGTCTTATTAGTTCTCTTGTCTATGAAAGCATCATATAACTAGTATTAAATGCGTTATATAAATCTTCTATTTACTATGAGAAAAATTCTACCTATATCGATACTTTTCTATTTTATCGCTTTATCTAGCTAAAGTATGAAACTATAATATAACGGTTCTATAGAATTGTCAATAGAACCGTTATGATTTCACATTATTAATATAAAGACACTACGCCTATGGCTTACATCCTTTTATAAGTATAGTTAAATACATATAATTAAGGATTAATTTTGACTTTGTAACGATAGATATATAGACCTATCAACTTCATCTAAGTCTTCCATCTTATACTTCGTTTTACTTTCATCAAAATGATAATACTTCCGAACATGATCCAATAAAGCTTTGGACTCTTGGTTTTGTTTGGAGAAGAATAGAATACAATTCATATTATTATCAAAGACAATCATATTATCCTTACATAATAAGTATAGATACGAGCTGCCAGCCTTATCTTTCTCTACAAAGGCATCAAAGAAATAAGGAAATTTAGAGTTAGAGAAACTAGTATCAGATACAATAAATTGGCTACCCAATTTGCTAATATAAATTTCATTCTTAGGCCCAAACTCTAAAACTACACTACGGCCAACCAGCTCATCTGATGATGGTTCATGATAAAACATAAAAGCTATAAAAGCTGTTATTAAAGTAATCAAAATAATAAACCCAAACCAAAACTTTCTCATCACTCTAGCCCCAAACTCGTTCTATATCTGCCACGCTATGTGCATCAGAGCCCAATACAAATGGCACACCAATGATAGCCGCCATGCCTTGAATGAAACGGCTTGGGTACATTTCACGACAATCTGATTTGAAGAAGCCGCTCATGTTGTAGTCTAGCTCGCGACCTTGAACGCGCATGATATGTAAAATATCGCTCACCACCTGCGCATTGCGACGATCTAAATGACGTTCAAATCCAAAGTGATGTTGGTATTTCTTGATTAAATCAAAATGACCTATGCGTTTAGGTGTATATTCACCGAGGTCAGCACGCACGGCTTGACGCACTGTAGAATAATACTTGTAATATAACTCATATTGTTTTTCGATCCACGGGCCGAAGCCTTTTTCGAATTCTTCAGGACTGTAGTCTAAGCAGTAAAAGGCATTATTAACGCCTTCCATAAAGTGAACGGATAAAATATTATCATCCGTCAACGGACCATAGCGATCCAAGAACTCTTGAATGTCTGATTCAAAGCCTGGAATATAATCGACTTCAAAACCGAGAGAAATATCGATATGTGTGCCATAGGCACGTTGTAATTGACGACCCAACTCTAAGTAAGTATCAACTTCATTTAATTTCAAAGACGCTGTGTCATAGGCCTTTTTATCACCACCATATTCTGCAGCAAAAGCTATTGGCAATGGTGCATGTTCTGTAAGGCATACCTTTTCGATACGCAACTCGATGGCCTTCTCAATCATCATCGCAGTTCGGTCCCCACTACCATGTGGACACAACTCCGTATGCACATGACCGTCCACGAGACGGCTACGATATTTACTATATCCAACGAACTGCCGTTCATCTTTCATGTTCATTCAATCACCCCTATTCGCCCTAACCCCTGGCGAATCCTTATCTATAATCTATACATCATTAGTATAACGTATTAATATTTATCTTTTACTATACTAATTATTATACCAATAATGCGTATGTTTCGGTATCCTGATATTTACCATGTTTGAATCCAACTTGAGGCGTTAAACCACAATAGGTAAAGCCAAATCGCGCGTGTAACTTGGTGCTGCCTTCATTGCCAGCCGTAATAACGGATACCACATTGTGCAATAACGGATCATTTTTTGCTATTTCTAAAATATGAGCCATCAGCTGTGTAGCGATTCTCCTACCGCGATAATCTTGATGGATATAGATAGATAATTCGACGGTACTTTTATAGGCCTCTTTAGGTCGATATGGTGAAAGCGATGCATAGCCTGCTACAAGCCCATCAATGGTACCTACCACAATAGGATGGTGTTCATCACTATGAGACTCATACCACTCCTGCCACTCTGGCAACGTGCGGGGTTCAAGATCAAGCGTGGCTACGCCGTTCACAACCTCATAGTTATAAATATCTAAACAAGGGGCTATATCATTCCTTGTAATTGGTCGTATTACTAACTCACTCATAAGTATTCCTCAAAACTGTAGGTATCCTAAAAATATTATTTCTATTTAACATAATATATAAAAATAGCCCACATACGCAAGAAAAAGGACGAACTATTCGTATAACATACCATTTCACTTTTCTCCATCTTTTGAGGTAAGAATTACATATTTTACATCTATATGCCCAATACAACAAAACTGAGTGGTAAATTTTACCACTCAGCATATACGTTTTGAAGCATATATAAGTAAAAAGCTCTTATTTTACTTATATACTCTCATCATATTTTTTATTATGACTATTAGAGCTAATACATTTCTATAGGAGCAAAAACATACTCTTACTTGATTTATAAGAAAATTACACAATAACAAATAAAAGTACTGTAATAGCAATTAAAGCACTAATCACAGTATAATCGATTCTTTTCAATCCTACGGATGCAGCAAAGCTGTGTGTGGGGCCACCGAATCCACGTAATTCTAAGGATAATGCCATTGTTTCGGAGCGTCCCAAGGATTTCAACAGCAATGGTTGAATAACAGATGCATAGGATTTGATACGCTTAATGAAGTTGCCTTCTAGAGATAAGCCACGGCAAGCTTGCGCCTCTTGTACAGCATGGCTTTCAGCAATAAAGTCAGGCACGAAGCGGAGCGCAGCAGTGAACATAAATGCATATTCATAAGGAATTTTGCATTGTGTTACGAGCGCGGCCGTAAGGTCTTGTAATTTTGTAGTTGCCAACAAGCCTATAAAGACAAGTGTCATAGCCAACATTCGTAAGCCGGATACGATGGCAGAGGTTACATCGCCGCTGCCAAGGAATTGGATGAGGCCAAGGAATACAGCGAAACTAGTTAATGCCAACACGGCTTTGCGTTGTTTGAATAACAACCCTGCCAAAAACAGTACACCGAGTTCTACTACGACTAATGCCAATAGCGATGCCCAGTCGCGCAAGAGAATGGCCCATACGGATACAGCGAGGGTCATCAAGATTTTTGTTAACGGTACTAAACGTTCCATATGTCCCTCCTATTTTCCGCTCAACTGAGCCACTAACTTAGATTTCAATTCATCCATAGATTTGCAATAGCCTAAGGATGGTACCGCTAGTGAAAGTTCCACACTTGGCGGTTTTGTAAGGCCTAAATCCTGCAATTCATCCGTAGATTTCTTGAATAATTCTTCTGGACTGCCGTCAAAGGCAACGGTTTGGTTGCCCATGATGATAGCACGGCTACATTCGCTAGCCATGATTTCCATATCATGGGTAATAAGAAGGATTGTGATACCTTCTGAATTAAGCTGACGCAATAGTGCTAATAGCTCTTTAGTTTCCTTACCATCTTGACCACTGGTTGGTTCGTCAAGTATGAGGATTTTAGACTGCATAGCCAGCGCAGAAGCAATGGCAACACGTTGCTTTTCACCGCGGCGCAATGTTGGAGGATAGGCTTCACGCAAATGACCGATGCCTGTGCGCGCCAATACTTCATCAACGATACGCTTCACTTCGGCTTTACTGCGCCCCAAGGACTCAGGTCCGAAGGCAACCTCTGTGGCTACGGTAGGTCTGAACATTTGGCGATCTGGCTGTTGAAATACGTAGCCGATAAATTGTCCCCGTTTAGACGGCGGCATGGACGTAATGTCCCTACCGTTATAATACATGTGGCCTTCCCTAGCCTTTTCGAGGCCGACAAGCAATCGCGTAATAGTAGTTTTGCCGCAACCATTACGACCACCGATAGCGATATATTCGCCCCCTTCGATGGTGAAAGTCACGTTTTGGAAAATATCTACGGATGGCACATAGCCAAAGCGGATGTTTTCAACCTTAAGCATGAGCGCCACCGTCCTTTCCTGGTACATCATCAACACGTTGAACTGGTTGTCTATTTTCTACTATATTAGATTGATCAGCAAGATTATCTACTGTATTTCTTTGATTAGCTGGAGAGTTGCTTTTACCATGCACCTCGGTTTGAATAGCATGAGCCATTTCAATTTGGTGCAAGCCCTTGATAGCAGACTCGATGCTGAGCCAAGGTTCATCACTGTGGAAGCCGGCTTGTTCCAATTCCATATAGGTTGTAAACACGGATGGCAATGCATCGACGTGAATGTTGTGCTCGTACATGTAACGAAGCGTAGTCGGTACATCGTCATCACAGGCGATAGAGCCATCTACCATGAGAGCCATGCGGTTAGCGTACGGCAATACGGCATGCAAATCATGGTCGATAACGACAACGGTGATACCGTGTTTTTGGTTCAAATCACCTACGAGGCGATATAATTCTGCGGTCCCATCTGGATCGAGAGAGCTTGTCGGTTCATCAAGAACAAGTACGGTTGGGTTCGTAGCCAATACGGAAGCGATAGCCAAACGTTGGCGTTGACCACCAGATAAACTTGTAATCTTGCGATCTTCTAAGCCTACGAGGCCAACTTGCTTAAACACCTCTTCAGAACGAGCTTTAATAGTTTCACGATCATAACCGCGGTTTTCCATAGCAAAGGCTACTTCTTCACGAACTGTCATCGTTACGAGCTGTGTATCGTAGTCGGCCAGAACTACACCGATATGGTTCGCAAGTTCTGGAATTTCCATTTGCGTAGTCGCATGACCATCTACGAAGACCATGCCTTCTAGGCGTCCACCATAGAATTTAGGCACCGCCCCTACCATCGCCATACAAAGGGTGCTTTTACCACAACCTGCAGGGCCTGTAACAACGAGAAAATCACCTTCATTTACATCGAGATTGATATTTTCAAGGGATGGTGTAGTCGCCTTAGGATGATAGTAATTTACGTGCTCAATGGATATTTTAGCTTGGCGCTCAGGCAAGATAGTCAAGCGACTATGATCAGATGTCAATTGATCTGCATTTGGCAACATACCACGTTTAGAAAATAGACGTTGTGCCGGAATATACAAGATTGGCGTAATGGCACCATTCAAGGCCCCTACGATGAGTACCAATGGCCACATACCGTACATGTACACATTATTTGGCAACCCAAGCACTTGCCACAAAATAGTGACAAAGATACCACCAGATACAACAGTTGCTAAGAAGCCAGACACGACAGGGGTTAAATCAAAACCACCAATTTTACGGAACTTCATGGACAACATAGCGCGCGTTACGAGAGCCGCCGTCAAAGCACCGCCTGGCTCAGACAACAAGTTGCCATAAGGGAACGCTGACTTAGACGTCAATACATTGATGAGGGCCGCCACGAGGCCAATCCCCAAGGTTTGACTCAAACTAGGACGAGTCAATAAAATAGCTACGCAGTACGTAGCAATCGTCCAGTTCGGCGTTACCCCAGCCACACTAGGGCTCACCAAATGCAATATCGTGCCCAATGCGAGCATCAATGTGCTAACAGTAACCCATCTAAACTGGCCACCCTGCACATGCGTGTACACAAGATCCTGAATCCGTTCCATAATAGCCTCATTTCTATAAAAATATATATGGATTTATTTTATCATTCTTCGAGAATTTGTGAAAGCCTAGAGGCTATCAAGGGACTTCAAGTAAAGTCCATAAAAAAAGCACCATCTATTAATGATAGTGCTTTTAAGAACTAATGTACTTCATCTAATAATATTCTAAGATAATCACGTCTACTGTTTAATATTCTATCAATATAGATAGTCCGATCTAAATAACGGTAAAAACTTAAATAATTATGACAAAGTAAATATCTGTATTCAATTTTACTTCCTAGATTAATCAATAATCGCTGCCCCATTTCTGGAAATATACTCAACGAATCATTCGCAGTTACTATATCCAAAACGGTTTTCTTAGCTAACTCAATATCACCGGTTTCTTCTTCTATAAAAGATTTTATTTCTAGCAAATCTTCTCGTGCTTTTGGTGCATAGCTAATTTGATTATTCATAATTAAATCCCCAATTCACTCTTTAGTTGCTCTGATGAAATCCAGCCTTGTTCTTCACCAGATTTACGACCTGTCTCTAAAGCGCCCATAAGTTTTATCGTAGCCATTAGACGTTCATAATCTTGAATATCCATAATTGCATATCGGCCTCTACCATTTTTAGTTAAGAATACGGGACTATCTATAGTAACATCACGTAAAACTTCAGAATAGTTTCGTAAATCTGAAATAGGTTTTATATTCGGCATACTATCACCTCCAGAGTACTTTAGTGATATACTACTCATTTTTCTAATATCTTATTACTATTGTAGTTAAATTATCGCGTAAATTCAACACTAAATTTTACAGCACCCTTTAAAATTACTATCAACATCTATGATACTTATATCTTCCTTTTCTTGTTATATACATATGATATAATGCGCATAGATACTTATTTACTAATAAATTGACATTTTTTATAACCGATATAATAAAATCTAATAGTTCTCACTTAAGAACAAATAATTTATTAAAAAAGGAAATATCATGGCACAAGCATTAATCGTAATCGATATTCAAGAAGGCTTAGTTAAGGAAAACCCTTACAATGCCAAAAACTTTATCTCAAATACAAAAGCAATCATTCAACATTTTAGAGATCAAAATATAGAAGTCATTTATATCAGACATTCTGAAAATGAGGGCTTATTAGCAACGGGCAGTGATAATTGGCAAGTCTATCACGAATTAAAACCGCAAGAAAACGAAAAGATTTTCAATAAATATTACAATAGCATCTTCAAGGATACTGAATTAAAGGAATATTTAAACCGAAAAAATATTACCGATGTAACATTTGTAGGAATGCAAGTGGAATTTTGCATTGATACATCTGTGAAAGTAGGCTTTGAGTATGGTTATAATATCACCATCGTCGAAGATGCTATCTCAACCTTTGATAATGAGTATCTACCAGCCGATACAATCCTATCCTTTTACAAAGAAAAGATTTGGCGGAATCGATTTGCACAGCTAAAAACAACAAATGAAATGTTAAGCATCAATTAAATTACGAAAATAATACAAAGATTTTTATAATTTTTTCTCACGTATTTGTCATATATGTATGTTAAAATTCCATTAAATATTTATGCCCGAACATAGGAGGTCTTTTTTATGTATAAGTATATTACGATTTTAGGAGCTGCGGGCCAAATAGCTCAAAAGTTGACTGCTACACTATTAACATATACAGATATGCACATTACATTATATGGTCGTCAGTTGAAAACACGTATACCTCCAGAGATTATCGACCATGAACGTGTTACAGTGATTGAAGGTTCGTTCCAAAATCCTGGTAAATTAGAACAAGCTGTAACAAATGCGGAGGTTGTATTTGTAGGTGCTATGGAGTCTGGCAGTGATATGGCTTCCATCGTGAAAGCATTGAGCCGCAAAAATATACGCCGTGTTATCGGTGTGTCCATGGCTGGACTTTCTGGTGAATTCCCTGTAGCACTTGAAAAATGGACCTTCGACAACTTACCGATTAGCTATGTTCAAGGTGAGCGCCAAGCACGCAATGTATTACGCGAATCCAACTTAAATTACACCATCTTGCGCCTCACATGGCTTTACAATGATCCAGAGAAAACCGATTACGAACTCATCCCTGAAGGGGCTCAATTCAACGATGCCCAAGTTTCACGCGAAGCTGTGGTAAAAGCCATTTTTGATATCTTACATGCTGCGGATGAAACGCCTTTCCATCGCACAAGCATCGGCGTAGGTGAACCAGGTACACACTATGACAAACCAAGCTTTCACTAATATATAAATAAATATTTTGTAAAAAAGAGAAAATACTATATACCAATACAAGACTATCTTCAATACGCTTGAAGATAGTCTTTTTATATATCATTTTATGATTAAAGTATCTAGTTAACCTCATTTGAATTAAATATCTCATATATATATTTGTATACTGCAATTATATCGTTTAAATGATATAATTACAGTATAAGAATGATGAACAAATACTTTTAAAACTATAAGGAGATAACTATGGGAATATTACGCGAAACAATTCGTCCATCCTCTGATTTACGAAATAAGTATCCTGAAATTTCTAAAACCTTACAACTTAAAGATGAGGCTGCCATTATTACTGTAAATGGTCGTGGAGATACTGTAAGTCTCGGCTATAATACATATAATATGTTAAAGTCAAAAATAGAATTATTATCCTCTCTTGTAGAAGGACAAAACGATATCATTCAAGGTCGCACCACTACACTTGATGAAGCTTTCAACAGTATCGATAAAATGCTAGATCAAATGGGGTAACTCTATGAAATCCCAACCCTACACAATCATTCCTACTGAAAAGTTCAATAAAGAGCTACATCAACAAATACTTTATATAGCTATGCAGTTTTCAAAAGAAACAGCTATACAAGTAAAAGAAAATATTCAAAATTCAATTTCAAATCTTATGAACCATCCATATATGGGGACTACACCTAAAATTAGAGCACTTAATGACAGTGACTTTCGAATGTTGATTTTAGAAAAGCTTATTATTTTCTACACAGTTGTAGAGGAAGCTAGAACTATTTATTTAATCTCTATACTTGATCAACGACAGGATTATGTAAATATACTAAACGGATTATAACATTTGAACTAAACCAGTGCTTCTTTAAAAATTAAATACCCTTCAAAGTGGTATATCCTAAATCTAATCGGTACATTTTTACTCATGTAACATAGATTTTGGGTATACCTTTTTTATTCCTACATTTTATAGATATTTATATAGATAAACTCACGTATTTACGCTATACTAATAAATGATTAATATACACTTATAGGTATGTGAAAGCAAATGCCTCTTAGATTATCAATTATATTTATATATACAGCTCGTTGTATAAAATACACAAGATTCTATGTATAAAAATAAATGATAGTCATTTTTAGTCCCAGTTAGGGCATAGGCTTATTAAGGAGTTATTATGAATCGCATTGTTGTTATTGGCAGTTGCAACATGGATATTGTAGTCCTCGCGAACAAACGCCCTACTGCAGGCGAAACAATCATGGGCAACGAATTGCACATCGCTCACGGTGGCAAGGGAGCAAACCAAGCGGTGGCTGCGGCTCATCTAGGTGCAGAGGTCACTATGGTCGGCTGTATCGGTGAAGATGCATACGGCCATATGATTATAGATAATTTAAAAGAAAATTTCATCAATACAGATTACATCGTTACGGTACCGAATACTACAACCGGTACAGCACACATTACATTAGCTGAAGGCGATAATAGCATCATCGTGATTGCAGGCGCTAATGCTAAGGTAGACCAGTCCGTAGTAGATAACGCTTGGTCTGCTATCGAGCAAGCCGATCTTGTAATGGTTCAAAACGAGATTCCTATTCCAACTATTGAATACATCGTTCGTCGTTGTCACGAGGCTAATGTGAAAGTCCTCTTAAATCCTGCTCCAGCAGCCGACCTCGATTCGGAATGGTTAGAATTAGCAACCTATATTACGCCAAACGAACATGAGCTATCTGCGCTCTACCCTAACCAATCTACAGAGGAGACCCTACTAGCTAACGAAAACAAAATCATCGTTACCCTTGGTAGCAAGGGCGTAGGATATGCGGACAACGGTGAAATCCACATCGTACCTGGCTTCAAGGTTGAGCCCGTAGATACAACAGGCGCTGGCGATACTTTTAACGGCGCCTTTGCAACGGCTATTGTTAATGGTAAAAGCTTAGCCGACGCTCTACACTACGGTAATGCAGCAGCGGCCCTCTCCATCCAACGCTTGGGAGCTCAAGGCGGCATGCCAACAAAGGACGAGGTTGCTGCATTCTTGGCAAAGAATTAGCATATTGAATAGATAAGGAGTTATTTATGCAACGACACGGCATTTTAAATAGCCATATCGCTAAGGTTCTTGCAGATTTAGGTCACACAGATACAATTTGTATCTCTGATTGTGGCTTACCGGTACCTGAAGGGGTTCAAAAAATTGACTTAGCTTTAGATTTCGGCGTACCAAGCTTTGAGCAAGTAGTATCCATCATCGCTAAGCATATGAAATCCGAAGCGATTCATGTGGCAACAGAAATTAAAGAAAACAATCCTAAGGCTTACGCCTTCTTAGAGTCTACCTTCCCATCCGAGCAATACGAATGGATTGAAACGAGCCACGATGCTTTCAAAGAAGCAACAAAACAATGCAAGTGCATTATTAGAACTGGTGAAGCATCTCCGTATGCGAACATTATCTTGCGCGCCGATTGTATTTTCAGCGATCGTCCGTAGAATAATAGATTAAGATATACTTTCACCAGTCATATAGGAGTAGTTATGGAAATTGTTATGTCAGGCATTGCGAAGGCATTTGGTACAAACCAAGTGTTGCGCGATGTAAGTATTACCCTCAAGGAGGGCGAGGTTCACGCCTTGATGGGCGAAAACGGCGCCGGCAAATCTACGCTCATGAATATCCTCACCGGTATTCACAAAGCAGACGCTGGTACAATCACCATCGACGGCGTAGAGCGTACCTTCCCGAACCCGAGAGAGGCCGAGCTGAACGGTGTAGCTTTCATCCACCAAGAGCTCAACATTTGGCCAAATCTAACATTGTTAGAAAATCTATATTTAATGAGACCAAAGCACAACAAATTTGGTATGCTCGACAAAAAGGCGATGCTCACTGAGGCTGAAAACACATGCCGCGAACTAGGCATCGAATTGCCACTCACAACAGAAGCAGGCCTTTGCTCCGTTGGTCACCAACAAATGACGGAAATCCTTCGTATCTTGATGTTAGATGCAAAGGTTGTCATCATGGACGAACCGACAGCAGCCCTCACAGAGCGTGAAACGGCGACATTGTTCAACATGATGCGCAAAATGAAAGCCCGCGGCGTTGCTATCGTATATATCTCTCATCGTATGGAAGAGGTATTTAGCGAATGTGACACAATTACGGTTATGCGTGATGGTCACACAATTATCACTAAACCAACATCTGATATTTCCGTAGACGAAGTGGTACGTCACATGGTAGGCCGTTCCATCGACGAGTTCTACCCTGCTCGCACTACAACACCGGGCGACGGGGTTATGAGCGTGGACAACCTCAAACCTGAAGGTTTCGACAACGATATTTCCTTCTCCTTGCGTAAAGGGGAAATTCTCGGCGTAGCAGGTCTCATGGGCGCTGGCCGTACAGAAATCATGCGCGCTATCTTTGGCGTAGATAAGCACAATGGCGGTACCGTAACAGTAAACGGCTCCGTTCTCAACTGTAAAAAACCAGAAGATGCCATCAAAGCAGGCATTGCTTTCATCACAGAAAACAGAAAGAGCGAAGGGTTGATCCTCGATTTCTCCATCGGTTCCAATATTACATTGCCGAATCTTGGCGAGATTTGTCCATCTCATGTACTAGATAAGAGTAAACTCAATTCCTTTGCTGACGAATTGTCTAAAAAGCTAGGCGTTAAAACACAATCTATTCACGAAGCGGCGTCCTCCCTCTCTGGTGGTAACCAACAAAAGGTGGTTATCGCGAAATGGGTTGGTAAAAAGCCATCCATTATCATCATGGACGAACCGACACGGGGTATCGACATCGGTGCGAAACGTGATATTTATGATTTAATGAACGAATTAACGAACGATGGTGTGTCCATTATCATGGTTTCCTCTGAGTTACCTGAAGTGCTGGGCATGAGCGACCGCGTTATGGTCATTCACGAAGGCCGTGTAGCAGGTATCTTGGACCGCAGCGAAGCAACACCGGAATCGATTATGACATTAGCCACAGGAGGACAATAATGGACAGCAAAGCTCTGCAATATGTAAAAAAATTAGGCCCCCTCATCGGCCTCATCCTATTATTTATCATTATATCTGTCATGAACGACAGTTTCCTTGAATTTTCTAACTTGCGTAACTTATTGCGCCAAGTATCCATCAATGCGATTATCGCCTTTGGTATGACTTTCGTCATCTTAACGGGCGGAATCGACTTATCCGTTGGTTCCATCCTCGCCCTATCCAGTGCAGTGATGGCAAACCTCATTGTAACTGGTACTGACCCTGTATTGGCTATCGTGTTAGCCGCAGGTGCCGGCCTCGTATTGGGTGGTATTAACGGTCTCGTTATTACCTATGGTCGCGTAGCTCCATTTATTGCTACCTTGGCAACCATGACCATCTACCGTGGTGCAACGCTAGTATTCACAGACGGTAACCCAATCTCCGGCCTTACACAAGATCCTCTATTCCACGGCTTTGGCCAAGGAGACATCGCAGGCCTTCCAGTTCCAGCTATCACAATGTTCCTAGCTTTCATCATTCTCTGGTTCGTATTGAGCCGCACTTCCTTAGGTCGTAAAACATACGCCGTTGGTGGTAGTGAAAAGGTTAGTTACATTGCAGGTATCAAGATTGACCGCGTTAAAATCTTCGTGTATGCCTTAACTGGTATGCTCTGTGGTATCGCTGGTGCAATCATCACTTCTCATCTTAACTCTGCACAACCTACAGCAGGCGCGGGCTACGAACTAGACGCTATCGCAGCGGTAGTTCTTGGCGGTACAAGCCTTGCTGGTGGTCGTGGTCATATCGTTGGCACACTCATCGGTGCCTTAATTATCGGTACCCTCAACAACGGGTTAAATATTCTCGACGTTTCCAGTTTCTATCAACAAGTCGTAAAAGGTATTGTCATTTTATTGGCGGTTCTTGCAGATCGCAAGAAAGCCTAGGAGGTTCCTATGAAAAAACTATTGTTACTGTTGGCGATGGCTATCATGGTTATCGGTCTTGTATCAGGCTGTGGTAAAAGCACTGATAACGGCGGCGACAAAAAATCCGGCACGATCGGCTTCTCTGTTTCCACATTGAACAACCCATTCTTCGTAACTATGAAGGAAGGCGTTGAGGCTCAAGCTAAAGCGCTTGGTCTTAAGGTTAAAATCGTTGATGCTCAAAACGACCCTGCAAAACAAGCAAACGATATTTCCGACTTGCTTGAAAGCGGTGTTTCCGTATTGATCATCAACCCTGTAGATTCTGCAGCTATCTCTACTTCCGTAGAAGCAGCAAATGCTAAAAACATTCCTGTAATCACTGTTGACCGCTCTGCTGATAAAGGCAAAGTAGTTGCTCACATCGCTTCCGATAACGTAAAAGGCGGCGAAATGGCAGCTCAACTGATCGCTGATAAAGTAGGCAAAGCTGCTAAAGTAGCTGAAATCGAAGGTATCCCTGGTGCTTCCGCAACTCGTGAACGGGGCCAAGGTTTCCACAACGTAGCTGACAAAGACTTAACAGTAGTAGCAAAACAAAGCGCTGACTTCGACCGCACAAAAGGTTTGAACGTAGCAACAAATATCTTGCAAGCTAACCCAGATGTACAAGCTATCTTCGCTCATAACGACGAAATGGCATTAGGCGCTATTCAAGCGGCTAAATCCGCAGGCAAAACAATCTTCATCGTAGGCTTCGACGGTACTGCTGACGCAGACAAAGCGGTTCAAGACGGCACATTGGCTGCAACAATTGCTCAACAACCAGACCAAATGGGTAAAATCGCTATCGATACAGCTCAAAAAGTTATCAAAGGCGAAGCTGTAGAAGCTAAAATCCCTGTAGATCTTAAAGTTGTTACAAAATAATTGTAAATAGAAACTGGGTACAAAAAAGGGTCGCATCCTTTGATGCGACTCTTTTTATTTTGGCTCTCGTTCCAAAAATTCTTTGAAGAATGCAATGAATTTTGGTAACTACAATATTTTCTTAAAGAATATGGTCGTATGTACCTTCCCAGGTAGTTGTGTTCGTTTATATTCTTTAAAGCCAAAGCCTTCATACATTTTGGCAAGCCATGGGTGTTCTGCGGCAGTACCTAGTGTTACGGCTGGTGTTTTATATACATTGCGCAGTAGATTTTCTGCTTCAGCTAAAACTTCACGAGCATAGCCCTTTCCCTTATGTTCAGGGGCCGTCACGAAGTGTGCAATGTGCGGATATACATCTGGTGTAGCCTTTGGAATCCAAGGCATGCGGAATGAAATAGAGCATACTAAGGAACCATCTACGTAGAGACCAAATACAGGATATTTTAAGATCCACGCCCGAGACTCTTCTGGGCTAAAGTTGATAGCATCGAAGGATATAGGATAGTTCTTATTCTCCGCATAGCCTGCAATCAACACCTCGTGATATTCAGCCGCATCATCTACGGTTAATTGTCTAAATTCTTTCATCTATTTACCTCGTTCAAAATGCTCTAATCATAAACTAACTGCGTCATTAGATTGCACATTAGAATTAGCTATATCAATACAGTATCACATTTTTAATATAATACTAGTATTTTAAAACAGAGCTAGCAGAGCCTTATAACGCTGCGCTATCAAGAGGCAATTCGCTATCTAGCGTAAGGTAACGGCTCAAGAATTTGCGAGTCCGTTCTTCTTTCGGATGTTCAAGGACAACCTTAGGGTCCCCTTGTTCTACGATAACACCGCCTTCCATGAATACGACTTGGTCTGCCACTTCTTTCGCAAAGCCAATTTCGTGGGTTACGATAATCATCGTTACCTTTAACTCTTTTGCAATCTTACGGATAACAGCCAATACTTCGCCTACGAGTTCTGGGTCGAGAGCAGATGTAGGTTCGTCAAAGAGGATAACCTCTGGATCCATCGCAAGGGCGCGAGCGATACCGATACGTTGTTGTTGGCCCCCAGATAATTGTACCGGATAGTAATCATCATAGCCTTCCATGCCTACTTCCTTGAGGAAGCGTTGAGCAATTTCACGGGCTTGAGATTTTTTCATCTTCTTAACCGTTACAAGGCCTTCCATAATATTTTCAATAACGGTCTTATTAGAGAACAAGTTATAGGACTGGAATACCATGGATGTGTTACGGCGTACGTTTAGGATTTCCTTGTTAGATGCTTTGTGTAAGTCTACGGAAATATCATTTAATTGCATTGTCCCTGCATCGGCCTTTTCAAGGAAATTCAATGTTCTAAGGAATGTCGTCTTACCACTACCGGATGGGCCAAGGATAACCGTTACAGACCCCGTTGGTACATGTAGGTCAATGCCCTTTAAAATTTCACGGTTCCCGAAGGATTTGTGAACTTGTTTAATATCTATCATAATGCATTACCTCGTTTATACTTGCTTGCATAGATTTCTAAACGATGGAAGATAAATTCAAAGACAATCCCCATCACCCAGAATAGACCGGCCACCACGATGTAGGCCTCAAAATACTGTGAATTTTCCTCTGTATATAACTTTGCAGCGCCGAATAGTTCAATAACAGTAATGACGAATACAATACTTGTACTCTTCATGGTGTTAAGAAACTGGTTCGTAAATAATGGCAACACAAAGACTGTAGCTTGTGGCAATACGATACGGCGGAACGCTTGGAACCAGGTCATACCGATTGCTTGAGCCGCTTCCATTTGCCCTTTTGGTACCGATTGTAAGGCAGCCCGGAAGATTTCACTCAAATACGCCCCTGTGTGCAAAGTTAAGCCCACAACGGCTACGAAGGTAGCTGGTACCTTTTCAAAGGGCACATGCACGCCTGTTTGATCCTCTAATGCGAGGAACAGAATTGGCAAGCCATAGTACACGAGGTATAAGAGAACCATGTTCGGAATACTACGACACAATAATACGTACAAGTAACTGAGCTGACTGAGTACAGGTACTTTGTTTTGTTGTAGCACGCAACTTAATAATCCTAGGATTGTACCCAAACCAACGCTGAGGAAGGTAATCATGAGGGTAACTTTCACATAAGGAATGACAGCAAAGAAGGTGCCATAAATATAGGTTGAATCAATTATATGTCCCATTAGCCCCTACTCCTCACTGATCAAAATGCGTTGCGTTTCCTTGCCCGCAACGGTAAAACGTTTTTCAAGCAATCGGCCCAAGAGGGACACGATGATAATTAGAATGCCATAAATGATGGCTGCATCGACGAATAACTCAAGATAGCGCTGACTATTGCCGCCCATGAGATCCGCTTTACGCATCATATCGACAACACCGACGTTAAAGATGAGCGCCGTTCCTTTCAGCATGCCAATAACGAGGTTCGTCAACGGTGGAATGCTCATGGTGAAAGCCTGCGGCAAGATGATGCGCACATAGCTTTGGAACTCGGTCATACCAAGGCTTTTAGCAGCTTCCTTCTCACCAGGAGCTACCGCTTCAATACTGGAGCGCATGATTTCAGCGCTGTAAGCTGCAATATGTAAGGTAAACACGGCATACACAAATACGAGGCCTGGCACATTTTTCATGTTAAGCCCCATGTGGGACATGATTTCTGGTACCCCAAAGTAAATAAGGAAGAGCTGTACCAAGAACGGAGTGCCCCGCATAAAGGAAATAAATACGATAAATAATTGGTTTAATACTGGAACCTTCTTGAGACGAATGATGGCTATGATAGAGCCCAAAATAACACCTAAGATGGCAGAAATAACGGTGATGAGCACCGTTACATGCACATAATTCAAGAGCTGTGGAAACGCTTGGATCATGTAGGACACATCAAAATACTTGCCCACAGTAGCACCTCGCTTCTAGACATAATAGAATAAGGCCGCCAAGGCGGCCTATCCGTTATTTTTGTGTTGGATCGAATGTGTAATCCCCACCAAGATATTGTTCAGAAAGTTTTTTCAACGTACCATCTGCACGCATTTCTTTCATAGTTTTATCGATTTTTTCGTTTACTTGTTTCATGTCATCTGTACGTTTAGACAAGAAATAAGTTGGTACTACGGCCAATACATCACCTACAGCTTTGAGTGGCAAGCCACGGTCTTTAATAGCAGAGTTAATTACGTATTCATACTCACCTGCTGCATCAGCACGGCCTGTAGCAACAAGGTTTAATGTTTCTGCACCTGCTTTATCTGTGTAGATAACTTCGATTTGAGGATTTGCTGTTTCGTTAAATTGTTTTACTAATTCGTTGAACTCAGAGGATGTAGTAACGGCGATTTTCTTGCCTTTCAAATCATCTAGTTTAGAGATATCGTTGCGGTCGTTTTTAACTACCAATTTACGTGTAGAATAGTTATTAACCTCATTTGTGTAGTAGTATTTTGCTTCACGTGTAGGATTGCGACGCATTTGGTTGGCGATCATATCCACTTGACCTGCATCCATCGCTACAAAGGCAGCATCAACGGCCATTGGCTTGAAGTTGAAGTGAAGGTCTGGATTACGACGCTCAATTTCTTTCAACAATTCTACGTCAAAACCAGTAAGGTTGCCATTATCATCTGTATAGGAATAGGGGCGAACTGTACCGCGTGTAGCTACGTTAATGACTTTAGCATCAGGATTTACCTTTGCATCCTTAGATGTATCGTCACCGCAACCAGCCACCACAAGCACACCTAGTGCCAAAGCGCCAATAGCAAATAATTTCGTCAATTTCTTTGTATTAAACATGTAAAACTCCTTCTTTTCGCAATGTTTGCAGGAATGGCTCAACCTCATCTGTATGGGTAAAAGCTTCAATGATTCTATCTATTTGATCAGCCTTCAAGGTAAGGCCTAGTTTAATGCGTATATCCTCCATAGTGAGAGGATTATTCGGTGATCCTTTTGGATTGTTCACCGTTTCTGTGAAAGTATCTCCGTTTTTCAAGGTAACGGTTACTTTCGTAATCCGCTCCGTTTGAGATACCTTCGGCATATCGTAGACACGCTCTATACGCGACATATAGTCCCGTACTGATTGGTCTATGCTGTCTATCTTAAATAGTTCATCCTGTACCACCCCATACGCGAGGACTTGGTACACGATGTACTCTATGGAAAACTGCCCTTCTCGACCTGTTGTTGGCGATGTATAGCGCAATGCCACATCAGCACTAGGTGGGAAGTGAACAGTCACTCGATCTATCTCATCCCACAAGAACAAATCAGATGTATATAGTCTATGTGCCACGATTTCTGCTGCTTCAGCGCCACAAATGGCTGCCGAGCAATAGGGGTGGACTTTCATCCACAGACCAGGATCAATGAGTTGTCCTGATGCTAGCCAACGGCCAGCGATGTCATTTGATGTAACGGTAATATTACCGATAGTTTTAAACCAACCCCGTTCAGGGTCAAACGGTTTTGTACTTGTTTTAAGTGATGTATGTTGTAACAGTTCGTAAGCCCATACGCCATTGCGTGCTGCCAGTCCCGCATGGAGCGGCTTACCATCTGTACCACTTTGAAAAAACATGCCTACCGATTGTGTGGCAGCCAAAGACAGGAGCTGAGCCAAGCTTTCACCATGAAGACCTCTCAAAGCGCCTATAGCGGCCGCCGCCCCAATAACACCAACGGTCCCCGTAGAATGCCATCCTTGGGTCCGATGGGCAGGATTAATAAGGGAACCAATAATTCCCTCTAACTCGGCCCCGATGATATAGGCACGAAGGAAATCATGCCATGTATCATACGGCTCGAGCACTGCCAACAAAGCAGAATATAAAACAGTACTGAAATGACCTGCCAGATTTGCCTGAGCATCATCAAAATCTAAATAATGGGAGGCAAAGCCATAATACAAAGCTTTATCGGCTTTAGATACGTTTTCTCCATTAGTCCCGATGAACCGAGCCAAATTTTGAACGGCCTGTTCCGTCTCAGCCGGCGCTAGAGATGCCAAATAATCTAGAAAAGCAATGCGAGCCACTGACAGGAGGTCCTCACGGTTCGTCACATCCGTTTGTTCTATGTAGTTCACAATCGTCTGTGTTACGGAATCCATGGAGCCCTCTTTCAGTTATCTATACAATCTATTATTTACCAAATTTTTCAGCACGGTCATTTGGTTCTAACCAAATGGAGTCATCTGGACCTTTTGGAACAAGGCGTGGTAGGTCTTCAAATGGCGTATGGTCTACATAGTAGAAGCGTTTGCGCATGGAGTCGAAGTCTGTTGTGCCACCGAAGGCTGGATTAGAATACAAATCCTTCGCGTAGTTCCAAAGATTTGGATAGTCTACGAGGCGTTTTTTATTCACCAAGTATTTTTGGTAGAACACGAGGTCAAAGCGCGCTAATGTTGGGAAAATACGGATATCTGGATCTGTAATGGTATCCCCCATCAAGTAACGTTGCTTGCTAAGGCGTTCTTCAAGCCAATCTAAGCGAGCAAAGATACGATCATAGTAGTATTCGTAATCTTTTTGGTTTGTTACGAGAGCTGCCAAGTTTACAGCCAAGTTGAAGTCAGCGTAGATGATTACATTCAATGCATCTATGTCGGCACGCAATTCCTCAGGATAAATATCTGGCGCATCAGGGGACACAAAATCTTTAAAACCTAATGCTAATTCTGTAGTCAACGCATGGTAGTCATTATTTACAACAGCACCTGTTGTAACATCTATGATAGCTGGTACTGTGGAGCGTGCATCGTAATTAGGGTCGCCTTTGCGGTACGCTTCACCTAAGGAGTGAATGCCCAATACAGGGTCCTTCTCATCCTTATCAAGGGTAAAGAACCAGTCTGCAATTACACCTGCAGGACGCAATGGATCAACCGTACCTTTTGAAATCACTTTATCTAGTCCGAGCAAATCGATGGCAATAGCAATACGGTGAGCCCAAGGGCAATGCTTAGACCATACAAGGCGGTAACGGTCCTTTTCTACAGGTAGAAACCCTGGTTCACTGCCAAAAGGTGTTGTGAATTGAGGCTCTTCACTATCAGAATATTTTTGACGACGGTTAAAATTCGATGCATCTTTACCTTCATACTCCTTCTGCTCCCCTTGAGAACGAGGGTTACTAGATTGAAACTCAGAAAAATCGATAGGACAAGGATTCATAGCGCGTTGAAACTCAACTTCTTTTCGAGCCGCCGCAATAGTAGGATCCTTGACTTTACTTACATCTACATGTTCACTCATTCTATACTCCTTATAAAGGTCATCCCCATTAGCTTTATTCCACTTTTTATGGTGAAAGCTTTTGTGATATCCCTCAACCATTCCTACTAACTCAATATGAATATAAACCTATATTATATTATTTAAAAACCTATGTCAATAGTGGGTATTTAAAATTTATATAATTTAATGTAAAAAATAGGGATATATCTTAACTCAGATATATCCCTACCTTACACTACATAGATAAGTTATTTCATAATATACACTATATAATAAAATTATATATTTCTATCCTAAATCGTAGATATTACCATTGCAACGAATATCTTGATTTCCATAGAACCTTCAGATTAGCACCCTCTCTTGCCATCTTATAAGTATTTTTATTTTGTCAATGCATTAACTTTTGCTTCCAAGACTGCAATACGATCAGCATCTGCTTCGTGTTGTGCTTTCAAGCTTTCTACTTCTTGAGTTAATGCACGAATAGCACCATTATCTGGTGAATTTACCTTTTCTCCTGCTGGTCCCACTTTGAAGGAAGCCCCTACATTAAACATCGTACTATTTTGGCCTACCGTAGAACCTACAGAAAATTGCGCAGTCTTATTCGGTGTAAAGAAGGCACCTAAAGCCATTGCTTTTTCCCCTTTATAAGCGCCCCCAGCAATAGCGACATTCCATTTTGTACCATCATCAGATATAACAGGATGAAGCCCTGCTAAGGCAGCACTCATAGCACCTACTCGATTAATATTCGTATCTAATCGGTTGATATTAGAATCAATGCGCTTAATATCTGTATCGATATGCTGAATTGCACCGGAACTAGAGGAAATAGATTGCTTGATGGCATCAATATCTCTTGTTTTCACATCCGCCACTAACGCGTTGTCCTCTACATGTAATCCCTCACCTACATTAACATTAACAGCATGATTATCGGTAACTGTAGTGCCTACACCACCTATATAGGTTGCATCTTCACGAACACGCTTAAGTTGCGCTACATTGACCGCATCATCGTCACGCGTACCAGCTGCAACATTTGTAATTTGGCGATTACCGTAATCTTTAGAACCTACTGCAACGGCACCCATTTTAGAAACCCAAACAGCAGCATTCCCATCGCTATCTTTAATGAGATAGCCTTTCTCTCCAGCCTGTACAGTTGATTTAGAGCGTGCCCCCAGAGCTACACCTCGATCATTTTTAGCATCTACTTCGGAGAAGTACCCCAATGCTTGACTTTCTGTAGCATAAGCTTTACTATAGCTGCCCACAGCAACCGCACCTGTAGTTTTTGTACTATACATAGAAGCAGAGGCATTAGAACCAATTATGGTTGAATTTTCTCCTGTTGTACCAGCACGTTGACCCACAACAGTTGCACCACGTGCATTACCACCACTCGCATTACCGATAATTACCGTTTCTCCAGCCAATGCATCTTGCTTTCCATAACCGCCATAACCGATAGCTAACACATCACCAACCCAACCATTATTAGTATATCCTTGATCTTTACCAATAAAGATGGCTCGTTTAGAATCCACAAACGTCATAGCTGGTGCACTTGTTCCAGGATTTACAGGCGTATTATCGGCTGCTAAGCCTGTTGTCATCATACCACAGCCTAAACATACTGCTAATACCAATGCTTTTTTAGTTTCCCTCATAGAACCCTCCTAATAACAAATAACTTATCAGGTTAAGTATACTCTATGATGAATATTTATTACAATTAGATATACTTATCTATGATATTTATTACGTGCGTGAAAAACGTGCTTTTATCACACATTTTTAAAGTTCCAGTAAACTCTATACATAAGTTATAATTATTTATATATACAGAAATAGAGCCACAACATTGATATGTTGTGGCTCTGTTCTATGTATTATTCATGTGGAGTTGTATATGTAATATTTTGCGCTTCGTAGCTTTTACCGTGAGACAATACATGAACAATGGTTTCCAATGTGGCACGTACAGTTTCAACGGCCATGCTAGGTTGATTTGGTTTATCCACCACTTGGGATGGCAAGTATGGGATGTGCATAAAGCCCGCCTTAATATTGCCTTTTTGTGCAGCATAGTGACATACACCATACATCAAGTGATTGCATACAAAGGTTCCCGCTGTATTGGAGACCTTAGCAGGAATACCGTTTTGATGTAACGCATTGACGATATTTTTTATGGGCAATGTCGCAAAATAGGCACTAGGGCCATCGGCTACAACAGGCTCATCTTCCGGTTGATTGCCCCCATTATCTGGGATACGAAAATCGTCGCAGTTAATAGCAACTCGTTCCACTGTAATATCAGGACGACCACCTGCTTGACCTACACACAGGATAAAATCTGGTTGGCACTGTTCAGCGGCTGCTTTTACAGTATCAACAGATTTATAACGAATGGTAGGAACCATTTGTGTCACTACCTTGTAATCACCATCAGTATAACCATCCATTGTTTTGACCGCTTCCCAAGCCGGATTAATAGGTTCACCGCCAAATGGATCAAAACCGGTAATCAAAATTGTTTTCATCACACTACCTCATAACGATATCTTATGGTGCATTAGAACAATTAAACATGATATATAACCTTAGAAGATATATCATATAGTTTCATAAGCATATCGTGCTTTCACAGAAAAGGGTTAAATAAAGTAATACATTAATAGAATATTCAATACGAGCATGATTAATGCAATTGGAAGTTGTGCTTTAATAACGCCGTATTGGTCGCGCATTTCAAGGAGCGCTACCGGTACGATGTTAAAGTTGGCAGCCATAGGTGTCATCAAAGTACCGCAATAGCCTGCAAGCATTGCAATAGCACCGACAGCAGCTGGGTTAGCACCATGAGCTACAACGAGCATTGGGATACCGATGGCACTTGTAATCATCGCAAATGCGGCAAAGGCATTACCCATAATCATTGTGAAGATAACCATACCAATGCAATATGCCACAACAACGAGGAATACATTATCTGCTGGTACTACACTTGCGACTGCACTGGAGATAAGTTTACCAACGCCAGCCAAATTAAATAGATACCCAAGAGCCGCTAATAACTGGGACAAAATAGCAGTCCAACTGATAGCATCGATAAGTCGACGGCCTTCATGGAAACCTTGGTTAAGTTCGCCCTTTGTAATAAAAAGAGCAGCACACATAGCGATGATTGCGGCAATACCTAGACCAACAAGAGCGCCTAACTTAGTAAAGAAACCAATGAAGAATGTAATAATACCAACAAGTAATGCTGGTACAAAGATAACATTGCCAATACGAACAGCTTCGCCTTTTTTGAATTCGATAGGAGATTCAAAGTAATGGCCTTTGCCGAGTTGTTTTACTAGTACGATAGCTGCCATAGCAATTACAAGCCAGCCATTAATTTCCTTGGAGAGATAAGAACCAAAGATAAAGGATATGCTATATAAGAGCCAAAATAAGCCTGTACCAATGCGATATTTATGTTCTTTATCTAAAAATGATTGAATAGCAAAGATAAATAGAATAATCCCTACGAGAAGATATACATAATCTAAGGGCTGCATTTTATAGAGTATTTCTAACATATTATTCAGCCTCCTTCTTCAATTCTTCTGGTGTAACAAGAATATTTAACTCATTAGGTACTAATTTACCAGCTTTCATATCCGCTTCGTCACGAGCTACAGAGGCTTGAATTGTTTTATCAAAGATAATAAAACGAATGAAGTTAACAATATATGCACAAATAGCAGTTGGCAATCCGTACAATACCATATCTGTTAACTCTACAGAATAACCTAATTGTTCCATAACGCCTTTGATGAGTAATAACCCACCAGCAGCAAGGAATAAGTTTTGACCGAAGAAGTTACCTATATTATCCGCAGAAGCAGCTACACCACGCACCTTATCAAGCGTACGTTGAGATACTGGACGACCTTGAGCTACCGCAGCTTCACTCATAGGAGCGATTAATGGACGAACCATGGCAACCATACCAGACATGTTAATACCAAAAGCTACTGTTACTTGGCGCACAAATAAATAAATCATAAAGATACGCCCTGCAGTAGCAGCGTTGATCTTGCCAATCAAAATTTCTGCCCGTTCACGTAAGCCGTGACGTTCCATAAGACCAATAACAGGTAAAATCAAAATAAATAATGACATATAACGATTTTTAACAAAGGCCTCCCCAATAGCACCAACAATATCATTGATACTGAGACCACCTGCAAGGCCCGTTACAAAACCTGCGGCTACGACAACTAACAAGGCATTAAAGCGTAGCATTAGACCGATGACCATCACTAAAATACCTGACAAAATCAACATATGGACACATCCTTTCTACAAATCATCCATAACACATATAACCATAAAGATACGTTATATGTATATATTATATACTGAATAGTCATAATCTTACAAAAAAATACCTTGTATCTAAATTTAGTGAATGTCCCTGATCTGCGATCAGAGCATAAAACACTCAAATAGAGTACAAGGTAATTTACATAATTAATATAACGCTTTCTTAATTAATTTAATTCTTTCTTAAATAATATAGTTGTATGCTGTTTTCCTCTAAAATGAACCTTATCATACGCAGTAAATCCAAAGGATTCATACATTTTAGGCAACCACGGATGCTCCTTAGCCGTTCCTAATGTAACAATATGTGTTTTATACTGTTCTTTTAAAAGCTCCTCTGCATAGCCCAAGACTTCCCGTGCATATCCTTTGCCTTTGAAAGCTGGTGCTGTTACAAAATGAGCAATATGCGGATATTTATCCGGTGTTGAGTATTTCACCCAAGGCATACAAAACGTAATAGAACTAACTAATTGCCCATCAATATACAAGCCGTATACAGGATAATTTTCAATCCACTCCTTAGATTCCTCTTCCGTAAAATCAATAGCGTCGAAGCTAATGGGATAGTCTTTTATAGCTGCATAACCGTCGATTAATACCTTATGATATTCTGCTGTGTCTGCTACTGTTAATTGTCTAAATTCTTTCATGGTCTTTCCCTCATATCTATATTTTATTCACAAACTACGTATATTAATTCACTTTGTGAAAGTAATTATACACCTATATGTATTTATTTGCAATATATTTACATAAATATTATATAAAATCATAATATCTATAAAGGAAATCTCATATGCAATAATGTAATATATTCTCCAAACCTCAGCCATACTATGTGCCAGATAAATTAAAACCTCAAATCTCAACAAATAGCAAGTTCGTATAAAAATAAGCAGAATACAATTTAGATATCAGTCAACGATTTCATTCCGTCTAACCATAATTGACGAATTCCTATAAAATAAGCACAATACCACAAAAAGATTTAGACAAAAAAACAGGATGTATCAAAGATACATCCTGTTTTTAGCTTTTACAAACTCTAGAAAAGTTAATCCTATTGATTATTGTATATACGGGAACCGTATACGTCACGTTCGTTTTTAGGTTCGTTGTTAACGCGAACACGTTCAGTTTTATGACGATCGTTATCATCACCAGAAATACGATCAACACGGAAGTGGTTAAGACGAATATTTTGTAATTCAGGACCGAATTCATTCAATGCACGTTTCATGTTTTCGTCAATAGGAGCACCATTTTGAAGTGCACGATACAACATTGTAGCGAATTCGTAACGAGTCATCTTAACATCGCCTTTGAATGTGCCATCAGGGTAGCCAACAAGGATACCATTACCAGCCAATTGGCTAATATATTGGTAAGCCCAGTGGTTGCGAGGAACATCTGGAAATTCAGCAGTTTTGCTTGGATCAATTGCATGTGGAGTCAAGATTTGTAACAAGTTATTATATTTGTTTTCCATATCTTGAAGACGTGCGTTCAATTCAGCAATTTCACGACCCATAGCTACGCGAGAGCGGGATTCAGGGGAACGTTTACCAAGGCGAATAGATACCCCCGCGTTCAATTGAGTTTCGCCAGTACCTACAGTACCACCAACGGAGAACATTGTGTCTTCGTTAGGACGGTAGAATGCACCCAACGCAGCGGAGTTAGCATTATGGTAGTGACCATAGCCAGCAGCAATTGTCCATTTATCATCTGGGTTGAAATCCAATGGGTGCAATGCAGCCAATGCAGCGGAACCTGCACCTACTTTGTTAACCCGTCTTTCAACAGTACCAACACGATTAGTCAAGTTCTTAATATTGTTATTAATTTGACCAGGTGTGGAATTGTTGATTTGTGTTTGTAAATCATTAGCTACGGAATATAATTGGCTACCGTTTACAGCATCTGTAGAAGTAGCGGAAAGCTCACCAGGAGCAACATTTTTAATTTGACGCTCAGCACCAGCTTTACCTACGGACACGGAACCATTAGCTGCAGAACCTACGCCAGCAAAGCCACCGAACGTATGACCAGCGATGGTTGCACTACTTTGTGCTGTAGCTTCGGTTGTAGTGGAACCTGTACCTAAAGCGATAGAGTTTAAATGTGTTGCATTTGCATGATCACCAATCGCCATAGCGTAGTCAGCTGTAGCACTTGCATCAGAACCAAAAGCATTAGAACGCACGTTAGTTGCCTGTGCACCTGCGCCAAATGCTTGAGCATGATCACCAGATGCAAGGGCAGAGGAACCCATAGCAACAGAATGATTATTGGTTGCTTGTGCGCTAGAACCAATCGCATTAGATTTATAACCAGATGCTAATGCTTCATAGCCAATAGCTTGTGAGCGAACTTCGGAAGCCTTTGCACGTGTACCAATAGCAGTAGACCATGTACGTTGTGCTTCAGCAGAATGACCAATAGCAATAGATTCATTCATCAACGCTTTGGAAGAATTACCCATTGCTAATGCAGAGGTGCCTGCTGCAGTGTTATTAACACCAATAGCGACAGAATTACTTTTCCAGTCACCAGTTTTCTTTGTAGCATCATCTGGCTCATTTTCGTAATCACGATCACGGAAGTTTGCATCAGATTCTTTTACAGTATTACCGCTACCATACGCAACTGCATTATTAGCACCTGTAACAACATTAGTGTTGTCCATTACAACAGAAGCAGCGTCTACCGGATTAACATTCGCACCAACAGCAGTGACAGCAGCCAATACAGCAAACGCTAATTTTTTGGAATGTTTCATTTCTCTCATCTTACACCCTCACTAAATTAAAAAATCATCCAAATTACAATACAATTTTTCATTCTCTCTATGTTCCGTCTCTCACCTCGGTCTGAACAAGTGAATATTCTAAATTAGCATAAAGAAATACCCCTATATCAGTTTAAGAAAAATTTATATTGTCGATTACCCGCATAGCATATCAAAGTTTTACGATATACACAACCCTTTTTTCTAACACAAATTAAATTAACAAGTTTTTATACCTATCAGAATCCGCTTTATTCCTAGCTTTATAGGGAAATAAATTTTACTCATTATTTTCCCTTATGAGTTAAATTTTTCGCAACTTTGTAAACTTTTCTCATGTAACAAACTGTATAACTTATAAATAAATAACCACCTTATAAGTACGAAAAATATACCTTTTACCCTTATTACACCCCATTCACACTTAATTCATGAATTATATATGAATTAAACTATTTTGTATATTTAATCAAAAGTTTTTCATTTTATTATAATTTTATATTTCTATAGTAGCAGTATCTATCAATGCAAATCAATGCTCAAAAAGACAATAACGAGAATGTTATGAGAATAAACATGACAAATATGATTTATATTGACCAATATTATATATATATGATCAAAGAAAGAAAGCCCCTACTCTTCATGAAGATAGGGGCTTTATAACAAGAATCTTTCTTTATTATATGTAATTATACTAATAATGCACTTACAAGTGCTTCTGCTTTATTAAAGTCGGATTCTTCGGGGTTCCAGTTACATTTAATTTCAGGTTCTACTACAGAGAATCCGTATTTAGTCAACTCTTCACGGAGTACCTTTGTAGATTCACCAGACCAGCCATAGGTACCAAATACAGCAGCCTTTTTATTTTTGAATTTCAACTCACGCAAGAAATCAAGCCAACCAGCTACGGAAGATAATACGCTATTACCTACTGTTGGGGACCCTACAGCAATAGCTTTAGACTTAAAGACTTCTGTCATAATGTCATTTTTATTGGTTTTACTAATATTAAAAATCTTAACACGTGTATCAGGGGATTGTTTCGCAATTTCTTCGGCAATCTTATGTGCCAACTTCTTGGTGCCATCCCACATAGTGTCGTATACAATTGTGATTTGATCCTCTTGGTACGCTTGCGACCATTCATAGTATTTTTCTACAATTTGCATTGGATTTTCACGCCAAATCGCGCCATGACTAGTCGCTATGATATCGATTGGCAAGTTAAGCTTTTGAATTTCTTCAACTTTAGCTTTTACCAATGGAGAGAATGGATTCAAGATATTAGCGTAATATTTCATTGCCTCTTCCCATAGACGGCATTGATCGGCCTTATCTGCCCATAATTCCTCTACAGCGAAATGTTGACCAAATGCATCGTTGGAGAACAAGATATTATCCCCTGTCATGTACGTCGCCATGGAATCAGGCCAGTGGAGCATGCGCATTTCCACAAACACCAAGGATTTACCATTCCCAATATCTACGGAGTCCCCTGTTTTAACAGTTTTAAAATTCCATTCAGGGTGATGATATTGTCCAACCAAGGACTTAACAGCATTTTCTGTACAATAAATAGGCGTATTAGGAATTTTTTCCATCAATGCAGGCAAGGAACCGCTGTGATCCACTTCGCCGTGGTTACATACGATGAAATCAATCGTATTCAAATCAATTTCAGATTCCAAATTATCAATGAACTCGGAGGAATGTGGTTTCCATACAGTATCGATGAGGACCGTCTTCTCCTCTTCAATCAAATAGGCATTTTGGCTAGATCCATTATTAATGGTGTAATCAGAGCCGTGAAACTCTTGCAATTCCCAGTCGATTTTACCAACCCATGATACGTTGTTTTTAATGTGCTTTCTCATAATAACCTCCATGTTCTGTGAAAGTAAATATACTCACCTCATATCTTTTAATGAGTCTATAAAGGCCCACAGATGAGAGAAGCAACTTTCACCGGTATTCCCCAATATATGGCCCCATGTTGTATCAATGAATACAACATAAATCGGTCATTAATTATGGTTTTATTATAATCATATCGCATAATTAAATCTGTATCTGTAGGTACAGATTTGAGAATTATTATAAAAACCACTCATAGGTAATCACATGCCGTACATTAGTACACATCGATTTCCCATGAGTGGTTACGAGTATATGTAATTATATGATTATTTATTACCCGATTTAGATAGTCCAGGGATAGCTTTATAGATATATAATGCAATATATCCATCAACCAAGCTGTGAACGATGGTACCGCCACCTACAAGAACAAATACAACGTAGATGAGATCAATGTTTGGCATCGTAGTGGTAGTATAGAACAATAGGCATGCTAGTACCTCACCAATAGCGTGAACGATAGCACAAGCAAGGTTAAACGCAACAAAGGATAGAGCCCCTGTTAATACACCTGGATGATGTTTAATATAGTAAGCCCCCATCAAGGCAAAGATGATATGAGATGCAGCACGCATAACGATAACAAGTGGGAACCCTGCTACAAAGAAACCTAGAGTAGAACCTATCACGACACAAGCTGCCATCTTACGAGATAAGAACATGGCTAGGAATATAGGAACATGACTCGCCAATGTATACGATGCCGGTGGAATCACAACTTTCAAAGGCATCACGATAGGAATCATAATGGCTAGTGCCATCAATAAAGCAGTAATGGTTAAATTTCGATACATCGAAGAATTCATAAAGGCCTCCTTAAAGAATATTTTGCCATACATCTACCAATATAGCACTCTAATATATGAAGAACAACTACGTATACCGCTAGTGTCCTACAAAAAAAGAGAGGGCCTTACAACCTTCTCTTTTTTAATTGGACAAATATATTATAATACCTATATCTTAACGCTTATAATACGATTTTAAAAATGACGTAACTCACGTTAATACCTTTCAGGAATCTTAATTCATTACTTTTATAAACGTTCAATTACGGCTTGCGCCATTTCTGTTGTACCTACTCGTTTCAACCCTTCGCGGTAGATATCGCCAGTGCGGTAACCATCAACGAGCACTTGTTCTACAGCACTTTCAATAGCGTCAGCCACTTGAGGTAAATCAAGGGAATGACGACACATCATCGCAGCGGACAAGATTGTCCCCAACGGATTTGCCAAGTTTTGGCCCATGATGTCCGGTGCGGATCCGTGGATTGGCTCGTACAATGCAGTACCGGTACCCATGGATGCAGATGGTAAAAGCCCGATAGAACCAGAGATAACAGCACCTTCGTCGGACAAGATATCGCCGAACAAGTTTGTCGTAACGATAACGTCAAACTGTGCAGGATTTACAACGAGCTGCATCGCGGTGTTATCTACATAAAGGTAATCTGTTGCAATATCTGGATTGGCAGCAGCTTTCTCTTGCGCAACTTTGCGCCACAAGCGAGAAGAAGCCAATACATTTGCTTTATCTACGGATACAACCTTTTTGTTGCGTTTACGAGCTGTTTCCATAGCGATGTCCATGATGCGCTCTACTTCATAACGGCTGTACGTTTCTTTATCCCAAGCGAACTCGTTAGCACCTTCACCTTGTGCCTCTTCCCGTTCACCAAAATAAATACCACCAGTTAACTCACGAACGATAACGAAATCTACATCTTGTACTAGTTCCTTTTTAAGTGGAGAATACTCTTGCAAGGATGGATAGATTTTTACAGGACGCAAGTTACAGAATAAACCAAGTTCCTTACGAAGACCTAGAATTGCTTTCTCAGGACGGATAGAAGGATCGACATTATCCCATTTAGGACCGCCTACAGCACCGAGCAATACAGCATCAGCCGCTTTACAAGCCTCAATCGTATCCTCAGTCAAAGGCACGCCGTATGCATCAATAGACGCACCGCCCGCTTTCTTATCAATCCAATTAACCTTTACATTGGCTTTCTCAAAAGCCACATCACACACAGCCTTCGCTGCTGCAATAATCTCAGTACCGATACCATCACCAGGAATCAATACAATATTCTTTTCGCTCATATTACCTCTCCATATAACAACTGTCATAGATGAAGCACAAACTCATCTTTCGTTATTCCACCGTTAGAAATCTATATAGCCAGTATCGAGCCTTCACACTCCCAAGAGCCGAATGCGCGTTGAAAACGACTTTGGCCCTGCGGAGGCCGTAGGCCGAAGTCAGACCTGGCCAGTGGAGGCTTGAGACGAGTGTTCGGCTCGCCCCTATTTACGGTTTTTAGCAAAACTTACAAGACCACCGGCTGCCGCAATATCTTGAATGAATTGTGGCAACTCAGTACCTTGGTATTGTTCGTTTTTAGTCAAGTTGTACACGATACCTTTAGACAAGTCTACGCCGATTGCATCACCTGCATCGATACGATCAACTTGTTCACCGATTTCCACAACTGGTAAACCGATGTTGATAGCATTACGGAAGAAGATACGAGCAAAGGAGTGTGCTATGATAACAGGCACGCCTTTAGCTTTAATAACACCTGGTGCGTGTTCACGGGAGGAACCACAGCCAAAGTTTTTACCAGCAACCATGATTTCCCCAGCTTTCACATTAGGAGCGAACATCGTATCAATATCTTCCATCGCATGTTCAGCCAATTCGTTCCAATCGGCAATCGCTAAGTAACGAGCCGGAATGATTACGTCTGTATCTACATCGTCGCCGTAGCGCCAGATTTTTTTGCTTTCAAAATCCATTTTAAACCTCCCCAGGGCCTGCAATGCGGCCTAATACAGCACTTGCTGCCGCCACGTAAGGGCTTGCCAAGTATACCTCAGAATCAACGTGACCCATACGACCACGGAAGTTACGGTTTGTAGTGGAAACGGTGCGTTCCCCTTCGGCCATGATGCCCATATAACCGCCTAGGCAAGGACCACATGTTGGAGTGGACACAGCACAGTCAGATTGAATGAAGATATCCAAAAGCCCTTCTTTCAAAGCTTGGTCATATACATCTTGGGAGCCAGGGATTACGATGCAACGAACGAATGGAGCCACCTTGCGACCTTTGAAGATTTCCGCAGCTGCCACCAAGTCTTCGTAACGGCCATTTGTACAGGAGCCAATAATAACTTGGTCGATCTTGATATCTTTGTCGATTTCGTTGATGTAATGTGTGTTGGATGGCAAATGAGGGAACGCTACAACTGGTTGCAATTTGGACAAGTCAATTGTAATAGTTTGAGCATATACCGCATCAGCATCTGGAGCGATTGGCTCAACAGGGCGATTTACGCGGCCTTTGATGTATTCTTCAGTAATTGCATCGTAAGGGAATACACCACATTTACCACCAGCTTCGATAGCCATGTTACAGATTGTGAGGCGGTCAGCCATAGTCATGTGTTGTACGCCTTCGCCGGCGAATTCAAGGGCCATGTAACGAGCGCCGTCTACGCCGATTTGACCGATTAAATCAAGGATTACGTCTTTACCAGTTACCCATTTGTTAGGTTTGCCGATAAGCTCAACCTTAATTGTTTCAGGTACTTTGAACCAAGTTTTACCTTCTGCCATAGCAACGCCCGCATCAGTGGAGCCTACGCCTGTGGAGAATGCATTTACCGCACCATATGTACAAGTGTGTGAGTCAGCACCAATCATCATTTCCCCAGGACCGATAAGACCTTTTTCTGGCAAAATAACGTGCTCGATACCCATTCTACCGACTTCAAAATAGTTTGTAATGCCATGTTCGCGTACGAAGTCGCGCATTACTTTCGCTTGTGTAGCGGATTGAATATCTTTATTTGGTGTGAAATGATCCGGCACCAAGTAGATTTTATGACGGTCAAATACAGGTTTGCCGATTTTTAAGAACTCTTTACGCGCCGGTGGGAATGTGATGTCGTTCATCAATACAGCATCCAACTGACATTCGATGATTTGTCCCGGTTTAACGACATCAAGACCCGCGTGACGAGCCATATTCTTTTCAGTAATGGTCATACCCATATTATTCTTCCTCCTGTTGTTCTAGCTCCATAGCTAGGAATACTGAGTTAACTGCATTAATATATGCATTTACACTTGATTTAACGATATCTGTGCTGATACCACGACCATGATACAAGCGACCGTTGTATTCTACCTTGAGGGTTGCTTCCCCAAGGGCATCTTTACCAGCTGTTATGGCGCGGATTTGGTAATCTTTCAAGCTAATTGGCAAGCCAACCACACGTTCAACCGCTTTAAGGGACGCGTCTACTGGGCCATCACCAACGGCAGCATCCGCTCTTTCACCATCTGGAGTCATGAGACGAACGTCAGCGTATGCGTAGCCTTTTTCACCCAATTTGTAATATTGAGCCACGAGCTCGAACGCTTTTTTGTGGTGAAGATTGTCTACTACGAGGGCTACGATATCATCGTCGTATACTTGTTTTTTGCGATCTGCCAACTCTTTAAACTTAGCGAAAAGATCGTTGATTTTTTCCTCAGCGAAAGATTGGAAACCAAGTTTTGCCAAGTGATCAGCGAAGGCATGACGACCGGAGTGTTTGCCCAATACGAGATCTGTTTTTTCAGCCCCTACGGACTCAGGAGTCATGATTTCATACGTTTCAGGATTGCTCATCATACCATGTTGATGGATACCAGATTCATGAGCAAAGGCGTTAGAACCCACGATTGGTTTATTTGGAGGAACTACAACCCCTGTTAAACGGCTCACAAGTTTAGATACTTTCGTAAATTGTTTTGTATCGATGTTCACTTGAAGGTCATCAAAATAATCATGGCGTGTTTTAAGAGCCATTACCACTTCTTCAATCGCTACGTTAC
Organism: Veillonella sp. AF36-20BH; assembly: GCF_003602765.1. Classification (NCBI taxonomy): domain Bacteria; kingdom Bacillati; phylum Bacillota; class Negativicutes; order Veillonellales; family Veillonellaceae; genus Veillonella; species Veillonella sp. AF36-20BH. The sequence goes on from NZ_QTLR01000006.1 coordinate 124,178, forward strand.
CAGCCCGTTCACCTAGACCATTAATTGTGCCTTCTACTTGGCGTGCACCTGCTTTAATAGCAGCTAACGTATTCGCATTGGCAAGGCCTAAGTCGTCATGGCAGTGAACAGAGATAATTGCATTTTCAATGCCTGGTGTATGTTCTTTAATATAGCGGATTTTATCACCGAACTCATTAGGGTTCATGTAACCTACTGTGTCTGGTACATTAATAATTGTTGCACCACCAGCAATGGCAACACCAAATACTTGGCATGCGAAATCTAAATCAGAGCGTGCCGCATCTTCACCGGAGAACTCGATTTCATCGACCTTACCTTTTGCATATGCCAATACGGACTTAACCTTATCCAATACCTCTTGGCGAGTCATTTTTAATTTATATTCCATATGAAGTTCGGAAATAGCAATGAATACATGCAAACGGCTACGTTCCGCATCTTTCAATGCATCAATCGCTTTTTGTACGTCCTTTTCATTAGCACGTGCCAACGCACAAATTGTTGCGCCTTTCACTTCGCGGGCAATCGTTTGTACCGCGTCAAAATCTCCAGGGGATGCAGCTGGAAAGCCAGCCTCGATTACGTCGATGCCGAGGCGTACTAGGCCTTTCGCAATTTCAATTTTTTCAGGAGTTTGTAAAGATACACCTGGTGTTTGTTCCCCATCACGAAGGGTTGTATCGAAGAAATATACGCGATTCTGTTCCATAATAGCCACCTTTTCTATCCTCATAAAACATAACACTTTATTATATCTATCCATTAGTGAAAGTTTGTAACATCGCCAATGTCGACACCATATATAATCAGTGATTTACTAGACTTTCACAAATAAAAAAGCCCCTCAGAACAACCGTCGTTGCTCAAAGGGGCGTTATATTCATAACACGGTACCACCCTAATTGGGACTCGTTTCGGCGATAACGGAACCACCGTCGATGACTACTGACGTTCACCACCGAAGCTCACGGGAGAGTGTCAGCGTACAACCTCTATTGCCTCGCACCAGCCGGCAACTCTCTGAAAGCAGGATTTGTAAACCTTTATACCCGTTCATCGCTTGATTTAAGATATAAGGGTATTGTACTGTATTCTATAGACTTATGTCAATTAAAATAAAATGAATATAATTTCATAAAACTCATCGTTAGTAGTTAGTCCACTCTAAACTATCAAAATCATTCATAATGAGTTTCTTCTTCTTTACCACTTGGTTCGTTAGCTCAATGCGTTCACTAACAAATGAAATATCTGTATACCATTCCTTTAAATTAGCATACACTTCATTCTCTAAATCAATAATCATAGTTTCAATAGGATCCCAAGTTTTGCATCTTACTGACTCGACCATAACCATGCTACTACCTATGAAAGTAACATCTCTACCATAAATCCAAAATGGCAATACCTTATTTTTTATAGCAATAGAGTATATAGCATCCCCATGAGGTGGTTCTGTTTCATATTGCGTGCGTATTTGGTACTTTTCCATAATTTCATTACTACCATTTTCTATATATGGTAGCTTTGAAATCTTATAATTTTCTGCGTTCATAAGAGCTCCATTATTTTTAATATCAATCACAACAAAGAGGGCTGTATATCGCTATTTGTGTAAAGAGTATTTTGCTATACTATAAGTGTTGCTAACCCTAATCTGGCAACAGAAAGGGGGTGTAGTTATTGCACAACAACTATCAATTTTGGCTAGCCGTCATGGTAAATGTACTCGCCTACTACATTTGCAAGTGGTTAGACGCTTTCCTAGCCCTTTTATTTAGCAACTAGCCCAACGCTCTAACATTAGCGTAATAATGTAAAAAATCCCTCGGAGTTGCCGCTCCGGGGGATTTTGTAGTTAATTGCACAACTATCAATTGCCTACCTATAATATACTACACCTTTAGTGTTTTTTCAATATTTTACACTGTTAATCATTTCCCTAGCCCGCTCAACAGAAACTGGCTCATTAAATAAGAACACATGATTTTGTCCTTCATGTTCCCAAGATGTTAAGTAAACAGAGTCATCTACCATTCTATAGGTCACGGTCATGCCATTTACAACCTCTGTTTTCTGAGGCACGTAATCCTTATAATCACCTGCAATATTACCAGATACCGCAGATACGCGATATTTAATATACTTTGGCATATCATCTACACGGTCAAAGTATTTTCCTTTTAAAAGCTCATGATAAGCATACACCACTTGTAGTACATCATGATCTACAACAGCCACATGTATAGCATGTAACCCTTCTACGCCATTTGGCAACTGCGGTTTAAAGTTCAAATGTTGCTTAGCTTCATATATGGTATCAAACACCTCTAGCGATTGACCTTTACGAGTACTTCTATAATCCTCATCAGTCATGCTGCAACTTCCAAGTCTATCTGGACAAGGAAACTCATTACGATCCCCATAAGGCTGGTCATAAATCGAATTACCATTAAGACGGAATCTCGTCAAATCATCTGCGGACACAAGATTAATAGAACCTATAAAAGCTAACGTAGCTAACACACATACAACCTTTTTCATGATACATTCCCCTGTAAACAAACTACATATGGTAAGTTAATTATATCACTAAAATTTAAATCAGTTATCATCACAAATCTATCACATTTGATAGTATCTATCGCAAATCATTCTACTATTCAAAATTATTGTTGGTGCTATAATGAACTCAACAAAAGGAACAGGTGCTCATATGATACTAAATGCACTATTCCAAAACTATAGTTAGTAATTATATGGAGGAAATAATCATGACACATACACAATTAACACAACTAGTTCAAGCATTATTAGATGCACCACAAAGCAATCCTAAAGTAAAAGAATTCGCTCAGTCTTGGATTGATGCAGAAGGTACTCCTAAGCAAGAAGAACTCACGAAACAACTCGTACCCGTAGCAGAACAAAATATTGCGCTTATCGACGAAACAATAGGCTTTGCAGGCTCTGAACTCGCTACACAAATCCTTGGCGAAGAAGGTGCAGCTAACCTATTACAACACGCTAAAGACATCAAAGCAGAAGGCGCAGAATTCTGTGACTGCCCTAGCTGCGTAGCAGCTAAAAATATAATTGATTTGAAAGCGGAAATTGAATAGTTTATATAAATAAAAATAGCTCCTAAGGGAACTATTTTTATTTATATTATTTGAGTTATATCTTGATATTACGTTCTATAATATCCCCCTTAGATAATATGGTTGCAGTAACATCGTATCTATTTTTTGTGATAATTATACTACACCCATAATCATATTCAAACCTTCCATTTTCTTCTGTCATTTCAGCTAATTTTTTGATATCCTCCTCCGCATTATCATTCCACCAAGGTTTTACTTCTATAACGACAAAATTGCTACTATTACATCCACGTCTATGCACTATAATATCTGGCCTTATCAACTCATTAGCCTTATTCTTTTTAGAATCAGCTAAATCCCGGTTATATTCACAGTCTACATCATACTCATCTATACATAATGATAAATAGTGCCCAATCTTATGTGAAATGGACAACTCACTTACATGATTATCAGTTTCATTAAATATTAAGTATTGATCTTTATAAAACAACATATCTAATGCAATCTTTAATGCATCATAAAAACGCCCTAAGGTATTCATAAAATATCTCCTTTTAGTGTTTGTAGATGAACTAAATATAATTCCTTTATATAACTAATTTGACCTACTAACTTACATATTCTACAAAATACTTTATCTCACAATATGTATTTATCATCGGTTCTAAAAAATTCTAATTCACAAGCAGCTATTCCTCTCTTATACTCCGTTTTCTTAATAGTTCACGTTCTTTTTTTATAGAGATATATAAACTAATATAAAACCAATATATACAGTATCCGTAAATAAAGCTCCGACTAAATACGAATACTAATTCAATCCATTCTTTATGTGTCATATTAGGAAGTAAACAGCTAAGAGAAATAAAGTGCTTTATAGGATTGATGATTTCAAATGATGAAGTATACCAATCCGGAGAAATTAAAACACCTATATGATTAAACATCGCAAGAATATAATATACGCCTCCAATAAAAGGAATATAGACTATTGATAATTGTAATAAGTCAAAACTTTGATTACTTATAAATTGACAGTATGACTCCATATGGCTTAACAACTTATAAAAATCTTCAGATAATTTCATAAAGTATTCTTTTTTATCTAATTGCTTTATTATAACTTCTAGGATATAAGCTATAAGTAGTATCAAAAATAATATTCCTGGTATGCTACATACAAAAGGGATTAGCCAATAAAGAATAAACTCAACTTTTTTTAGCAATACTTTTACTATTTGAGGTAATATAGATTCAAAATCTAATATATTTACTCCATAATAAGCATATAAGTAATCAGCAAACAAACATAACAAAAAAAGTAAAACAAAAATCTTTGTAAATAAATCAAATCGTTTTCTAACTAAATTTATCAATGCCATAATACTCTCACTCATATATACCTCCTTTTATTCATAAAATATCATACCATAATATACTATTATAATTTTACTTATAGTTAAAATCGTATAATTTATTGATTATACGTATAAAAAAGCCCCTGTATAACAGGGGCCTTCTTTATTCTCCAGCACTGACAAGCGCTTTTGTATATGGGTGTACCGCTTCTTTAAGTCGTTTTGATTCGATAGTTTCTACGATTTGTCCATCTTTCATAACGATGATTCGGTCTGTTACGGCTTGTAAAAGTCCAATATCATGGCTGACGAATACGTAGCCAAAGGGTTGTTCCCTATGGAGTTTTTGTAATAAATCTAGTACCAACTTTTGATTCACCGCATCAAGGGCTGATGTAGGTTCGTCAAAGAGTACTAGTTTTGGATGCATCAACATAATCCTTGCCAGTACTAACCGTTGCAGCTGACCACCACTTACTTCATGAGGATATTTCTGAACAATCGTTTCAGGTAGATCTACATGTTGAATCCATTTACGGATATCTTCCTTTGCAGCGGTTATATCCATAAGCCTATAGTTGATATATGGCTCTAAGAGAAATGCTTCTAAGTTCATTCTCGGTGGAATCACCGCCAAGGGATTTTGGAACATCATCTGCATAGAGCGATATATTTCTGTATGATTTTGAATAGAATGGATGTCCTCACCAAAGAGTCGCAAGGTGCCAGATGTAGGTTTTTCTAGCATGGCAATCATCCTAAGCAATGTACTTTTACCAGAACCGCTACCACCAGCAATACCTACCCGTTCATTCTCCGCTACAGAAAAGGATACGTTATCAACGGCGTAAACCGTATGATTGTGGTTCGTATATTGTTTACATATATTCTCAAGTTGAATCATACTACACCACTTTCATTACGGAATCTAACAAAATACGAGTATACTCATCCTTTGGATGGGCCATGATCTCTTCGGTAGAGCCTACTTCAACGAGTTGCCCCTTATTCATAACCCCAATGCTATTAGCAATGCGCGCCGCCGCCTTGATATTATGAGTTACGATAATCACCGTTGCCCCAAGGGCCTGGGTGACCTCCTTCATAAGATCTAATACAGAGGCTTGCACGAGCATATCTAAGGCACTAGTCGGTTCGTCAGCAAATACGATGCTCGGCTTCAAGATAAGGCTCAAGGCTATTGCAAACCGTTGTTGCATACCACCACTCAATTGAAACGGATAGGACTGCAAGATACGCTCTCCGTCAGTTAAGTGAACAAGATTAAGCATATCTTTAACGCGGCTTACATCATAGCTTTCACCATGAGCACGGAATAAATCTTTGAAGTGATTTTCTACGGTGCGATTTGGATTTAGATAGGCGCTGGGATTTTGAAAGATCATAGAAGTCTTCGTGCCCCGCAATTGTCGCCAATCGCTATCACTCAATGTAGAAACATCGGTTCCGTTTAGCAAAATTTGGCCGCTAATGTTAGCTTGTTTCAACATGCCAAAGGCGGCACGAACTAACGTAGATTTACCAGATCCGCTTTCACCAACGATGGCAAAGACCTCACCATTGGGCACGGAGAAGGATACATCGCGTACCGCTTGCTCCGCACTGTATGAAATTGTAACCTTATCAAATACGATACAATCAGATTTATTCAATAGTAGAATCCTTTGTTAATAAGTAGTAATCGATTGGATGTACCGGTACATTTTTAACTTTTGTAGTAGATACAACTGTTGCACTTGGATACAACAAATAGATATCTGCTACGTCATCAACTAAGATTTGTTGCGCTTGTTTTGCAATATTAGAGCGTTCGTTTTGATCAAATGTTACTGACAATTGGTCGATTAACACATCTACTTGAGGGTTAGAGTAGCCACCAACGTTTGCTTTCGCACCAGTTTTGTAGAACAAGCTGAGGAACCAGTAAGGATCGTTTGTAGACATAGTAACTACATTGCGTTCTACCAAATCGAAACCATCTGTACCAAGTGTATCTACTTCATCAGGGCTTTGTAATTTCTTAAGAGTTACAGCAATACCTGCTTTTTTCAATTCTTGTTGAATTTCTTCGTATAAGCTTGTGTCTTTACCCCAAATAGCAATAGTAATCGCTAATTCTTTGCCATCTTTTGCATACATGCCGTTTGCATTCTTAGCGTAACCAGCTTGAGTCAAGATTTGGTCAGCTTTTGCTACATCTGTCATCGGTTTATTAGCAATTGCATCATAGCCTAAGTTGGCAGATGGCGGGAATGGTGCCGCCCCTGGTGTAGAGCCATTGCCAATGATTTTAGCCATGGAATCATAATTAATGATATGAGCAATAGCGGAACGCACAGCTTTATCATGTAATGGAGATGCTTCTGTGTGGTTTGCTTTTAACATAAATACACGAACGCCAGCAACGTCTTGAATATTGAAACCGTCTTTGAACAAGCTGCGGTTAGCAGAGTCCACTTTTTGAATTACGTCTACATCTTTAGATTGCAACGCCATAGCGCGTTTGTTATTGTCTTCGATGTCTTTTACAGTTACAGTATCAAGACCTGGTTTGCCACCCCAGTAATCTGCGAAGGCTGCAAGTTCAATTGTTTCACCTTTTTTGAAAGCAGTGATTTTATAAGGGCCTGTAAGAACTGGTTTAGATGCTACATCTTTAAGATCTGCAGTATCCATGATAACAAAAGCAGGTTCAGTCAAGCTAGATAACAAGGAACCATTAGGCTCTGTAGTCTTAATAATCAAGTTTTGACCATCTACTGTGATGGACTCGATTTTAACAGCTTTAGCGGAACGAGCACTTTGTTTCATCGTATACTCAATGGACTCTTTTACCTTTTGAGGTGTCATCGGAGTACCATTGTGGAATTTTACGTTTTCACGGATGTGGAATTTCCATGTTGTAGGGTCTACATTTTCCCAAGAATCTGCCAATTGTGGGGCAAATTTCATATCCGGTGTAACAACGGCTAAGGTTTCACCTGCACCGATACGTGTCAATGTCCACGCATCCCATTCGTGAGTTGGGTCTAATGTTTCACCAAACCAATACAAACCAACATTCATATGCTTACCTTGTTTGCTGTCTTTAGCAGTATCATTGCCACAGCCAACCAAGAGAGCCACCATGCATAGCATGGACAAACATGCTAACAACCAACGTTTCATAATATCTCCTTTAAAATACATTGCCTCGTCGAGGCTTTCACCATAAAAAATCTATACACAGCACGGTTAACGAGATACATCAAGGGCATCGCGCAACGCATCACCAATATAGTTAAATAAAACAACGGTAATAAAAATAGCGAGCCCCGGGTAAATTAGCAGCCACGGCGCCGTTTGTAGAAAATCTCGGGAGCTCAACAAGATAGCGCCCCACTCCGGATCCGGCGGTTGTACACCGATGCCGATGAGCGAAAAACTGGCTACCAAAATGATGGCGTCCCCTAAATGTTGAATAATAACGATCACCAACGGTGGCAATACATTCGGCAGAATATAGCGCCACAGAATTCGTAGATTTGAAGCACCTGACATACGAGCAAAGGTAATGTACTCCGCGTGGCGTTCAATCTGTACGAGGCCTCTAGTGATACGGGCATATTCCGCCCATTTCGTAATGCACAAGGAAATGATTACATTCGTTATGCTAGGTCCCATAATACCGATGAAAGCAATGGCAATCACCATGTTCGGGAACCCTAGTACCAAATCAATCAAGCGAGATAACCAACGATCAATGCGAGGTGTAGAGAATCCTGCTAATCCACCAATAGCGATACCGATGGCCCCACTAATGCCAATGATGGTGAAAGTAATCCCTAAAGAGGCTTTACCACCGTACAGAATACGAGACCACACATCACGACCGAGTTGGTCAGTACCTAATAGATGGGTACTACTAATGTCTTGTAAGCGGTCCGCGATACTCGTCGTTTCAGGATCAAAGGGTGCTATATAAGGAGCACATAGGAAAAATACGATCCACAGAGCTGCTAATACCAACATGGCGTATAAAGTATAGGGCTTTTGTCTATTCATAAGAGCCTCCTTTTATGGCGGCTCTTCGCTTCGGATTCAGCCAAACACTCAATACATCAATGATGATATTAATCACGATAAACACCAAGGTAATCCATATGATATAACCCTGCATCAATACATAATCGCGAGCCATAATGCCCTGTACCATCATGTAGCCGATGCCTTTTATGGAAAACACCGTTTCAATAACAGCAGAGCCACCTAGCATAGCGCCCATAGTTACCCCCATCATAGGCAACAACATAAGTCCCACATGAGGGAATATGTAACGGGTGTAGACCATCCATTCTGGCAAGCCTAATGCTCGCGCCCCCTGTACAAAGGGCTGTCGCGACACTTCTAAAATAGTATTGCGCAATCGACGAATGTAAAGACCACATATCCATAAAGCAAGGGTTACCGCAGGCAATACATAGGCAGAAAAGCCATTGGTATTCGTTACCGACACTAGCTGTAATTTAACACCAAATAAGTACAGTAATAATAAACCGACCCAGAACCCAGGGATTGCTAATGCTAGAAATGTAACGAGACGAACCCCATGATCAATCCATGAGTCTTGATACTTTGCAGATAACATACCGAGCGGTATGGTTACCACTATCCCCATAACAAGAGCTAAGGATACTAGCCCCAAGGTATTAGGCAAGGCTCCACCAAGAATAGTCGCCACTGGTAAAGCGTACAGAATGGACTCACCAAAGTCCCCTTGTACAATTTGACCTAACCAACGTAGGTATTGCTGCCACCAAGGGTCATTGAGACCTAACTGCTCTCGTATCTGTGCAACTACAACTGGATCTGGTGTAGCCCCTACAAGATTAAACTTCATCGACACGGGATCAATAGGAGATAATTTTATCAATACAAATGTACCGATAGTAACCACCAATAAAACACCTACAATACTCGCCAAACGCTGTAGTATTAATCGATACAACACATCACCTGCCTTCTTTATCACAAAATAGCTATATTTATATTCTATCAATGTAATACTTAGATAGATATACCCACATGGGTATTTAGAATCATTATCATTATGAAAGTTTTGCATAGCAATCAGAACCACCCGTAAAACGGGTGGTTTGCTCACGGGCTATAAGCCCGTA